>JBJXGA010000526.1:0-14624 GCA_046152955.1 Planctomycetales bacterium | reverse complement strand
CGGAGACCCCGTTGGCGTCAATCCGGACCTTGAGAAGCCATCCAGCGCCGAACGGATCCGCGGAAAGCGCCCCCAGGTCGTTCTCGAGCTGCTGATTGGCCTGGAGCACTTCGCCGGTGACCGGGCTATACATGTCGCTGGCCGCCTTGACGCTCTCCACGACACCAAACGGTTTGGCGATCTCGACCCGTGTTCCCGGCTTTGGGAGTTCAATGTACACCAGATCGGTCAAAGCCTGGACTGCGAAATCCGAAATGCCGATCGTAGCCACTTCCCCGGCGAGGTGTACCCATTCGTCGGTTTTGGCGTATTGCAACTGAGCGGGATCCATCCAATCGTCCTTTCAAAAGTGGCAGTCTTCGCGAGGTGGCCGGGAAGGATCGCACGCCGTCCCGGTCCCTTCGCCAGGCCGCTCATGACGTCAATTCACTCTCCAACCTGCTGATCTTATCGACCCGCCGCGCATGCCGCCCCCCTTCGAACTCGGTCCGCAACCACAACTCCACCATCCGATTCACCAGGCGATCGCCGAGCAGGTCCGCCGACAGGCACAGCACGTTGGCGTCGTTGTGCCGACGGCTCATCTCGGCGGTGACGTCGTCGTGGCAGTTGCACGCCCGGACTCCGACAAACTTGTTCGCCGCAATGCACATCCCCATCCCGGTTCCGCAGATCAGGATCCCGCGATCCGCTTCCTTCCGCGAGACGATGCGCGCCACCTGTGCCGCAAAGTCGGGATAGTCCACCGGCTCGGCGGAGGCGGTTCCCAGATCCTGCGCCGTGTGGCCCAGTTCGGCCAGCATGCCGATGATTTTGCCTTTGATGAGGTAGCCGCGGTGGTCGCTGGCGATCACAATTTTCATGGTTCAAGCGTGGGGAAGTTCTTTCAGGATCGCGCGCAAGTTTTTCTCAATCTGGTCGGCACACCGGCGGTACTCCTCCAGCCCCGACCCGATCGGATCGATCACGTCGGTGGCGTCGCGCGCCAAAAGCTCGACGCGGTCCGCGAATTCCGGGAAGTTGCTCAGCAACAGATCGCGATGGCCATGCGTCATCGTAAAGATCCGGTCCGCCTGGTACAACAGATGACGACTGACCGGTTGGCTTTCATGCCCCCGCAGGTCGATCCCGCGCGTCCGCAGAATCTCGACCGATTCCTGACTCGCCGGGTGCCCCATACCGGCGGACACGCCCGCCGAGAGCACCAGATGGCCTCGATCGACCAATTCATCTTCGGCGCAGCCCAGGTACTCCGCCAAAAGCCTGCGAAACAACCCTTCTGCCATGGGACTGCGACAGGTATTTCCGGTGCAGACAAACAGGTAGTACATGCCTCCCAGACGCCGCAGCATCCGCTCGGTGACGACCCCTTCCCGCGCGACGTTCCAGTTGTCCCGCTGAATCCGAACCAGGGAAGTCGGCAGCGAGTATTTGCCCGGTCCGGCGTCGATCACAAGCGTCAAGCCCGTGCCGGCGGCGTCCGCCAACCCCCGCGCCGATCCAAACAGGTTCCCCTCAACAAGCGCTTCCCCCGTCAACAGCAAAGGGGCCGGGAGCATCCTCAGGATGGCCAACGCCACCTCACCGCCGGGTGCTCGAATTGAGAAGCCACCTCCTGCTGTCAACAGTTGCCACGTGGCCTCCGGGAGAGCCCGCGCGACTCCGGCGGCACTGGCGGCATCGACCTGGAACGTCACCGGCCCTGGCCAAAACCGCCGCAGCAGTTTGTTTCCCAACGGCGACAGGTCGGGGAGGTAGTCGGCTGCTTCGTGCGCCCCTTTGACACCCAGCACCAGCGGTCCCCGCACGACGAAGGGAGGCAATCCCCCGAGAGCCGCCGCCGCGCCGGGATGCGTCGCGAGGGAGGCGGCGGCATAACCGGTCTCTGTCGGCAGGCCGATCAACCCTCCTTCGGCCAGAATCTGCACGGCCTGGTGGATGATGTCCCGCGGATCATCGACGCTCCTGAGATCGACAAATTTGGACATCCTGACGAGGCGGTCGCGGTGAGAACGGTCGGTCGAATCCACGAGAGGCCAGCAACGGACGCGTCCGAAAGACCTCGGACGGCCGCGTGGTGTTGTAAAAACCTGCGTCTCCCGAATATAGTGAGGGGCCGCCTGCTGTTCAAGCGTTGCTAAACGGGTGTTCCCGTATTCCTCCAGCAGGCGGCTCTGCCGCCCGCACACCCCTGCCGCTTTTGGCTATGACCCGAGACCCCCGAACTCCTCGTGATTCGCGAACCCGCGCTCGCTCCACGCTGCGCCGGCTCGTCGAATTCCCAGGGATCAATCGTATTCCTCTGCAGCAATACCGCAATCGCATCCGGCATCTGTACGACGGCCCGGCCGGCGCAGTGCTGGTGATGGGGAGCCTGATGTCGCTCCACGAGCCGCTCGTGGGGCGGATGTTCCGTCGCCGCAAATTTGACGTCTCCGGTTGTCGCAACATCCTGGATGTCGGCTCGGGCGCCGGTCAGATTCTGGGACATCTGTTGAAGCGATCTCATGCCGACACCCGCCTCGTGGCGTTCGATCTGTCGCATGGGATGCTGCGCCGGGCTCGAGCGCGGCTGCACAGCCCGCGGCCGAGTTTTGTGGCGGGAGATTTGACGCAGCTCCCGTTTGCCGACAACGTGTTTGACTGCATCACCTGCGGGTGGGTTATTGAACATCTTCCCGATCCGCGACCGGGGCTCCGCGAGCTTTCGCGCGTGCTCCAGCCGGGGGGGAGACTACTGCTCCTGGCGACCGAAGACACGTTGCCGGGGATGGTCGTCAGCCGCACCTGGAAGTGTCGGACCTACAACCGCCGCGAGTTGCGGGCGGCCTGCGAAGAGGTTGGGCTTCCCTGGCAGACACAGCTCTGGTTCACACCGGTGCATCGCTTCTTCAAAATGGGGGGGATCCTGGTCGAAGCGCGCAAGCCACTGACCGAGGAAGCCCCGGAGTGAGCGGCGGGGGCAGGTCGCGAGAGGGGAAACGTGATGGAGCGGGGCAGTGGAGAAGGTCGCACATCAGGCAGTCCTGTTCGGGCATTGATTGACGCGGGTTCCGTGGCAGCAGTTCCCAGCTCCTGGGAGACGTGCCGCGTGATGATCGATCCGGCCCCCGGTTCCGGTTCCTGGAACATGGGAGTGGATGCCCTGCTGTTGGAGAGTGCCGTCGAGTCGGAAGTCTGCTCCCTCCGGTTTTACGGCTGGGACCAGCCGACGCTCTCCCTGGGCTATTTTCAGGAATCGAACCCAGGGGCGATTCCCGACGAGTTGGCCGACCTGCCAGTGGTCCGCCGTCTTTCGGGGGGCGGGGCGATCGTGCATGACCAGGAGTTGACGTATTCGTGCGCTCTTCCAGCGCGTCATCCCCTGTCGTCGGCTCCCAGGGAGCTGTATACGCATGTCCACAAATTGGTCATGGGCGTGCTGGCGGGGTTTGGAATCGCGGCACAGTTACGAGGAGAGGGGTCGCCAGAAAAAGCTGCGGAGTTTCTCTGCTTCGGACGGGGGGATGATTTCGATCTGGTGGTGCAGGGACATAAAGTGCTGGGAAGCGCACAGCGGCGGCGGAAAGGGGCGATTTTGCAACACGGCAGCCTGGTATTGCGCGGTTCGAGGCGAACGCCACAACTCCCGGGATTGTGGGACTTGACGCAGAAGAGGCTGTTGCCGCTGGAACTGGCGGACCAGCTTTCCCAGGCGATCGGATCGCTGCTGGCCTCCCACCTGCGACTGGCGCAGTTGACTCCTGCGGAATCGCGCCATGTTATGGCGTCGGTCCAGTCGCGGGAGGGGTGAGAGGAGGAACGCCCCGAAACCAGGCGGTCGCCGGCCGGCGTATGGAATCCGATCCTCAGCGATTTTGTTTGACATTGGGGGGGCGTCGTGCTACCGTGAAGCGCAGATCAACCCAGGCATACCGAACCAGATCGCCAATCAATTCTGCAGCAGATTCCTGTTGCCCAACCGGCTCGGTAGGCTTTTCATTCACGGGGTGGATTGTCAGAATGTACGCGAACAATCGGGCGCGGCACTTCGGGATGGGTTCATTGGCCAGTGACGGTTTCCAGGAGCGTTCGATTCATCGTCGCCGGGAGTCATGACGCACTCGGCATAGGACAGGCGTTGGAAGCGAGTCATTTCGGTTGGAGCACCGACACATGTTGCAGGTGGATCTGAAGGTACTGGAAGGCAAGCAGCAGGGAAAACTGATACCCCTGAACGTGCGGCAGTTCTTGATCGGACGCGAGCAGGATTGCCATTTGCGTCCCAATAGCGACTTGGTCAGTCGGCACCATTGCGTGTTCACGATTGACGACTTCACTGTTCGTCTGCGCGATCTGGGGAGCACGAACGGGACGTTTGTGAACGGCGAACGGGTTCAGGGGCAGGTGGTTCTCAATCCCGGCGACACCGTCGTCGTAGGGAAGCTGGTGTTTGAGATCGTGGTGCGGCAGCCCGCCGCAGTGGCCGTAGGGGCCGGTGGCGCCAGGTCTGGCGCGGGTGGGGCTGAATCCGATTCGTCGTCGTCGATTTTTGCAGAGCCTGAAGCTCCGGTCGACGTCGCCGCTCAGGAAACGGGGGTTCACGCCACCGACACCGTTGAGTTTCCGGCGGTCCGCCCGGACGAAGACACCGCCATCATGCCGACGTTTCCTCCCCCCGAGGCGGCGGCGCAGCAGATGGCGCCGCAGCCGGGTTACATGCCTTCCCCTCCGTATGGAGCGCCTCCCTACGGCATGCCCCCCGGATATGGAATGCCCCAAGGTTACCCCCCAGGCTACCCGGCCGGTTACATGCCGGCGCCCGGCTATCCCCCCGCGGGCTATCCGATGCCCGGCTACATGCCTGCCCCTGGTTACCCGGCACAGCAGATGCAAATGCCGATGATGCCGGGAATGATGCCCGGCTATGGCATGCCTCAGCAGGCGCCCCCCGAAAATCCAGCCGTGGACGCCAAAATACCCGACGTGGTGTTGCCGGATCCGGAGTCGACTGGCGCGGTGGCGCCAGCCCCTCCCCCGCCTCCTCCCGCCGACGGATCCGCTCCGGCCACGGAAAAGAAACCCTCCGATGCCGCCGCCGACATCATCCGCTCGCATCGTCTGCGCCGTCCCAGCTAGCGTGTCATGAATCTGGATGCACCGGAACTGCCTCCCGACGGCGAGAGTCCGCACACCGCCGCCTGGTACAACAAGCTCCGGAACCTTCTGGGGGCCGGAGTCTGTCATCGTCTGGGGATCTACGAAATTCCCGGCGACTTTGTTCTCTCGGTCGTAATCCCCGTGTTCAACGAAGAGAAGACGCTCCGCGCCCTGGTGGAACGGGTGGTGGCGGTTCCGTTGCGCAAGGAGATCATTCTGGTCGATGATTGCAGCCGGGATCAGTCGCTGGCGGTCATGGAGACGATCGCCCGCGAATGCGCCAACGAATGCAATCACATTGTCACCGCGCGGCATCCGCGGAATCGGGGAAAAGGGGCCGCGCTCCGCACCGGGTTTGCGCTCGCGACGGGGAACGTCGTGATCATCCAGGACGCCGATCTGGAATACGACCCGTCGGAGTTTCCCCGGCTGCTCCAGCCGATTGTGGAAGGACAGGCCGACGTGGTGTTTGGGAGCCGCTTCCTGGGAGATCATCCACACCGCGTGCTGTATTACTGGCACTTTCTGGGGAACAAGTTTTTGACGACCCTGTCGAACATGTTCACCAATTTGAACCTGACCGACATGGAGACCTGCTACAAGGTATTTCGCCGCGAGGTGATCTCGGAAATCCTGCCGACGCTCAAACAGAATCGATTTGGCTTCGAACCGGAGATCACCGCCAAGGTGGCCCGGCGCAATTACCGCACGTTTGAAATGTCGATCAGCTATTCCGGGCGGACGTACGCGCAGGGCAAAAAGATCGGCTGGCGCGATGGGCTCAAGGCGCTGTGGTGCATCGTCCGGTACGCGATCGCCGATTGAGCGGCGTCTCTTAGGCGTTCCCGCGTTCTCCGGGTGTGCCCAAATTCCCTGGCAGCCCTTCCGACGTAGCCACATTCGCCAGAATGTGGGTGATCGCTGCACCGCCCACGTTCTGGCGAACGTGGCTACCGTCAGGATTCACGGGCACACCCCGGTCTCTCGAAAATGAATCTGACCTTGGCGCGGCGGGCTGGCGATGCGACGATAGGTAGGCCGCCCGGCGACACCGCGGAACCGTTTGGTCGTCGTCGCCGGTGGACGCGACCGTGCCTCAAACACTTTGCCACAAGGAGCCCCGGCTGTGCCTGATCCCGCCGATCTGCAACGGAACTATAAGGAGTTCATCGACCTGCTTCCTCTGACCCTCGCGCTGGCTGGTTTGCCGCGCAGCGAAACGGGAAAATACTATACCGAAGAGCAGGTGGATGCCCGAGTATTTACGATCAAATATGCCTATCGGGCAGCCCGGACGCTGGCCCGCGAATGCGTGCAGCGCTAGCGGTGCGATGATTTTTGAATTGTCTGCAACCGGAGCTCCCCGGCGCGGGTATGACAGATTGTGAACGGACGCCGCTCGTGATCGAAGACGCCACACTGGTGAATCGTTGCCTGGGGGGAGACCCCGACGCGTTGCGGGCGTTCGTCGAGCGCTATCAGGGGAATGTATTTGGTTTGTGTTTCCGGATGTTGGGGCACCGCCAGGACGCGGAGGATGTGGCACAGGACTCGTTGATCAGGGCGTTGCGGCATTTGGCGGGGTGGGATCCCGCACGACCGATCGTACCGTGGCTGTTGGGAATTGCCGCCAATCGGTGCCGCACCTGGCTGGCCAAACGCGCGCTGCGCCCTCCGCATCGGGAGCTGCTCGACGAACTGGGGGACGATCAGTCGCTGGTCGATCAGTTGGGGTTGGCGGAAGAACTGCATCTGGCATTGAACCAAATTCGAGAAGAGTATCGGCTGTGTTTCGTCCTTTATCATCAGAACGAATTGAGCCTGACGGAGATCAGCCAGATCGTCGGGAGCCCGGTCGGGACGGTCAAAACCTGGCTGTTTCGGGCGCGACGAGAGCTGGCGCGACTCCTGCAGCACCGCGGCCTGGCGCCACGAGGAACCCATGAGTTGCGCTCGGTTTGAACGTGAATGGCAGCAATGGGTCGACGCCGAGCGCACCGGTGATTCGTCCTGGATGCTCGTCCACGCCCAGGATTGTCCCCGCTGTCGGGCGATCTGGGACGGGGGAGAACTGCTCGCCGATGTGCTCTTATCGTGGCGTGACCAGGTTCCCGACGTGGATTTGGTCGGCGCGGTGGTGGAAGCCCACCTGGGACGCCCGACGGCCCCCTGGCGCGGAAGACCAACGTTGGAACCAGCGCGCGTCGCGTTGGCGTCCGTCCCGCAGGGGGGGCGTTCTGTGTGGCGGGGCTGGATGTCGCCGACGGTCGCTGCGATCGCCATGTTCGCGGCGGTGGGTGCCGCGCTGTGGATGTCCCACCCCGCTCCCAACGAGCCAGCCGCAAATCTGTCGCCGCCGACTTCCGAGAGGGGGGCCGATGTGGCCGACCTCCCGCGGCAGAGCGATTCAGCCCCTCCGCCACTCCGCACCTTGCCGATGGAGACTCCGGACGCAGGGAAGGCTTATGCGGCGCTCGCCCAGCAGGCAGCCGGAGCGCTGCAGGAATGGCGGATGACGATCGACCCCTCCGGTTCGTCCCGTCCCAAAAGGCGTTCCCCCAGCGCTCGTGATCAATTGCTCGAAGGGCTGGAATCGCGATTGAAACCCATGGGGCGCGGCCTCGAAAACGCCTTCGATTTCCTCTGGCAAGTGGGACAGACGGCCGATTGACCGGAATTCGTCGCCAACTCCACAATCCACTCTCTCCCCACTCCCCACTCCGACACAGTCGGAACAATCGAATCAACCAGTGCCTCTCCGGAAAACTGTGCCGCTTCCGCGTCCTCTCGGATTCCCCCCGCTTGCCCAACGCGATTTGTGGGGCAAGCTTCTCGATGTCCATGTGGTCATGGACGATGCAACCGGCGTTGGCATCCCGTGGGTTGCCTGTGATCAAAGGATGTTCCCTTCACCCAGGGGCATTTCCATGCGCCACTTCATTTTTGATGGGGATTTGTTGACGGCCAGTCGGACCGCGGCTCCGCGACGCGAGAAACGCGGCAGCACCTCTCTGCATTCTTCCGCGGCGAGCGCCGATCAATCGTCTCCGTCCGTGACGCCACGGCGCGCGGCGAAACGCCGGCATGTCGATCCCACGACCTGCGAGCGCGACTACTCGGACGACGAATTAGAATTCATGAGGGCGATTGACCAGTACAAGCGGCACTCCGGGAGGCCATTTCCCACCTGGAGCGAAGTCTTGGAGGTCGTGAAAGGGTTGGGCTATCGGCGGGAGGACGCCCCCGCCCTGGGGCAATAGCCTGGATTATTCATGCTGCGGGGCGAGCCAGCACCACTCATCCCTGTTCCAATGTCCGTCCAAACACCATCAGCGTGATGTCGTCGTTTTGCGGTCGCCCGGCAGCGTGACGGCGAACATCCTCAAGGATCACCTTGCCCAATTCGGCCGGGTTGGACGAATTGTTGGTGATCATCGAGCGAAGTCGGTCCAGGCCATACAGATCGCTGTTGGGATTCATGGCCTCGCTGACGCCGTCGGTATAGATCACCACCGTTTCACCGGGCATCAGCGTCCGCTTCACCACCTCGTAGGTGATTCCCTCCACGACGCCCAGCGGGAGGTTCACCATCTCTTCCGGGAACTCCTCGATGGTGCCGTCCGCGCGGCGAATCATCGGGGACATGTGTCCGGCAATGATCGACGCCATTTCGTGCGTTTCCAGGTCGATCGTCGTGAGGGTAAAGGTCACGAAGCGTCCGGCAACGGCATGCGCACACATGTGATTGTTGATCCGCTGGGCCGCCTGTCCGACGTCCTGCACAAACTCCATCGTGTTTTGCACGACACTCGACAGCCGCGACATCACCAGCGATGCCGGAACCCCCTTGCCCGCCACGTCGCCGAACGCCAGGCAGACTTTCCCCCCCGGCAGAATCAGGCAGTCGTAGTAGTCTCCCCCCACCGCCTGCGCCGATTCATACGAGGCGTAGAACTCGTATCCCGAGACTTGTGGCAGGTGCTCGGGGAGGAGCGCCCGCTGCACTCCCGCGGCAATCCCCATTTCGCTGTCCTGCTTTTGTTTCTCGATGTACGACGCCGCCAGCCGGGCATTCTCGTAGGAGAGCGCCGCTTGCCCGGCAACCGCCATCAGAAGATCCAGATCCTCTTTCTGGAATTGCTTGAGGGGATTCTGCGTGTCGATGTTGATGATCCCCAACGGCTCGCCGTCCAGACCCAGGAGCGGGACGCACATCATCGACCGGATCATGAAATTGGCGATCGATTCGCTGGCGTTGAACGCCGAATCGGTCGAGGCGTCCGCCGAGAGGATGCCCGTCTTTTCCGAGAGCACCTTGTTGACAATTGTGCGGCTGAGTTTGACCGACTCGTCCTCCCCCTCGCGGCGGTGTTTGATCGCCTGCGGGACCATCGCGCCGGTCGTCGCGTCTTTGAGCAGCACGCATCCGCGGTCGGCCCCCGGGAAGATCGCAAACAGCGTGTCCAGCACGCGCGGCAGAATCTTTCCCATATCGACCGTCCCGGCCAGGGTACGGCTGATTTCCAGCACCCCCCGGAGTTTGGCCTCGGGGCGCACGTCCAGCGAACCAAACCGATTGCCGCTGGCGGCATCGACGGCGCCGGTGATCGTCGAGGAATCTTCCCCGTCGTCGGACAGATCCAGGTTGAACACCGGCGGCGCCGCCACGGGTTCCGGGGGGGGCCGCCTGGTTGTCGGGGCCGCCTGGCTGACAAACCGCAGCAGGATGGGGCCCAATTTGATCCGGTCGTCATGGTGCAACAGGGTCCGCGTGCTGATCCGCTGTCCATTGACGGTCGTTCCGTTGCCGCTTCCCATGTCTTCGACGAAATAGTCTCCCCCTTCGCGAACGATCCGGGCGTGCTTTCGCGACACCATATTCGAGTCGATCTGAACATCGCACTCGGGATGCCGTCCGACGACGGTTTCGTCTTTCGTCAGGTCGTGGGTGACTGATTCACCCGCCTTGAGAATTACGATGCTGGCCATTGATTCCTGCTGTCGGGAGTAAAGAGCCCTGATGACGTGTGACTGGGAGGGAGCTGTCTGAAAGCGGTTGGTGTCTGCGGAGATGGAATACGGCTGGGCCGTCTGCTGCCGGTGACGGCTGCCAACGGCTCACGCCCCCCCGGTCGAAATTCAGGAGGCATCTTGCGCCAGCCGTCGCTGCCAGTCATATCCTATCGATTGCCGCGCGCTTCCGCCATTGTCCCCAAGCGCCCCACCCGCCGCGGGTGTGCCAGTGAATCCTGGCGGTAGCCACGTTCGCCAGAACGTGGGCGGAGCAGCGATCACCCACATTCTGGCGAATGTGGCTACGACGGAAGGGCTGCCAGGGAATTTGGGCACACCCCCCGCCGCGCTTTCAATCCCATGGATTCGCCAGGTCACCAATGCGGGACTCCTCCGTGACAAACGCTGATTCGCGCGACAACGCTGCTTCTGAAATCAAGGCCGTTTGGCACTAGCCAGAGCTTCGCGACAGCTCTCCGCCACACCCAATTCGCCGACGATCCGAACCAGGGAGCCAGGAGGCCGTCGCCGCTGGTCAACGGATTTGCCAAACCATCCGCGAGGAGCGCAAAGACCCACCTGAGCGCTCCCCGCGGGTTGCGACCGGCGCAGCCCCATGCGAGGCGCGCCGCGCTTGTCAGCCGATCAGTTCCTTGATCGCTGTTCCGCCGTTGGCAATCTTCATCGGGCGGCCATTCTTCGAGGTATGCACCGTGTCGAGCGGAATGCCCATGGCGTGTGCCACGGTGGCCCAGATGTCTCCGGGAAGGTAACTCTGCGAGGTGCAGGCGGTCCCGTCTTCGTTCGTCGAACCGACGGCGACTCCTCCGCGAAGGCCGCCGCCCCCCACCATCACCGACCAGCTCGCCGCCCAGTGATCGCGACCGGTGTCCTGGTTGATCCGCGGCGTTCGCCCGAATTCACCCATCCAGACGATCGTCGTATCCTTCAATAGACCGCGTTGCTCCAGGTCTGCCGTGAGGCCGGAAATGGCCCGATCGATCACCGGCAACCGCTGCGTGCGGAGCGTGTTGAAGACCTGCGCGTGCAGATCCCATCCGCCCAGGTCGACTTCGATGAACGGCACACCGGCTTCGACCAGCCGTCGCGCCATCAGGCAGCCCATTCCGAACGGGTTGCGAGCTCCCATGCCCATCGCGCCGCCGGCGGCATTGGCCCCGGTGCCGCAGTACATCGCCACCGTTTCCGGCGTTTCGTCGCTCACCTTGAAGGCGGCCATCTGCTTGGAGGTCATCAGGTTGACCGCCTTTTTGTAGACCGCCTGGTGATCCTCGGGCAGTCCTCCCCGACCCGACTTGATGAAGTCGGTCTCGACCGCTCCCAGCATGTCCAGTCGCTGCTTGAGGCGGACGTCGGTCAGATCCTTGCGCATCGAGGCGTTCTGGATTTCCCCGTTGCTCCCCACCATGAACGGGGAGTGCATCATTCCCATGAAGCCGGGTCCCATGCTGGGACCACCAATGGAGACGAACGAGGGGATTTCCAAGTCCTTCCGCTTGCTCCCCAATTCGTAACTGACCACGGAGCCAAACGTCGGATGCACCACCGTCGGATTCGGAACGAAGCCGGTGTGCATGAAATATCGGCCGCGACCGTGGTCCGCCTCGCGCGTGCTCATCGAGCGCACCACCGACAGGTGCTGCATCACCTTGGCCGTCTCGGGCATGTGCTCACTGATCTGCAAATCCCCCGAGGTGCTGATCGGCTTGAACTCTCCGCCGTTCTTGGAGCCGGGCTTCAAGTCCCAAATGTCGATCGTGGGAGGTCCGCCGCTCATCCACAACAGGATGCATGCCTTCTGGTTCTTGCGGACCTCCGCGGCATGCGCGTCCAGGTGCGTCAGGAATTGCAGACCGGGAACCGCCGCGCTGGAGAGCGCCAGGTGTTGCAGGAAGTGGCGACGGGACATTCCAGCCGGAAGAGACAGCGACGAGTTCTGCATGGCGAATTCCTGGAGAGTAGTGGTGAGGAGCTAGGGGTTAGGCGCTAGGGATTAGGCGAACGGCCCAGCGTAAGCTGGCCGGTGAGTGCGTGATCCGGGGTTAGTGGTTCATGATGAATTCGTTGGAATTCAGGAGGGCCCAGTAGAGATCCTGAAACGCTTCCTGGGGGTTCTTGGCCCCTTTGAGAATGCGGTTGGCCATCTGGATTTCCTTGGCCGAGGGAATTCGGGTCAATGTCGCCAGATACAGCAGTTTGGCCTTTTCGGCCGGATTCCCTTTGTTGTCGTGGATCACCTGATGCAAAATACTCCCTTTGGCGCCGGCCAGGGCGGTCTGCATCAGTTCGCCGTTCATCATCATCAGCGCCTGCGGAATCGTTCCGTCGAACGACGTGGTTTCGTCGTTCTCGTCCGTGCCGAATGTTTGCACGAACTGTGCCATCCACTCTTGTCTTTTGGATTCCGCCTGCTCCCAACTGCCACTTCCCGTTTTGTGAGCGTTGGTGGCCACGATCAGCGAATCATGGAGTTGCTCGGCGTTCATTGACTTCAGGTACAGGTGGCTGAACAGCGGCATCTCACCGGCCGCGGGGTTGTCTTTGTCATTGTGCGGATTGAAGCGGCTGGTGAGTTGATACGCTTCCGAATTGCAGATCCAACTGACCAGTTTCTTCAGATCGTAGCCGGACTTCACGAATTCCGCCGACAAGCGTTCCAGCAGCACCGGATGCGACACGGGATTGTGCGGTCCCATGTCATCCACCGGTTTCGTGAATCCGTATCCGAAGAAATGCCCCCACATCCGGTTGACCATCGCGTCGGCGACCATGGTCCGCTCGCCGGAGGTCACCAGTCGGGCCAATTCCATCCGCCGATTGGTCGCGGCGTCGGGACTGACATCCACATTGTTGAATCGGGGATACGACACCTCCATAAACCCGTTTCGTCGCTCCCAGTGGACTCCCCCCTCGAATTCCTGGGCCGAAAGCTCCAGGTGATCGACGTCCATCCGTCCGGTTTTTTCGTTGTACTTTCGGACCTGCTCCACCCGGGCCTGCTTGAAGAAGCTGTTGAACTCCCAGAAGGAATTCTGCTTCCATTCGTTGAAGGGGTGGTTGTGGCACTGCGTGCATTGCACCTGCATCCCCAGGAACAGCCGCGACGCGATCGCCGTGGCCGGAACCGCCCCGTCATTGAGGTGCGACAGCAGAAAATTCGTCGCTCCGTTGACGTTGTTGGACCCTTCAGCCGCCAACAGGTCGAACACCACTTCGTTCCAACCCCGATTGCGCCCGAACGATTCTCGCAGGAATTTTTGCAGCGCCGGGCGATTGATGTCGCGCGGCGTGGCGCGCCCGATCAGGTTGTTCGTCCAAATCGCGGTCAGGTTTCGCGCATACGACGGGTCTTCCAGCAGCCGATTGATCATCCGCGAGCGCTTTCCCGGCTCCTTGTCGGCCAGGAACTTTTGAGCGACTTCCAATTCGGGAATGTGTCCGACAATGTCCAGATGAACGCGACGCAGCCACTCGCCGTCATCCGCAACTGACGAAGGAGACACGCTGTTGTCTTCCCAGCCCTGCCGCACCTGTTGATTGATGAAGTCAATCAATTCGGAATATTCCCCGCTGTACCCGGTCTTGACGACCTCCGGGAGAGTCGATTTTGCGGGTGCGCCGTCGGGGGCATCTTCCGAGGCCGACTCCGAGGGGGTCGCTGCCGAGGGCTGCTGCGCGGTCTCCTTCGCTCCCGCTTTGGGACGCGCGGGTTTGGCAGCGGCGGCAGCCTTCACGGTGGTGGAAGGTCTTCGTTCGGCAGCTAAGCCGACCCAGGCGAAGGAGACGATGATCGCCAGTGCGGTTCCCCAACCGATCAGTTGAGTCTGTCGCACACCGGCCGTTAAAATGTTGCTCTCGGGCAGCCGCATCATTTTCAGCCTCCCTCCCTCATTGACTTCAAGCACAGCGGGTCGATCCGATGGCGCTTCGTTCGCCATCGCCCTTCACACGGAAGTCCAACTAAGACCCGCAGATTTGACTCCCAAACCATCGTGCCGACTCCCGCCGCTCGTTGCAAATCTGGGAGTCAGAACCATTTATAAACGATCGCCAAAGCAATTTTCAAGGATCGATCAGAGCCCGCGTCCGCAAATTACTACACCGGTCGGCAAGCGTAGCATTTTGCGTCAGGCGTTTTTTTCTGTACTCGAAAAATTGTAGAAACAGCAGCCATCAGAGCAACTTAAGGAAAGCGATTCTTCTCGAAGAAATGGACTCGATGACCTGTTTTGTCCTGTGGGTGGACCACGTATCCGCCGACTGAACGGCAACCACTACGGCACTTTTCGTGCCAATTACCGCCCCCCCCCTCCCTTACTTCACCCGGGAACCATCGGCGATCTCCCGATCCGGCTGCAGGAGGATGACCGAATTCCCGTCCGACGCGGCTAAGAGCATCCCGTTGCTTTCTTCCCCGCGAATCATCGCCGGCTCCAGGTTATTCACCACGA
>JBJXGA010000510.1:0-2888 GCA_046152955.1 Planctomycetales bacterium | reverse complement strand
CTCTCCGGAACAGCTCACGGTTGGCTCGGGTTAAATTGGCCATCATTCGTCTCCTCGGGAAAATCAGAGTTGCGGGCGCCAAAGCCACAGCGTTCACCCGGCACCCAGGCTGGTGAACGACAAGGCTCTGGCCCCGCGCGAGGCGAATGGAAGTATTCGGTTCAGAAACCGAGCCAGTAAGAAAAGGCGAATTAGTGAGAAAACCTTTTGGGCACCACCGCCCTCTCGCCGCACGCTCCGAAAGTCGGCAGCGTTCAGCGAGTGGCGGTGTTTGGATTACTCCGGATAGAGGTAAGAATGAACAATTGACCGATTGGTTGACTCGATTCACGATTCCGTAACATCATCTGGCGGGAATGTCACGCGTGCGAAACAGCCAGTCTGGAAACAGGCCGGAAGCCGTGTGACTTCGCGGGGTTCGCCGAAATTAACCGTGATCGTAATGGACAGGGTCTGGAGTTGATTCCTCTTCACAGGGAATCAGGGAACCATATTCGCGGGCGTGTTGCTGCATCAGTTGGAGAGCATCTCGCGAGCGGCCGAGTTGCAGAGTCGCGAGGATGGGATCAACGACCTCAGCGGGAATGACGGACCAGAAACAGGCGACTCGCCCTTGTTCACGCTTGACGCGTCGCCACAGAAACCGCATGGTCTGCGGGTGCTCCGGGCAGAAGATTTCTAACCCCTGACGACTTACGAGACCAACATAAGCTTGCAACATGATCGATCCCTAGCACACCGCGCGGCGTCAATCAATCGATCCCACTTTCGGCGCTTTCCGCCCCGTATCTAATGGCCGCTCACAGCAGCAAAGTCCGGGTACGGCGTCGTCGTTCCAGGTCCCTGGTGATTGGCGCGATTTGTCGGTCAACACCACATGTAAACCGCATCGGGAAGTTTGAGCGTTGGATTTGGTCCCGCCGAAAATGCGCGAGATTACGGGCGCAGCTTGAACTTCAGGCGGTATCTCGTAAGTTGGTAACGGTTTTCCCTGTCATGATTTCACTGGAGTGCGATCCTATGTGGGCGACGGCAATGCGATGGCGTTGGATTTGTGGCGTGGCAGTTCTGGCCGGCATGCTGTTGGGGTATCGAGCGTCTGGCGGCGAGCATCACACGCTCCGATTCGCATACGGAAATGCGGGGAACGTCGCAACCGCCACCTGCATCGCCATCTCGCCGCGGAGTGACGAGTTGCTGTTTGGAACCACGTTCGGCAAGGTCCAATTCATCAGAGTGCGCGACGGCGAAATGCTGCAATTCGTCAACGGCACTGGCGAATCGGCGGCCTACTCGGCCGATGCGAGCCGGGCTCTGATTAAGACGGAACGGCGCTGGGTGTTGCTGGAGCTGCCGGCTCGGCGGGAAACGGCGGTCTTTGACGACTACGTGCCGGGAATGTTAGGGATCACGCTGTCTCAGCGCAACGGCAAGCTGTTGGTCACGGAGCTCATTCCTGATGGGCCTGGTGCCCAGTCCGGAAAGATCCAAGTCGGCGACGAGGTGACCAGCTACGCCACTGGATTGCTAGGGCCGAAGACGTCTCTGATCGGGATTTCGGTGAAGGCGGCGACGGAGCAACTGATCGGATTGCCGAATACGACGGTGCGTATCAGTCTGATACCTAAAGGAGAAGAGGATGAAACTGAGGTAGTCCTTCGACGGCGAGGATTCCACAGCCGTGGCACCAGTGGCGAGTTCGTGGATGAGCCTGCTCAAGGACGAGACAACGTAGTCCCGGCAATCGTTCAGGGCGGCCTGGCGTTCGCCTCAGCGCGCACGGGGCGTATCTTTGCCGGACCGACTCCGGAGACAGTCATCGAGGACAGGCAGCGCGCCGTGTCCCACGATTTCAAACGGTATGCCATCCTCGGTCCGACCAAAGAAGGGTCGAAGAAGTTCGCTCTCGAACTCTTTGACCTGGAGACCATGAAGCGCGTGAACTCCGCGCCATTTCCACTCGCCAGTTTTTTTGCGCTCCGGTTCTCACCGGACGGCAAGCTCCTGTTCGTGGCCAGCCAGGTGCGGGTCGATGCGTTCGACTCGCAATCCGGCCAATTCAGCCACGGCTATTTGCTGGACGGCCGGCGGTCCGAAACGATTGAGGACGTCAATCTGGTTGCTAGCGAGAACAAGGGATCTTTTAATCCCAACGCGTCGGCGTTGCAGTCCGCCCGCGAACAGCTGGCTTTCGGCCCCGACGTTCCCAAACCCCAGGCGCGGGTCATGGCGGTCTCGCGGGACTTTCTGGCAACGGCCGACGATGGCGGGAACGCAGTCCTCTGGCGACTCGACACCGGAGCGGAGGTGAAACGCTTTTCCACCAAGGAACGAAAACGCGTCGAAATTCTGGAGTTCACGCCCGATGGACGCTGGCTGATTTTCTATCGCCAAGGGACTCTGCACATCGTGGAGGTGGCGGACCTCGTTCCTCCTGGCTCGGACGCAGATGCGAAATCACCCTCGCCCAAGCCACGATGATCGGTCGCGGCTACTAGGGAATATGCGGATCGGTGATACGAGGCCCGGTGGCGTGCGGAAGTTACGGACCTCTGGAAAAAACTACGAGAGTGGCGTGGTCTTCTTGAAACAGGGGCGCGGAGTGGCGGCGACGAACATTGTTTTCGCCAGAACTCCGCGCCCGCAGCCTATTCTGCGTGTTCGTCTTCAGTGAACTGAATGACGCCACGAATCAGGAGTTCCTCAGCGCCGAAAACGGCATTCGCGCCGCAGGATTCGCACCGATATCGCCTCGCATCCGGTTCCACTCCATATGCCTCGTCACGGCAGACGACACAAAAACCTCCGTAATTCTCGGCAAGGTTCGCGTAGGCTTCTTCCGTGAGCTCAATGGGTTTGATGGTAGTCATCGTCGGACCTCCTCTTCC
>JBJXGA010000245.1:0-9763 GCA_046152955.1 Planctomycetales bacterium | reverse complement strand
GATGACCGCAAACGGTTTCCAGATCCAGGGAATGTCGGTACTGAACCAGTAACCGAACGTCACTCCGCAATAAGCCACTTTCAGCAGGATGCCATACAGGATCAACGACGCCTGCTGACGTGGGGATTGGGCGATCTGCCAGAACATGACGCTGAACACCAGCAGCAGTGCCGCGGGAAACTGTACATACCCCGAATGGTTGGGAGGGGTGATCTCGAATTGCGCGAACGCCCAGCCTGGAGCGGCCAGGAACAACAGACCAAGGATGCCGTCGTAGACTGCCGCCAGAATAAACAATCCGCGGATGGCCGGTGGATTCATGCCAGGCTCCCTTTAGGGTGTAACTTCGAACGGAGGTACTTGCGATTGAAGTTGTCCCGTCTCCAATGGGAAATGTCTTCCGCATACAGGCGGCGCGCCAGGTGATAAAACCCGGAGCGCAGTTCTTCGATCGACATCGAGTCGGGGACGAAATTGATGTCGAACAGCGTGCAGCGGTTCCATTGGCCGTCGTGCAGCAAGCGCCCCGAGTTCTTCAGGCGATCATACAACGGCGTCCCCGGAAAGGGAGTCTGCAAAGTGATCTGCACGTCGTACAGTTCCGCATCGCGGGCAAAGTCGTAGACGGCGTCGAACACCTCGGACGTCTGGCCGTCCAGCCCCAGGATGAAGCAGCCATTCACGCGAATCCCACGCGACTGGATGCGCCGAATCGCCTCCCGGTACTCGCTCCAGCGGCGGTGTTTCCAGTCGCTCTTGAGCTCCAGTCCCGAAAGCCCCGCTTCGATCGGACTCTCCAGACCGATCAACACCTCGGCGCAGCCACTGGCATGCATCAGGTCCAGCAACTCGTCGTCTTCATACACCCGCAGATCGCACTCAGTAAACCAGCGCAGCCCGCGCGTCCGCAATTCACCCAAGAGTTCTTTCCAGTAGCCGCGATGCACGAACGAATTGTCGTCGGCGAATTCCAAAAACGGTCGTCTCCACAACGCCCGGATCCGGTCGATCTCCGCCAGCACCTTGGCCACCGGCTTGAGCTTGTAACGCGGCGTGAGCAGGATCGAGCTGGCGCAAAACTCGCAACGCAACGGGCAGCCGCGGCTGGTTTGCACCGTCAAGCGGTTGTACCGGTCGATCTCCAGCAGATCAAATCGCGGAAGGGGCGAGTTCTCCAGCGAATATTGGCCGTCGGAGACGTAACGCGGCTGCAAGCGCCCCGCGACGGCGTCGTCGATGACTGCCGGCCAGACCGGTTCTCCCTCGCCCACCACAACCGCGTCCGCGTGTTGGGCGGCTTCGTCCGGGAGCACCGTGACATGCAGGCCTCCCAGAACAACGCGCACCCCGTGCGCCCGGAAACGGTCTGCCAGTTCATACGCCTCGAAAATTTGGGCGCTGAAACTTGAGATAACCACCAGATCGAATCGGTCGGGAAGCACCGTCAGGTGGCGCAGATCGTCGATCTCCAGGTACTCGATCGAATGCCCAGCAGGCGTCAGCCCCGCCAGGGTGAGCAAACCGAGACTGGGAAGCGAGGCGATCGTCTTCCCCCGTTCGACGAAACCGGGCAGCGTCAGCCCCAGCTCCAGAAGGTCCGGGTCACAGGCTCGCACGCCGCTCATGGCAATGAAACCGATTCTCATGAGCGCAGTCCCACCCACAGAAATTGTCCGGTGGCCAGGAGCAGGCTCCCCACGGGAAGAAAAAACAACCGACGCCAGCGATCATCCCAGGCCGACAGGAAGCAGACCAGGGGCATCGTCACCCCTCCCACCAGGAAGCCATGCGTGGCCCACGGCAACTCCGCCGAGACCTGCAGGACGACGACCGACAGTCCGTATCCCAGATTGAGCAATCCGGTTCCCAGGAACGAGATATGTCCCAGCCGCACCATTCGTCTCCGCCACGACCCATAACCGTCCAGCCACTGGGGATGATGAAAAAACGAACCGATCACCGCGCCGGAAATCAGGCCGCAGAGGATCCAACTCCAGGCGAAGAGGACATTCACAGGCATGATTTGGTCGGGGAAACGCGTTGAGAATGGTTTCCGGAGGCTGGCGATGAGGGGAATCGTTCTCCCCCCACAGTTCCAGGCGTGGCTCGCCGACGATTATAACGCGACCGGTTCCACGGTTTCTCGTTTTTTTGCCAATTCGATCGTCGGGGAAGCAGGAACCAAGTTTTGACCGCCACGACAGGGAATGCCGACACTTCCGACAAGTCGCCGCGAAGGCCGACAAAGTCTCACCGACTCGCTGGGCGTGACCAATAGCGCTGGCCCTGTCACATCTCCGACGCTTCGTTACCGAAACAGGAACATCAGCGGATTCTGTTGGTTCTGGTTGTTGTAGATGTAATGGGCGTCGAGCGCCTTGGTGATCCGGATTTGGGCTTCCGCCAGGTGCGCCCGGGAGTAGGCATCGATCCCCGGATTCTGCTGGAGCAATGCCGCGACTTTCTGTTTCAACTTGTCGAGCTGTCCCAGCGCCAGGTTCGACACCGGTTTGTGGACCGTCCCCATGAACGGATCGGGGAGCGTCAGATCGATCAGGCGTTCGACGTGTTCCCGCTGCAAGTTCCGCCGCAGGCTGGAGAGCCACGGCTTGCGCGGGGTGCTGTCGGCGGGAATCGGCTGATCGAGCTCGGTCCAGATGGCGGCATACACCGTGTCGAGCAATTCGGGCAACGTCAGGACGTCGACCTCGGTGGGGGCTCGCAGTTCGTTGTCGAACACCTGCCCCAGTTGCGTCGGGTTGAGGAGCATCGTCAGCGTCGCTCCCTGGATTCCCATGATCCGTTCGTGGACCGGCCAGGCCGCGTCCGGGATGGAAAAGAAGCCATGGCTGTCGTCCAGCCATTGGTCCAGCGCCAGGTGATTGAGCAGAGCCGGGGTCAGGCCAAACGCCTGGTCCTGAAAGGCGTTTTCAATGGCAAACTTGAGGGCCGTGCGCTGCGCGATGGCAGGGACCACCTCCAGCGGCGGGCGACCGTTTTTGTCCCCCTTGCGGTCGCGATGGATGTGCGCCCCTCCGACCCAATCGGAAGCGATCGAGAGCGCTCGCATCTGCAAGCCCAGCGTCGTCTCGTAGCCGCGCCGCGCTTTGGCCCAGGATTGTCCATCGCGGACGAACTTGTCAACCAGTTCGCGGCGATGCTGCTGCGCCAGGCTCATTTGCGAGCGGGCGAATTCCAACGGATTGGCCCCCAGGTCCCAGAGCCGGGCGAGAGGGTCCGGGCCAAAGGAGTCTTCGTCTGTCGCGTATTGCAACTCCGGTTCGGCGACCCGCGCCAGGATCGGTTGCAGGTTGTCTTCAAACGTGTAGCCGTATTCGATGGCCCACATGTCGTAGGGGCCGACTCCCTCCATCGCAAAATTGTCCACCAGTTTGTTCTGCTGGACGTTGATATTGAGCGGAATGTAGTCCATCACCGACCCGGCGATGACCTTCCGCGGCGCGCCAGGTTTGTTGATCTCTTCCAGTGAGTAAATCCCCGAGGCGCGGAAATTGTGCCGCAGCCCCAACGTATGCCCCACCTCATGGGCCGTGAGATACGACAGCAGGCCGCCGATGTACTCTTCGGGCATGCCGTCGAGCAGTTCGGCTCCCTGGTCTTTGTCACGCGACCCTGCCAGCAGCGCATGGGTCATGTGCATGAGCGCCAGGTCGGTTCCCAATCCGGTTGCGGCGCGGCACAGGCTGGCCGGGTGCCCTGGGCGGATGGTTGCCGCGGGATTCCTGTCTCCCCCCTGCGCCGTTAGATCGGGCGCTGCGTTGTTTCCGGGAGAAGCAGCAGGTCGCTGGGTTTGCCGCTGCCGTGCGGCATACAGTTCGGCGCGCTGCGCCGCGGGAGCAAATTGCATTCGCGGATCCCAGGCGGGACGTCGGTCGAGCCAGGCAATCGTGGCGGGGGAGAAGCCCTCCATCGCCAGTTGCGGCAGTTCATCAATCTGTTGCGAAAGGTACGTGCGAATCCAGCCATCGGTGAGAATGATGTCGGCATCGAGGATTTCTCCCGTCAGGGGATGCGCTCGGCTGGGTCCGATCGCCGTGCTGATGTCGTTGTTCAGCCAGCGGACAAAGTTGTACCGCACATCTTCCGGGTCTTTGTCCATATGTTCCCCCGTCACGGCATCCTGCTGCCGAACTTCGAGGCATTCGCGGATCCCCACTTTTTCAAACGCCGCGTTCCAGGAGAGGATGCCGCGCTTCACATAGGCCCGGTAGCGGACGGGGGTGGTGTGCTCGATGTAAAAGACGATCGGGTTCTTCGGCGGGCTGAGTTTGAGAGCCGGGTCGCGCTTTTCGATTCGCCAGCGATTGATGTAGCGGACGCGCGGCCCCTCTTCATGGAATTTTCCCAGGTCGGCATACCCGGTGGTGAAGTAACCGATCCGTTGGTCGGCGATCCTGGGCTTGTAGCCGCTGGAGTCGGGAATCTCGCTGATCGAATAATGCAGCGTCTTGAGCCGTCCCCCGGCCATCGGCGCCTCGAACGCCAGTTCGGTGTTCTTGGGAAACGATTTGGCCATCTTGACCACCGCCAGATGCGGTTGCCCAGACTGGTGTCCAAAGCCGAAAAACAGCGCAGAGTGCCCTACGAACAGCGACGAGGCGTCGATCACCGGCCCCCCATGCGGTCCATGTGTCAGGATGGGAACGTCGAGGATCAGGCGGTCGGTGAACAACCGTTTGACCGAATCTTGCGATTCCTGGTCGCCGCTGGAACGGAACGCATGATTGGGCTCGATCAACGCGAGCCGCTTGTCATGCTGTCGCCAGTAGACGACGATGTCCCCCACCTGCAAGCCGGCATATTCTTCGCCGCTGGCGACTGTCATCGCCAGGAAATACTTCTTCCCGGCGAAATCCTGCGGCAGCTCCGCGAGCACCTGGTTGTCCTTTTTGCGGACCCACAAGGCGAAGAGCCCGTGCGCGCCGTCGGTCGTGGAGACGACCGGCTCAAATCCCTTGCTGACCTCGGCGAAGGGGGGGAACTCGGGGGCCGGAGCGGCACTGGCGGCACCGGCGGACGACGCTCCCGCGCCAGCGGCGACGAGGGAGTCTTCATCGTCCGCCACGGTCTGATTCCAGGCCATCATCCCCCACAGGAGCGCCACAACGAGCCGTCTGAGACCAGAGTGCAGTGGAAGCCGCTTCGATTCAGGGTGCATGGGATCGTCACCATTCCGAAAGTGAGATAGGGCAGTTTAGAGAATTCAGCGTGATTTTACCGTGTGCGGGAGGCCCTCCGCCAGTGAGGTTGTCTCAGACTCCCGGCAGATCATCCAGTTTGAATGGCCCCTCAGATGTCGCGTCCACGCGAATGTCGCCGTGTCTCGCCAAACGAAATCACGATTACGGGAGCCCCAGCCGGCGTCTCGCACCGACGCTACATTGGCTGACATGGCCGGTGATTTCGGCGGAGTGCCGAAACGCGGTGCCACTGAAACCTCAACTCCAGCGATCTGGCCGTCTCTTGAAAACCGAGAAAGTTGACGCAACTCTATTTTTGCCATAGAATTACGAAACGACCGCTGAAGAACTCTGCTGTTGAGTCATTTTTCAATCGCATTTCGCCCGGTAGCTAAGTCGTTTCATGGGCTGCATACGAAGATGGCAAGATCTCGGAACTATCCGAATCCCACTCAACGAACTTCCGTTAGGAGGAGTCATTCGCGTGACATCAATAGCGATGGGAATCAAGATGCAAGAGTTTGAGTTGCGTCTCAGAACTTTGGAATCGGAGAAGGTCACCATACACATGGAATCATTGTTTCCGGCATCGCTGACCGTGATCAAACCGATTCCAGTTGCCATCTGCCGAAATGACGATGATTTTTCCGCTTCGTTCTTCGACGCCAATATCCATGCCACTGGAGATTCCGAGCAAGAGGCGTTTGATGGGCTTCGAGAGATTATCGCTGCCAAGTTTGAACTTTATGATAGCCACGATCAGTCTCGACTTGGACCAGATCCTCTTCGCCAGATCGCTGTTCTGCGTCAATACGTCGCTCGGGCCTAAATTCCGAAGGATATTTTTGTCGGCCCTGGATTTGCCAAGCTACTTGGTCAGTGCCCAAAATCGCGAGAAGACTGGATAGCCGAGATTCGCGAAAAAGGGAAGTTGCCAGCCGAAGACTGAAGTTGCCCAAACAGGGAACCAATTTGCGATGAGGTCGATTCCCACCCTGCTGTTGCCGTGCGCTGGCAGTTCATCCCTGCGCAGCCAAAGCTGGCGGATTTTGCTGGCTGTGGGAATGTGCCTCAGCGGCTGGTGGGGGACTGGCACGGCCATCGCCTATCCGTTCGAGCCTCAGCCTTCCGCCGACTCGGAGCCTGCGGATGCGCCGCAATACGTGCGGGACATCGCGCCCCTCCTAAAGTCCAAGTGCCTTCGCTGTCATGGTGAGAAAGAGCGGAAAGCCGAATTGGATTTGCGAACCGCGGCCAGCAGGCGTCAGGGTGGCGAATCGGGACCAGTCATTGTGCCGGGTAAGCCGGAGGAGAGCTTGCTCCTGGAGAAAATCCAGGAGGGGAGCATGCCCCCGGATCGGAAGGAACGGCTGACCGACGCCGAAGTGGAGCTGGTCCGAAGGTGGATCGAAACGGGAGCCGCGGCGGACGAAGAACAAGGTCAGGCTGCCGACCGCGCGCTGCATCAGCACGACGTGTTGCCCATCCTGCTGCGGCGCTGCGCTCCCTGTCACGGAGCGGGACAGCAGGAGGGGGAACTGGACGTGCGCAGCCGCGCCGGATTGCTCCGCGGGGGAAAATCCGGACCGGCGATCGTTCCCGGAAAACCGGAAGAGAGTCCGCTGATCCGCAAGATTCAGGCGGGCGAAATGCCCCCCTTGCGGCGGTTGATTGAAGTCAGCATCAAACCGATCGAACCGGCCGAAACCGAGACCCTCAGCCGCTGGATCGCGCAGGGGGCGCCCGAAGTGGAAATCCAACCGGATGTCGCGACGACCGACCCCGATCCGCTGGTGACCGAGGAAGACCGCGCGTTCTGGTCATTTCAACCCCCACGGGATGTTCCTCCTCCGACTCCGTCTCCGTCGGCGCCGGCCAACAATCCCATCGATGCCTTCCTGTTGGAGCGGTTGGAACCGTTGGGACTGTCGTTGTCTCCCCAGGCGGATCGGCTGACGCTCCTACGCCGCCTCTGCTACGACCTGACCGGGTTGCCCCCCGACCCCAGTCAAATTCAGGAGTACCTGTCCGATCGCTCGCCCGACGCTTACGAGCGGCTGGTCGAGCGGCTGCTCAATTCGCCGCGCTATGGCGAGCGGTGGGGAAGGCACTGGCTGGACGTGGCGGGCTATGCCGACTCCGAGGGGAAGCGCGAACAGGATCTGGACCGGAACTGGGCCTACCGTTATCGCGACTATGTGATCCGGGCGTTTGCGTCGGACAAACCGTACGATCGATTTCTACTGGAACAAATCGCTGGCGATGAGCTGGAAGATTATGAACACGCCCCGGAAATCACTCAGGAACAGTGCGACAACCTGGTGGCGACCGGATTCCTCCGCATGGCCCCCGATCCCACCTGGTACAACCTGACGAACTTTGTTCCCGACCGGTTGGACGTGCTGGCCGATGAGATCGAAGTGCTGACATCGGGAGTGCTGGGGCTGACGATGAAATGCGCCCGCTGCCACACGCACAAGTTCGATCCGATTCCGCACCGGGACTATTTTCGACTGGTGGATGTCTTCAAAGGAGCGTTCGATGAACACGACTGGATGAAGAGCAACTGGCATCCGGGGTTGAGCAAAGGGCCGCGGACCGATCGCGATTTGCCCTACGTGACGACCGCCGAACGCCGTGCCTGGGAGGCTTCCACCACCGACCTCCAGCGCCGCATCGCCGCACTCCGCAGTCCACTGGAGGAAGCTGCCGCGGCGCTCACGAAAAAGCTGGTCAACCAGCGAATCGACCAACTCCCCGCCGAGATTCGGGAAGATGTGCGGAGCATGCTGGCGACCCCCGCGGACCAGCGCACGGCAGTCCAGACTTATCTGGCGGAAAAATTCGAAAAGGAGCTGCGGATTGATCGGGCTTCGTTGCCGGCGCTCGACGAGGAGTTTCGCAAGGTGAGTGAGGCGGCGACGACGCAGATCGCCGAATTGGAGAAAGAACGTCGCCCCGAACCCAAACTCCGTGCCCTCTGGGATCGGGGCGCCCCGTCTCCAACGTACATCTACCGGCGGGGGGATTATCTGAACCCCGGTCGGCTGGTGGGACCGGGAGTCCCGTCCGTCCTCACCGACGGTCGCACCCCGTTTGAAGTTCACCCTCCCTGGCCAGGCGCGAACAAGACCGGCCGCCGACTGGCGCTGGCGCGCTGGCTCACCCGCCCCGACAATCCGCTCACGGCACGCGTACTGGTCAACCGCCTGTGGAAGCACCATTTTGGCGCCGGATTGGTCCGGACGTTGGACAACTTCGGAAAAACCGGCAGCCCCCCCTCGCATCCGGAGTTGCTCGACTGGCTGGCGCGAGAGTTTGTCCGCCGCGGGTGGAGCATCAAGGAGATGCATCGGCTCATGGTCGGGAGTGCCGCCTATCGACAACTTTCGGTCGTGACGGCGGCCCACGAACAACTCGACCCCGACAATCGCTGGCTCTCCCGCATGCCGCTCCAGCGGCTCAGCGCCGAGCAACTCTACGACGCACTGCTGGCGGTCTCGGGACGGCTCGACGAAACCCGTTTCGGCCCTCCCGATCCGGTCGATGTCCGGGACGACGGACTCACCACCCCCAAGAGCGTCCCCGGCGGCGGCTGGCGGCGCGGCATCTACGTCCAGCAACAGCGCAAAGTGGTGGTGACGCACCTGGAAAATTTCGATTTTCCGGCGATGAATCCCAATTGCATCGAACGCCGCGATTCGATCGTGGCGCTGCAGGCGCTGCATCTGTTCAACAACGGCATGGTGGAGCAATTGGCGGAGCAGTTTGCCCGGCGGGTTGAGTCGGAGGGGGGAGGGGACCGGGGCCGACAGATCGAGCGGGCCTACCTGACCGCCTTCGGCCGCCCGCCGCAGCCTGATGAACTGGCGCTGGCGGCCACGACACTCGAGCGGCTGACGGAAGAATGGTCCAAGAAAGTCCGCGGACCGGCGGCGGCGGGCGAGGGGACCGCGACGGGCAACACCCCCGGCGACGAAGCGGCGCACAAGGCGCTCTGCAACTTATGCCACGCGTTGATCAACGCGGCGGAGTTTTTGTACATCGACTGAAATTTCTGATCGCGCCCCCCACCCCGTCAGCCCCAGCCGCGTGAACAACCCCGGAATCTCATCACGCGACCTGAGCGGATGGCGCAGGCAACGATCAGACGATGTTCTCCCGACCCCCGTGACCTTGAGTCACGGGTGAGCGAGATTCGACGGCTAGAACCGGCTGCCTTGGCAGAAGCAAGACCCCCACGGGCTTGCCCCGCGGGTGAATCAGATTCGTGCTAGTCGACGTCCGGCATGAGAGTCTGATTCACCTGCCTGACAAGCAGGCAGGGGTCTGACGCGCACAGACCGCCGGTCTAGCCGGCCAATCTTCTTCACTGTGCCGTCGGCCGGCAGCAGCTTTTTGCCAAAGCCGAAGACTATGCGGCTTTCGAAGAGATCATTGCCGAGACGCTCCAGAAGTGCCCCATGCGGATTTGTGCGTATTGCCTGATGCCGAACCACTGCGGTGATTGGCCCCTGCCGCGGCCGCGCCAGTGGATCGATCATGTCAACCGTCCGCAAACC
>JBJXGA010000028.1:0-4902 GCA_046152955.1 Planctomycetales bacterium | reverse complement strand
CCCGAGCGGAATGCCTACACGCTGTACCGGCAGGCTAAGGACGCGCTCCGTCCCCCAAAAGATCCTCTGTGGCGTCAATGGTTCCTGGGTCGGGGGGCCGTCAATGAACTGGATGAGGCATCACTTGAGTATCTGGAGAGCAACCGCGAGGCATTGGAGCTGTTTCGGGAGGGAAGCGAGCGGCCCGATGCGTGGTGGCCGGGCCTGAACGAGCAGCCGCCAATTGCTTCTCCAATGGATTATCAGGATTGGTACTGCTTCACGACGCTGGCGGCGGTCGAAGCGCTGCGTCTGGAACAAGGAGATTCACCGGCCCAGGCGTGGCCCTGGTATCGGTGCATGTTGCAGGCCAGCCGCCACTGCTTTCGGCATAGTTCGCTCTCGGAACTGGGGATCGGCGCCGTGATCCACGGCCACGCGGTCACGGGGATCACTCGCTGGTCCAATGAAACAGCCGTTGATTCCGCCACGCTGCGGATGGCACTGGAGGAAACCGCCACCATCTACGAGGGGGGGAGTCCACTCTCGGAAATCCTTCGCGCCGAATTCCTCGCGCAGTGGGAGACTCTGTCTGATCCTGTCGGAGTGTGGATCAGAACCCGCAATCTTTCGACGGGGTGGACCCAGACGGCGATCATGGGGGGAGTGGAACGCCGGATATTGCAGTTTTTGTTCTATGCCTGGGGTGAACCCGAGGTTGGGCGCCGAACGTTGGAACATCTCTGGGGCAACCTGCTGAGCCAGTGCGACCTCCCTCCGGAACTCCGCGTTGTGAGTTCCGCCACCAACAAGGAAATCCTGTATGAGACACCCGCCGATCCCCAGACCGGTCGGCTGGCCCCGGCAGAGATCGAGCGGTTGCTCTTCGCCTCTCCACTCGCCGGTCGGATGCCACGGCCTCAACAACTACTTCAGGTGCGCGACCAGGAGGAGATGACGCAACAGTCGCTGCGTTTGCATCTGGCGACCGTCCTGTTCCGTCGGGAGCGCGGCCGAGAGCCCAAGTCTTCCGAGGAACTCCGGGACGGTTATCTGGAGGCCTCTGGGGAACGTCCGTCGAAACCCGAGTCGCCGCGAAACGTTCGGAAGGATTCGCTGGAAGATTTTGACAAAGAAGAAGACCGAATTCGGGAGCAGCCACCCAAAGCGAGTCCATGATAATGCCTCGTCGCCGGGGGAGGCCGCAATCTGCGCCTTCACGATTCGAGACGACTCAATCCTATCCCTTTCGCCCAGGAACGCTATGTCCCAACAGAGACCTCAAAGATTTGGGAATTTGGTCCGCTGGTGGCACATCGTTCTGTTTGTGTTGTTGGTGACCGTTCTGCTGGCGCCGTTTGTCATTCGCAGCGCGCGCCTGGCGGGAATTCCCGATATTCCCGACCCGTTCGATGTCGCTGCCTTCGGATTTGTTCCGCTTGATCCCGAAGACAATGCCTTCACGCTCTATACGCAGCTCTGCGCGGGACTGCGCCCCATGAGCCACGAAGCGGGGGAACAATTCGATGGCGCCGTTACGGAGGGATGGAGTGCGGCCGGCCCGGAACTGCGCGAATGGCTCCAACAGAATCGTGGCTTGCTGACAGGCTTTCGAGCGGCCAGTGAACGGCTGGACGCGCTGTATCACCAGCCGGCGGAACTCACGATCAGCACGCCTCTACCGACTGTGCAGGGGCTACGGGAATTGAGCCGCTTGGCGATCCTCGAAGGGACGCGTCTGGAGCACGAAGGGAACTACCCTGCTGCCTGGAACTGTTATCGGATGGTGTTCCGGTGCAGTCGGCACCTGGGACACCACGGAACGATCATTGAGCGACTGGTCGGAGTCGCCCTGCATGCAGTCGCAACCAATGCCATGCTGCGCTGGTCCGAGGCGCCGGCGGTCGATGCCGCACAATTGCGCACCGCGTTGCAAGACGTTCGAACGAGTTACAAGAAGACTCCGTCGATCTCAATGGCCTTCAAAACGGAGTACCTGGTCAACATGAAGACTCTCAGGAATCCCGACCGGTTTCAGGAACTGGGAGGAGACGCCACTCAGAACTTGTTGCGCATCCGCCCTTTGGCCTATGTGCTGGGAGAACCGGAAATCAGTCGCCGCGTTTTGAAGCACTTTTGGACCAATGTCTTGAGCGGTTGCGACATGTCGCGCGATCAACGTCCGTTGATCGTTCTTGGTGCGGCGGTCGTGGACCGTCCCGTGGAGCTTCCGGACGATACGACAGCCTCTCCTCAAGAGATTTCCTCCTGGCTGCAACGAACGATTCTGGCCCGACTGCTCGTCCCCGCGGTGAAACAAGTGGTCGAATCGACCGATCGCGAAGCGGCCCGCCAATTGCTCCTGGAACTGGCTCTGTCGATCCAGCGCTTTCGACGGGAGCGCGGGGAATGGCCACATTCGTTGTCTGACCTACACGCGGATTTTCCCGAGTCGCTGCCGATTGACCCCTATGGGACAGGAACGCCACTGGGTTTCCGCGCTGAGGAGGATCCGTCCGAGGGGACAACGATCTGGTCGATCTTCACCGACGGGGTCGACGACGAAGGGCGCGTCGATGGACGAAAACCAGAAGCGGCGGGTCGCGGAGACCTCATCGTCAAAGTTCGAGAGAGGAACGCACCACGGGAGCAAGAGTCGGAAAGTTCTCCATGACGCCGAAACGATGCCGAATACGCACCGCACAGGCCCCGTCATGTGAACCAAGCTCGAACCTTATTCGTTGTCAGGTGACGAACCTGTATTCTCCCGATCTCAATCAACGTCCTGCATCCCCTTTCCACCAGGACCGCCATGTCCGAACAGAGCCCCCAGAGATTTGGAAACATGGTCCGCTGGTGGCACATCGTTTTGTTTCTGTTTTTGACGACTGTTCTGCTGACGCCGATCGGCATTCGCACCGCGCGCCTGGCGGGGGTTCCCGACATCCCCCACCCGTTCGATGTTGCCGCCTTCGGATCCGTGCAGATCGCCCCGGAAGAGAACGCCTTCACCCTCTATTCTCAGCTTCGCGGTGCGTTGTCCCCGATGCCTCGCGCAGCGGGGGACCAATACGAGGCAACAATCGCGGAGGGCTGGGGCGCCGCAGGACCGGAACTGCGCGCCTGGGTCGAGCAGAATCGCGGTTTGCTGGAGATGTTTCGCGTCGCCTGTGAACGACCGGACGCAATGTACCTCCAGCCGTCGAATCAGACGCTCAATACCATTTTCGAAGAAGTGCATGGACTCCGGGAATTGAGCCGATTGGCGATCCTCGAAGGGGCGCGACTGGAGCACGAAGGGGATGATCAGGGCGCCTGGGACTGTTACCGGATGGTGCTTCAATGCAGCCGTCACGTGGGACGTCACGGAGGACGCGTCGAGCGCCAAGTGGGGGCCGCGCTGCATCGCCTCGCGACCGATGCCACCTTGCGATGGTGCCAGTCCGCAGCGCTCGATCCCCAGGCGTTGCGCACCGCCCTGCAGGAGGTGCGCGCGATTTACCTGACGTCGATCCCAGACTCAGAGACCTTGAAGACCGAGTATTTGGTCTGTCTCCAGGCTCTGGGGGATCCGGAGTTGTTTCAAGGCCCGGGTGGGACCGCCACTCAACAATTGATGAGTCGCAACCCGCTCACGTACATCCTGGGCGAGCCGGAGCTCAGCTTACGCGTCGTGAAGCTGTATTGGACGAACATCATGAGCGGTTGCGACCTGCCGCGGAATCTGCGACCGACCGCCATCGACACCTACGGGTTGCGAGACTGTACCATCGCGCTTCCCGATGGACAAACGGCATCACCCCAAGAGATCGCGGCCTGGTTGCGACGAACGACCACGGCGGCAATGCTCTTCCCCAACTGCCGAGAGGCGGTCAATACGACCGACCGCGAAGTGGCCCGCCAAATGCTCCTGAAACTGGCCTTGTCGATCCAGCGATATCAGCGAGAACAGGGGACATTGCCCCGGTCGCTGTCCGATCTGAACGCGGATTTTTCTGGATCTCTCCCAACGGATCTGTTCGGGAGCGGTGAGCCATTGAGGTTCCGAGTTGAGGAGCATCCGGCCGAGGGGATCACCCTGTGGTCGCTCGGCGCCGACGAGGTCGACGACGAAGGACGCGTTGAAGCACAGTTGCAGTTCACGCCCGGCCCCGGCGACATCATCGTCAAGGTCAGGCCATTGAAGCACCCTGAGCTGGATGAATGATGGATGGCACGCCGGTGGCAGGCGTCGCCGTGGCCAATTCTCGTCCGGACGGCGGTCAAATACACCTCGGTGTAGGACTCCTGATTGCGACAATCGAATTGAGCGTCCAAACCATTGGAATCGCGATCAATGGTTCAGATCCCAATCGAGTTCCCGTAAACCACGGTGCGACCCCTTCAGGGTCGAATTGTTTCTCAGACCCGATTTCCGGGGGTAGTCGCTGCGAACCCTTCGGGTTGCGAAATTGTGTCCGGCAGCGCCGCCTCTTCCAGACATGCGACGGCGATCCTGGCAGAACGTGGATGATCGCATCGGGTCAAGACTCGTTGCCTATTTCCACTGAGCTACTCGGACGCTTGGCGAGCCTCCGGGCGAATCCGACTCTTTACGCCGGAGGCGTTTGAGCGATTCGCCGGGGGTGGTCGCGACGCGACCACCCCCGAAACGACGGACGAATCCCAGGCACCCCGTGACGGGTGCCAGCGCACCGAACATCGACGCAAACGGCTGGGCAATTACGCGAATGCCATTTCGCCTGGACGATCAATCGAGACGTTCTGCCTCGCGTTCCAGGATTTCTGAGAAATCCGGCTAGTGCGTTGAGGAGCGTTTTGAAACAGAGAGGTGGAAGTCCTCTCCGGGCATGCACTCTCCGGCCCGAAACCGAAAGTAACTGCGTCGCCGCGAGGCGGGGTGGAGAGCAACTGGAGGTGAAC
>JBJXGA010000487.1:0-6972 GCA_046152955.1 Planctomycetales bacterium | reverse complement strand
GTCTCCTTCCGCCCCCCGCTGGCCCTCTTGCCGGCTTTGTTCCCCTTGCCCGCTTTGCTTGCTGCTCCCGCCTTGGGCTGCTTTTTCCCCGGACTACCCGCCGATTTCCGATCCGAACCACTACGTCGCTTGGCCATGCTGGTACACCCTGGAGAGAAGAGGAGTGGAGAAAGTCGCGTGCTTGTATGGCGTATTCTAGCAGGTAGTGGATGTATGTTCAATATATAGGGGCTAGGCGCTAGGGATTAGGCGCTAGGGGATCGGAGACGGCGACAGCAGGCGGTATTCCCCGGCTCAAGACCTGTTCGATCTCTCTGCCGCGGCAAACGTCGGCGACGTCATGCATTCCCCACACGGGAGCGAGGCCTTGGTCGATGCCTGCGCAAGCCTCAGAACCCTTCAACCGCCGCATGACTCAAACCCAGGCAAATTCTGGTTTTTCGCTAGCCTGCAGGACACCTGGTATTCGCATCTACTGCCGCCCAATCATCCGACTCCTGACTGCGGTCTGGTCGGCTTTGGGATGTGGGGAGGAGCCCTTGTCACGGCACGGAGCGCGCATTCGGGTAGATTTCCATCGGTCATCAATCCGAGACGCGGCCGTTTACTCGAACAGGGACGGGACCAATTGTCCTCATTGCAGCCCCGGATCGCCGAAGAGCATTCCGCCGCTCCCTGTGCCGCCCCCTTTGAGGGGGTCTTTGCGCTTCCGTTCGTACAGCGCTCCCCCGCTGGGGGCCAGGTCTTCGTCGGTCTTCTTGGGGGCCGCCTCGGGACGGGAGATGAGGGCCTTGATCGACAGCGAAATCCGTTTCTTTCCCGGATCGACCGACAACACTTTCACCTCGACCTCTTTGCCAACCGTTACCACGTCGGTCACCCGCACAACGCGGCGGTGGTCGAGTTCGCTGATATGTACCATCCCTTCGACCCCCGGCTCCAATTGCACGAAGGCGCCATACTCCGCCGTCTTGGTGACTTTCCCCATGACGATCGTGTCCGGCGGGTAGCGTTCGGTGATGGTCTGCCAGGGATTGGCTTGCAATTGTTTCATCCCCAGGCTGAGTTTGGAATTCTCCCGATCAATCCCCAGGACGACCACCTCCACCTCTTGCCCTTCGGAGACCAGTTCCTTGGGATGTCCGATGCGCGCCCAGGCCATGTCGCTCACGTGGACCAAGCCATCCACTCCGCCGACATCGACGAACGCCCCAAAGTCCTTCACCGTCTTCACCTTGCCGGGAATCTTCATTCCGACCTGCAAACGGTTCCACGATTCTTCCCGAACCTCGGCCAGCGAAATCTCCAGGAACGATCGGCGGCTGACCACCAGGTTTCGTTTCTGCGCATTGACCTCCATCACCTTCACCCGCAGCTTCTGGCCGACGAATTGTTCCAGGTTGGAGCAAAACGACATGTCAACCTGCCCGGCCGGCATGAAACCCCGCAGGTTGCTGACGTTGACCTCCAGGCCACCTTTGTTCGTTTTCGTCACCATGCAATCGACGATCTGTCCTTCGGCGATCGCATTCCAGTCACCGGCCGGTTTGCTGACGCCCGATTTGGCCGGACGCAATTCTAACAGTCCCTCGGAGACATCGTACTTCTCAACCACCAGGTCGAGTTGCGCTCCCGGCTCGGGGAGCTTCCCTTCAGGAAACGTCCGCGCCGGAACGAGTCCCGACGCGCGGGTGCCCAAGTCGACGATCACATTCTCGCCGTGGACCGACACCACCTTCCCCTTGACCTTGGCCCCCGGCAACAACTCCGTATCTCCGCCAATCACTGCTGGAGTCGCGCCCGGTTCGATGGGCGCCGCGTCCCCGAGCGCCAGACTGCCGGCCCCGGCCAAAGCCGCTTCGATCTCCGCCTCCAAAGCGGCATCCAGGGCGGCGGCTTTCGCGGGGATTTCCGCCGCGTCCTGGCGACGGCGCGACTGTGTCTCAGGCATGACCTCGGCGTCTGGTTTCGCGTTGGTCGTGGCCGCTTCCGCTTCGGAACCCCCGTCCGGCATGATCGAGGGCACAGCCTTGTCCAGCTCGGGATCGACGGTGGGGTTCAACTGGACGCGTGGAGGAACAGACGGTTCCTGTGACACCGGCTCATTTTGACTCATCGCAACAACACCCCGACGGAACACACGACCAGGAGAAACCAGATTTGGCGGACAAGATGACGATACCTGAAGCCACGGAAAAATACTACCAAATCTCACGTCCCATCGCGGCAGCACTGCGAAATCTCTGGTCACGAGTCGAAACCGACGACGCCGAGCGCCGCGTGATGTCCGCCGCCTGGGTTCCGACCGCTCACCGCAGGATGCTATACTGATTTGGTTCCGTCGGTGGCGGCCAGCGGCCCGCCCCCCCCTGCCCCCCCTTGCTAAGGGGGGGGATACAACTTGCTAAGGGGGGGAGGTTACTAACTCAGGGGGGGATGATACCATGCTGGTTCCGCCTCCGGAGGCCGGTGGCCCCGCAATCTGTCCGAATCTCAAATCATGCCCCTGTTGATCCATGCCGTTGGCCGCCCTGAACTTCCCCCCTTCCGGATGCCCGATCGCTTTCGGCATGAGATCACATTCTTTATGACTCCCGGCGGCGATCATGGCGTCCCCAAGCTCTCCTCGGGGGAGTATTGGATTCGCCGTTGCGACGCGCAGACCTGTTTCGACGACGGGGAGGTGCGAATCGTCTCTCCCCTGGACAGCGACTCGCAGGCCGAACTGGAACTGACGGAAGAGCAGGAGGCGTGGCTGGAATGGATGCTGCAGCACGGCGTCGAACACGTTCGCGTCGAATCTGTCGACTGATCGCTACCCGAGTCCCCAACCCCCGCCTCGATTCAGACCGCCGAATTCTCGACCGCACACATGCCTTCCCAACACTTTGAGATCATCGTCATCGGCGCCGGTCCCGGAGGAGAAGGGGCCGCCATGCAGGGGGCCAAGTCGGGCAAAAAGGTGGCGGTCGTCGATCGGGCGCCGCGCCTGGGAGGGGCCTGTACGCACTCCGCCACGATTCCGAGCAAGGCGCTGCGATACGCCATTTTCCAGATGACCGAAGCGAACAACAACAAGTTGTTTCGCGAGGCGGGGCTGTCGATCAACCTGAGCTTTCCCGATCTGCGCCGCACCGCCAAGTCGGTCATCGATCAACAGGTCGATATGCGCCGCACGTTTTACGAACGCAACCACGTGCCGGTCTTTCATGGTCAGGCCCGGTTCATCGATTCCCACACCGTCGAAGTGGAGCAGCCTTCGGGAGGACAGTTGCGCCTGACGGCCGACGCTTTCGTCCTGGCGATGGGGGCCCGTCCCTACCGTCCCCCCGAAGTCGATTTCTCCCACCCGCGGATCGTCGATAGCGACACGCTGCTCGATCTGGCGTATACCCCGCAATCGCTGACGATTTATGGCGCCGGCGTCGTCGGTTGCGAATACGCTTCGATGTTTCGCAACCTGGGAGTCAAAGTCAATCTGGTCAACACCCGCGACAAACTGCTGGAATTCCTCGACGACGAGATCATCGACGCCCTGGCGTACCACCTGCGCGAGCGGGGGGTGCTGATCCGCCATCGCGAAGAATGCCAGCGCGTCGAACCGCTCGACGACGGGGTGGTCCTGCATTTGAAATCGGGGAAGCAGCTCAAAACCGACGTCTTGCTGTGGGCCAACGGCCGTACCGGCAATTCCGATCGCCTGGGTCTGGAACCGCTGGGGATCCTCCCCGACCGGCGCGGCAATCTGCCGGTCAATGACAATTTTCAAACCGCGGCGCCGCACATCTACGCCGTCGGGGATGTCATCGGCTATCCGTCGCTGGCCAGCGCCGCCTACGTGCAGGGGCGGTTTGCCGCCTCGCACCTGGTGGGTGAGCCGTGCGAGCGGGCAATGGTCCGCGACATTCCCACCGGCATCTACACCAGTCCCGAAATCAGCTCCGTCGGTCGGACGGAACGGGAGCTGACCGAGGCGAGCGTCCCGTATGAAGTCGGCCAGGCGCTGTTTCGCAGTCTGGCCCGCGCCCAGATCATCGGACAGACGGTGGGCATGCTCAAGCTGCTGTTCCACCGTGAGACGCTGGAAATCCTGGGGGTCCACTGCTTTGGGGGGAGCGCGTCGGAGATCGTCCACATCGGCCAGGCGATCATGGCGCAACCTCCTCCCAACAATTCCCTCATGTATTTCATCAACACCACCTTCAACTACCCGACGATGGCCGAGGCGTACCGCGTCGCGGCCCTCAATGGGTACAACCGTCTGTTTTGATCGGACACTTTTCGTCTGGGGAGCCACCGGTGAAAGCCTGGAGATTCTACGATTTTGGCGACTTGCGGCTGGATGAGGTTCCACAACCGGAATTGCGGCCGGGGCACGTTCTGGTCGAACCGCTGGTGGTGCAACCCAGCGTCACTGAGGCGCAATTGGCGTTTGGCATCCGGACCCTGGCCTACGACAAAATCAAGCGGCGGTTTGAAACCGAAGCGCCGGTGCAGCTCTTCGGCCATGAGTTCTGCGCCCGAATCATCGAGACGGCGCCCGATGTCCGGCGGTTTCACGTTGGCGACCGGGTGGCCGCGCGAGCCAAACTCCCGTGCGGCGTCTGTCCGTTGTGTACCAGCGAACGGAGCTATTTGTGCCGTCGCGGTCCGATCATCGGGTTTCAACTCCCCGGTTGCTTTTCCGAAGTGGCGATCCTTCCGGAAATCGCCCTGGTCAAAGTCGATGAGCGGATTTCCGACAGCGAGGCCGCGTGCCTGCAGTCGCTCAGCGACAGCATCGCGTCGGTGGAGACCGCGGAAATTCGGATAGGAGATTCGATCGCCGTGTTCGGGCAGGGAAGCATGGGACTGGAGTGCCTGCAAGTCGCGCGAATCAGCGGCGCGGGGCTGGTGATTTCGGTCGACGTCCGGCCGGAGGCGTGTGCGATCTCCAAAAAGCTCGGTGCCGATTACGCCCTCAATGCCCGCGAGTGCGATCCCGTGGCGGTGATTCGCGAACTGACCGGTGGTAACGGCGCCGACGTCGTGTTTGAATGCGCCGGAGGAAGCCCCAAACAGGGCCTGGCGGGACACCAGACTCTGAATCAGGCGATCGACGCCGTCCGTTCGGGAGGGAAGATCATCGGCGTTTCCTGGTTCGGCCAGCCGCTGGAATTGGACGTCGATCTGTTGCGCGAACGGAGCCTGCGCTACCTGTTTCCCGATATCAGCACGCAGGCGCATTTGGAGCACACGGTCCATCTGGTCGCCGCGGGGCGGATCCATCTCAAGGAGACGATCACGCACGTCCTGGAGGGGCTGGACAAAGTCCCCCAGGCGTTTGAAATCACCGCCAACAAGGGGAAATACCAGGCGATCAATCCGGCCCAGGTGGTGATCCACAAATGACCTCTGGAGAAGACGCCACGCCGTCGGAGACAGTTCGCTGTGGCGACTGCGATACTTAAATAGAAGCTCTGCGCACGGTAGGCGATCGCCGTCAGGTGAGCCGAGGCGCCGCTTCCCCTCCAGGAAACACGCTCGCCTCACGGCACCACCCCTCCGGCCCCCCACTGGCCCCGTGCCCGTGGAGGCCATGACTGGCAGCTACTCAAACCACTCCCACTCCCTTCCCCGCGCTCATGAACCTCGGCCCCCCTCCCCGCCGCCACAGACTCGGATTCCCGACGCAACGCTGCCACGCGGCGGGGAGGGGGGCCGAGGTTCTATACGTGGGGTCACTTTTCGGGGTCAGCCCCTTGGATTTCAGTCTGGTGCACCACTGGCACGGGGCTGGTCAGGGGAATTCGACGCGTCGCACTCGTTGTCACCGACTCTGGGTCTGAGGGAAGACCAGATCGCTCCCGTATCGTACGTCCCCAACGTTCCTGCGTAGTAGCCGCTCTGAAAGAGCGCCTGCATGCCGTGGGCGAATGCCAGGTTGTTGAGATAGGCCAGCGCCACTTCCTGCGGAGACTGGATCGGGGGAATACCGGCCACCAAATGTAAATGATCGCATAAGACCGCCAGTCGCGACACACAGTGCTGCTTTACCTGGGCGACGCGGAACACCATGTCCCTGGAGCGACTTAACGCATCGCGCCGAACCACATTCCATCGACCGTCGTGGACGAGAACTAAATGCAAGGCGTAAGAGTAGACGCCATGCGCCGCGAGGCGCCGCGCGGTCACGTTCACGTCGGAGAAATCGTGCTGAAAGTCTCTCAACTCCTGTTGTACCAATGGATCAGCCATCCGATGGTGACCAAGTTGCGAGTTCACGTACTGTTCGACAACGGCAGCGGTTGCGTCCCCGACAGAACAAAGGTGGAAATTTCGACGGAAGACCGAGGGATGGCTGACACGAATCAGATTTTGCAGGCGTCCTTTGATCGACCGGACAATCTGCGGCGGAGAGACTGGCGGCAGGGTCGAGACATAAAACTGCCATACGTTCGATTTGGTCAGGTGCGATTCAAGGATTCGAACTCCGTCTGGTTCGACGGCTGTTCTTAGTTTCGGTAACCACTGCGAGGCGTCGGGCAACGGCTGCAGTGGAAAGATCGACAGGGACCAGCGTAGCTGAAACGCCGGACGGACGTTGGTGGCTGTGTAGATTGGATCCATGCAGTCCGCCCTAATGCTGGCGCCGCTCGGAGCTGGAACTTCGTTTCCAACTCGACCCCAGATGCCGCGATTCTAGTCGCCGAATACAGCCCGCTTCCAGCCTGAAAAGCTATTTGATTTCCGACACGCTTATATCAGGCACCGCACCAGCCCCCCACTGGCCCCGTGCCAGTGGAGGCCGTGACTGGCAGCTACTCACACAACTCCCACTCCCTTCCCCGCGCTCATGAACCTCGGCCCCCCTCCCCGCCGCCACAGACTCGGAGTCCCGCCGCAACGCTGCCACGCGGCGGGGAGGGGGGCCGAGGTTCTACACGTGGGATTGTTCTTGCGCACAGCAGGCGATCGCCGTCAGGTGAGCCG
>JBJXGA010000484.1:0-7348 GCA_046152955.1 Planctomycetales bacterium | reverse complement strand
ATCTCCTTTACCATCAATCCTCTCCGAGGTGAACCACTAACGGGAGAGCCGGATGCGGGAAATCCGCCCGTCCGGTTCGGAGGGAGGGGGGGCCGAAACCAATCGGCCCTCCCTACCCCTATGGGGTCTAGTGAAAATCGCGTGAGGGGGTTCGGAGGGCGTTCAGCGATGCGGACAGGTCTTCCAGTTTTTCCACCAGGACGTGGATCACTCCGTCGCGGTGTTGCAGCGTTCCCCAGGCGATCATGGCCTGGGCGCGGCGGGCGACGAGATGATGCCGCTCCCAGACTTGCGGATGAATGATCAGATTGGAAAGTCCGGTTTCGTCCTCCAGCGTGACGAACGTGATGCCGCTGGCCGTTCCCGGACGCTGCCGCATCAGCACCAGTCCCGCCACCCGCACCCGTCGGCCGTCGGCGAGCGCGGCCAGCTCGCGCGCGGCGACGACCCGCAATCGGGTCAGTTCCCGGCGGAGGAACTGGACCGGATGCGCCCGGAGCGACAGACCGGCAGTGCGGTAGTCGGCGACGACCTCCTCCAGCGGGGGCAATGGGGAAAGAGAGACCGCCGGCTCTTCGGCGTCCCCGTGGGGGAACAAGCTCAGTTGACGCGGCGGCTCGGGGAGCGACTGCCACAACGCGGTCCGACGGGAAAGTCCCAGCGACTGGAACACGTCAGCCCGTGCCAATCTTGAAAGAACGGCGGAAGCCGATCCTGTCCGGCGGATGAACTCCTCCAACCGGTGGAACCTCCGCGGGGGATCTCCGCGCGCTGCGACAATCCGGTCGGCATGCTCGCGAGAGAGTCCCTTCAAGAGGCGAAATCCCAGGCGAATGGCGAGGCGTTCTCCGGTCGAGGAAACGAGCGTGCAGTCCCAGTCGCTGAAATTGACATCCACCGGTAACACCTCGACCCCCTGTTTGCGCGCGTCGGCCACGAGCTGGGCCGGGGCGTAGAACCCCATCGGCTGGCTGTTAATGATCGCCGCGGTGAACGCCGCCGGGTAATACCGTTTCAACCAGGCCGAGACATACACCAACAGCGCAAAACTGGCGGCGTGCGATTCGGGAAACCCGTATTCACCGAACCCGCGGATCTGGCGGAACAGGCGGTCGGCGAACTCGGACGAATAGCCGTTGTGTTGCATCCCCTCGGTCAGTTTCCTTTGAAACTGGTCGATCACGCCGGGACGTCGCCAGGCCCCCATGGCGCGGCGAAGCTGGTCGGCCTCCCCCGGAGTGAAGCCCGCCGCGACGACCGCCAACCGCATCGCCTGTTCCTGGAAGATGGGAACCCCCAGCGTTTTTTCCAGCACTCCGCGGATCCGCTCGTCGGGATATTCGACCGGCTCTTCCCCCGCGCGCCGCCGCAGGTACGGGTGGACCATGTCCCCCTGGATCGGACCGGGACGGACGATCGCCACTTCGATCACCAGATCATAAAAGCACCGCGGGCGCAGCCGCGGGAGCATGGCCATCTGCGCCCGACTTTCGATCTGAAAGACCCCCACCGTCTCGGCGCGGCTGATCATGGCATAGACCGCGGGATCTTCCGCGGGGACCGTGGCCAGACAGAGCGAGCGCCCCCAGTGCCGTTCCACCAGAACCAGACAGCGGCGGATCGCCGTGAGCATGCCCAGCGCCAGGCAATCGACCTTGAGAATCCCCAGCGCGTCCAGATCGTCTTTGTCCCACTGAATGACGGTGCGGTCTTCCATGCTGGCGTTTTCGATGGGGACCAGTTCGCACAAGGGACCGCGAGTGATGACCAGCCCCCCCACGTGCTGCGACAGATGCCGGGGAAATCCCAGAATCTGCCGCACCAACGACAGCAGTTGCTTTCCCAGGCGCGACGTGGGATCGAAACCGGTCTCACGCACGCGGGCGGCCAGCTTGTCGTCTTCGTGGAAGTTCTCCAGCGCTCCGGCGAGCGCCTCGACCCGATCGAGCGACAGCCCCAGCGCCTTCCCCACGTCGCGGACCGCCGAACGGGGGCGATAACTGATGACTTCCGCGGTCATCCCCGCCCGCTCGCGCCCGTATTTGTCATAGACGTACTGGATCACCTCTTCGCGGCGCTCGTGTTCGAAGTCGACGTCGATGTCCGGCGCCTCGTTCCGTTCTTTGCTGACGAACCGCTCAAACAGCACGTCGATCCGTTCGGGATCGACCGACGTCACCCCCAGGCAATAGCAGACCGCCGAATTGGCCGCCGAGCCCCGCCCCTGGCACAAAATCCCGCGGCTGCGGGCGAAGCGGACCAGATCCCACACGGTCAAAAAATAGGCTTCATAGCGCAGTTCGCGAATGAGCTCGAACTCATGTTCGACCAGGCCGCGGATCTTGTCGGGAATCCCATCGGGGTAGCGCTGCCGCGCCCCGGCCCAGGTCAGACGGACAAGGTGTTCCAGCGGCGTCATTCCCGGAGGAGCGAGTTCCTCGGGATACTCGTACCGCAGTTCATCCAGAGAAAAGCGACATCGGTCCGCGACCTCGACGGTTCGGGCCACTGCCTCCGAACAGCCGGAAAACAGCTCGGCCATCTGGGCCGGAGTCTTGAGATACCGTTCCCCGTTGGGAAACAGCCGCTCCCCCAGTTCGGCGACCCGACAGCGGTGACGGATCGCCGTCAGCACGTCCTGCAGAAAGCGGCGTTCGCGTTCGTGATAGTGGACTCCATTGGCCGCCACCAGCGGCAGGCGGGCGGCCCGCGCCTGGCACTGGTGGCGATCCAGGAGACGACCATCCTGTCCCCCCAGATGCAGTTCCGCCAGAACGTAACCGCCATCGGAAAACAGCTCCCGATAGTCGTGCCAGGAATGGGCCGGCGCGCCCCCTGTCTCCGGCGCGCCGTTGGTTCCATGCCCCCCCTTCTCCGGCGACGGAAGCACCAGCGCCAGCAGCCCCGCGGCATGCTGCGCCACGTCGTCGAACGTCAGCCGGCATTCTCCCTTGGGAGCGTTGCGGCGACCGCGGGTGAGCAGCCTTGCCAAGCGGCCATACGCCGCGCGATCGGTCGCCAGAAGGACCGCGGGAGGCGCGTCGCACGGGACGACGAGCGCTCCAATCAACAGTTTCAGGCCAGCCGCTTTGGCGGCCACATGGGCGCGAACGACTCCCGCCAGGCTGTGACGATCGGTGATTGCCAGCGCCTCATAGCCCAGTCGCGATGCAGTTTGCACCAGCTCATCCGGATGCGACGCCCCTTCCAGAAATGAAAAATTCGTCTGGCAGTGCAACTCGGCGTAGCGCGGAAGGACACCCTCCGCGCCGCGGGCCGCGCCGGACTCTCGGGGGGGAGTCGCCGCGCGCGGGGGAGATTCCACGAGCGGCTGGCGTTTGGGGGGAGGCTGGTCGGGCATGCGGCGTCACTCAAAGATCCCGTGCAGAAACCAGGTCTCCCGCTCGCGCTCGTGGAACAGCCAAAACCGTCGGCCGGTGGTGGTCTCGACGCGGTAATAGTCGCGCCGCACTTGTGGTCCGCGCCACCAGCCGGTTTCAATCCGTTCCGGTCCCCAGCTCGCGCGGACCACATGGTCTTCCTGTTCCCAGCGAAACCGCAGGGGCGGTCCATCGGGAACCACCGACATGGTCACGATCGGCTGGGGTTGGGACTTCAAAAACAGGGGCCGCGGCGTAAATCCCGCCTCCCCGTCCGGCAAGCCGCCGGATGGATCGCGGGATCGGCTTCGCCGGCCGTCGGCGTTTCCTGACGGAGCCTTACGGATCGCGAGACGGGCGATCGGTTCGAATGTTCCGGCACACTCCGGTTGCGCGTCGGCCGCCACCTGCGGCCGCAGGACCGCCTGTTCTCCCAGGCGGCTTCCCAGTCGATCGACCAGAGCGGCCAGCCGCCGGGGATTGCCGCGCGGTCGCGAACCGGCGAACAACTCCGGCTGTTCCACGGGAACCAGACCGATGACCAGCGCCTCCAGGTCGATCTGCAAGACCTCCGCCGGCAACGTCGTCCGTTCCAATTGCAGGCGGACCAATTCCAGGAGTTCATCAACCGCCGACCGGGGGCGCAGCGCGCCGATCGTCAGACAGACGGGATCTCCGGCCACGCAGGTCAAACGGCATTCCAGCCGCTGGACTCCGGCCTGCCGGCTGATGAGCTCCTCGGCGACCTGTTCGAGCAACGTGCGGCAGACCGCTTCCAGCGCCATCCGATCACTGGTGGGAACTTCGAACCCCCAGGTCGCTGCGATCGGTTCCAGGGGAGTCATGGGAATGATCAATTCGGGAATCTCTCCCAGCATCTGGTCGATGCGCTGGAGCACCTGCTTTCCCAGCCGCGAGGGGAGACAGGCGCGGGGCAAGGCTCGCAAGCGACCGATCGTGCGGAGATCCAATTCGATCAGGGTGGCGACGACATCCGGGGGGAGCCGCAGCGCCGCCACCGACAAGCTCGATAAAAACTCTTCCCCCGCTCCTGGAGGAAGCAGCCGCGGAGGAGGGGACGACCAGGCTGGGGACGGTTCCTCGATGGCTTCGACGGCGGAAAGCGCCCGGGACTCCGCGCCGACGGAACCACGCCGAGGGGCTTGGGGAACGGGCGAATTCCCGCCCATCCCGGCGTTGCTGGAAGTGGGACCGGGAACCGCTCCGAAATGGGCCGCCCCCCAGGCGGCGCCGAGCGTATCGCCGACCGCCACGCGCACGAAAAATCCTCCCCGCTGGAAGTCCCGGACGACCTGCTCCGCCAGCGCCTGTTCCCCACCGAACAGCGGCGCGCAACCGGTGATCTCCAAGAGCAGCGTCTCGGGGAGCGGCGACTCTTCCAGCCCCACCAACGGGCTGTACCGCTGGCACCAGCGCGCCAGCGACTCGAGAAACTCGCGGTCAGCCTGGGGGTCGTGCGGCTCCAGTAGACCGCGATGTTCCCCTCCCAGGAGCGCCTGCGCCTCGGCCAGGGGCATCCCGGGAACGACCCCGCGGGCGATCGCTCCCCGCGCGGCGTACAGCGCTTGCCATCCGCCGCGCCGAGCGGGACCGTACAATACCACCGGCTGATCCTTAAGCTCGGGCCGTACGCAAAACAGCCGTTGCAGAGGCCAGCGCGGAAACCACACGCACAGAACCCGTTTCATCGTCAATCTCCAGTTCCAGCGTTCCGCCGTCGATCCCCCCGCGGAGATGCAATACCTCCAGACGCAGACGCCGGTCCCCCTCCACGGCCGGCAGCGCCTGCACCCGCAGCCGCGCGTCGGCCCAGCATGCCTCGCGCGCGGCCCGCGCGGGACGCAACAAAAAGCCCACTCCGCCCCCCACCTCCGCCGCCAGTTGCAGCCGCCGCAGAGTGCGATCTCCCGGCATCTCAACCCGGCAGATCGTGGCGGCGACCGCCGGCGAGCGCAGCGACTGCTCCAGCGCCCACAGCCCCTCGGCGGGGCGTGGCGGGCGAATCACCAGAACCTGACCCAAATCCAATCCCAGCGCCGCCGCCGCCGGAGGATAAAATTCGTGCCGGTGATCGATGAACACCAGCGACTGCGCTCCCCCCTCGTCCTCGACTCGCTGTTGCAGGTTGACCGCCACCCGTAACGCCAGCCAGGCCGCGCCGCTGCCACTCCCGGCGGCCAGCCACTCCGTCAGCGTTCCAGGAACCAGTCCTCCCAGGGGATTCGAAAGCGGGGCTGACTCGGCCGGAATGCTCCCTGGAACTGACGCTCTGCGCAGCAACCCATCCAACGCGGGAATGCCGGTCGAGAAAGAGGGGTGCGCGGCCGGTGGCCGAGCCCCCACTTCGACTTGCTTCATGCGGCGGGCCAGTTCCTGCAAAATCTGTTCGCGAGCATCGGTACGGAGCATGGAATCCATCGCGGGAATCGAGAGTCAGGTCCGGACATCCCCGGCACGCGATACTATACACAAGTATATAGTGAATTCAAGTGCAGTATCGAATTTTGATGCACCACAACAATTGCGAACACGCGCCGACTGAACAGAATTTGAACGGCGCAATCGTCAAACAGCCCTGTCAACGCGGAGATCCAGGGGGCCGTCCGCCATGTCCCGGCAAAAGACACCGTGCCGCGATCCGGGCGCGATTCGTTCGTGTGATGCGCTCGTCAACGTCACCAACCCGGAAACGGTCTTCAATTCACAGCCCGTCTCAGGTATCCTCTCACCAAGGTTGAACACCTTCAGAGGAGTTGCCGCCAGGCGAAGAAACCGATGAGCAATTCACCCACAAACCACCAACCCGTAACCACCATACGGGAAAAGGGGACGGTTACGGGGCTATCGTTGCTTGCAAAGTTGGTCCTGGGGATGCTTCTGGGATGTGGTGGCCCACTTGCGGCACAGCCGAACGTGGAGGAAGTTGTCGCGGAAGATCACGACGCCAGTCAGGCGCTCGAACGGACACTGCGAGAGCGGATCAATCTCGACGAGAGGGCCGGACCGCTGCGCGAGGTGATCGACCGTTGGGCCAAACAGCACAAGCTCACGATTCGGTTTGACGACGCGGCGATTCGAAATGCGGGGCTGACTGCCGAGGGGGCTGTCACCAACGGCCTCCGAAATTTCACGTTGCGGGCGGCGATCACCAAAGTGCTCGAAGAGCATGGCCTGGCGTTTCGGATCGTCCGGGGGGAATTGCTGATTGGCCCGCCGACTCCGCGGGTGGTCGAGCCGCCGGCCGTTTTGGAGGTTCGCGCCGTGCAAGTTCCGCGCGTCAAATTTCAGCCGTTGCGATTGGTCCGCGTGCAGCCGGTGATGGAGTTCCGCTGGGAAGAAGTGCCGGTCGAGTTGGTGAACGAAGTGAACGGGAGAGAGGACGACGTGGCCGACGAACCGGCAGAGGAAATGCAAGTCCCTCAACGGCGACTGCGCATTTCGGATGCCACGTTCGACCTGTGGGCATTCGGTCCCCATCGAAATGCCGGCGATGCGCGCCGACAACTCGAAGCGCGGCTGACCATGAAGATCAACAACCTCAACAAAACGTGCGGTTTGACCGACTCACAGCGGCAGAAACTCGAATTGGCCGGTCGCGGTGAGATCGCCCGTTACTTCCAACGGATGGAGGAGCTGAAACGACAGTTTCAGGCCGACCGGGAGGATCAGGCGAAGCTCATGGACCTGTTTCCACTCATCCAGGGGGTCAGTTTGCCTCTCAGAATGGAAGCGACCGACGATGGGTCGATGTTTTCCAAGGTGATTCGCCGGGTGTTGACAGACGAACAGGCCGAGATGCTGGGATGGAAACCAGGCACACCGACCGTGCAATGATTAGGACTCGGGGGTGGTCGATCCCGTGGCATTCGCGGCGACAGTCCCTAAAATAGTCTGGCTGTCCCCGGTCGCCGCGCGTTAGGTCGGCACCCGACCGCTGCCGGGCGCCC
>JBJXGA010000483.1:0-27452 GCA_046152955.1 Planctomycetales bacterium | reverse complement strand
ATCTCCTTTACCATCAATCCTCTCCGAGGTGAACCACTAACGGGAGAGCCGGATGCGGGAAATCCGCCCGTCCGGTTCGGAGGGAGGGGGGGCCGAAACCAATCGGCCCTCCCTACCCCTATGGGGTGCTTATCAGCCGATGATTTTCTCGACGACAGTTCCCCCTACGTCGGTGAGGCGGAAGTCGCGTCCCTGGAAGCGGTACGTGAGCTGGAGGTGGTTGATGCCGAACAACTTCAGGAGCGTTGCCTGCAAGTCATGGATGTGGATGGGGTCTTCCTCGATCCCCCAACCGATGTCGTCTGTGCGTCCGATTACCTGGCCACCCTTGATCCCCCCGCCGGCGCACCACAGTGAGAAGGCGAAGGGATGATGATCGCGGCCGGTCACATCCGGATTTCCTGCGCGATTCTCTCCCAATGGGGTCCGTCCAAACTCCGAACCCCAGACGACCAGCGTCGTCTCCAGCAAGCCCCGCGCTTTCAAATCCTGGAGCAGGGCGGCGATCGGCTGATCGGCCATGCGACAGTTGTGCGCCAATTCGCTATTGAGATTGCTGTGATGATCCCAGGAGGCATGGACGATGTTGACGAAGCGGACCCCCCGCTCCACGAGCCGCCTGGCCAACAGGCAGTTGCGGGAAAACGCCTCATACGTCCCTTTCCCGCCCCCCCGCCCCTTGTTCTCCGGCTCTTCCCGCCCCAGTCCATAGGCGGCGTGAGTCGCCGCGGTCTCCCCTCCCAGATCGATCAATTCCGGGGCCGCGGACTGCATGCGAAACGCCAGTTCGTAAGAGGCGATGCGGGCCGCGATTTCCGGATCGCCGACCAGCGACTGTCGCAGTCGGTTGAGATCCCCCAGCCCTCCGATCGTTGTCTTTTCGATGCCGGGAGTGATCCCAGGCGGGCTATTGAGATTCAGGACTGGCTCTCCCTGATTGCGAAACAGCACCCCCTGGTAGGTGGAGGGGAGGAAACCGCTCGACCAGTTGGAGGTGCCCCCGCTGGTTCCGCGGCCAGCAGTCAGCACGACGTATCCCGGCAGATTGTTCGATTCGGAGCCGAGTCCATACGTCAACCAGGAGCCGATGCTGGGGCGTCCGAACATCTGCGAGCCGGTATTGAGCAGGAGCTGTCCGGGGTGGTGGTTGAACGCCTCGGTATGCATCGAACGGATGAGGCAGATGTCGTCAGCGCAAGTCGCCAGATGCGGGAGAAAATCGGAAAGTTCCATCCCGCATTGTCCGTGGCGGGTGAAGGTCCGCGGACAGCCCATCAGCCGCGCCGTCTCCTTTTGAAGGAAGGCAAACCGGACGTTCTTGGTCATCGATTCCGGAAGCGCCTGACCGTGGAGCTCGTTCAACTTGGGCTTGGGATCGAACAGGTCGATCTGACTGGGCGCCCCTTCCAGGTAAATGAAAATGCACGCCTTGGCGCGCGCTGGAAATGGCGAAGGTTGCGGGGCCAGGGGATTGGCCGGCGGACCGGCAGTTGGTTCCGCCAACACCCCCTGCGCCTGCAGCAGCGACGCCAGTGCCAGCAACCCGACGCCGTTCGCGGCATTTCCCAGGAAATACCGACGCGATCTGTCGAGGTTTTGCGGGGCTCCCTGTGGTGACATCATTTGAGCACCTACGAGGCGTATGACGCATTGGCGGCGGCGACTCCCGCGCCGGGGGTGCAGCGGCACCCCTGGCTCCCCAGGCAGCGTTCGAGCGCAGCCAGCAGCACCAGGACGTTGCGCGCGTTGCAGGTTTCCCCCATCAGGCCGATCCGCCAGGTTTTCCCCTTCATCGGTCCCAGCCCCCCGCCGATTTCGATGCCATATTCATTGAGCAATTGCTGCCGCACCTGAACATCGTCGACTCCCGCCGGGATCGTCACGGCGTTGAGCATCGGCAGTTGGAACGGCTCGGCGACCGCATAGGTCAGTCCCAGCGCCAAGAGGCCGGCTTTGAGCGCGCGGTGGTGCTTCAGGTGCCGGGCGTGGCGGTTCTCCAGCCCTTCCTCCAGCACCAGCGCCAGCGCCTCGCGGAGCGCATAGTTCATATTGATCGGGGCCGTATGATGATACGCCCGGTCCTGCCCCCAGTAGTTGCGGACCAATGTCATGTCCAGATACCAGCTCGCAACTTTGGTTTTTCGGGCGTCAATCGCGGCGACGGCGCGCGGACTGAACGTCGCCGGTGCCAGGCCGGGGGGACAGCTCAGGCATTTCTGCGTGCCGCTGTAGACCGCGTCGAGTTGCCAGCCATCCACCTCTACTGGCAAGCCCCCCAACGACGTCACGGTGTCGGCCAGAAGCAACCCTCCGGCGTCGTGAACAATCTTGGAGATCTCCTCCAGCGGTTGCCGCGCGCCGGTCGACGTTTCGGCGTGGACGATGCCCAACACCTTGGGGCGGACCCGACCGACCACCTCGGCGATTTCCTGAGGGGTAAACACCTCTCCAAATGGGCGCTCGATCTTCGTCACCTGGGCGCCGGCGCGCGAGGCGACGTCGGCCATCCGCCCTCCGAAGACCCCATTGACGCAGACGACCATCTTGTCCCCCGGCTCGATCAGGTTGACGACGCACGTCTCCATCCCGGCCGAACCGGTTCCGCTGACCGCCAGCGTCAGCTCATTCGTCGTCCGAAACACCTGCCGCAGCATCGACTGCGTGTCATTCATGACTTGCAGAAAGTACGGATCCAGGTGTCCAACCGTCGGAGCGCCGAGTGCCGCCAGCACGCGGGGAGCAGTATCGCTAGGGCCAGGGCCCATCAGAATGCGTCGAGGAGGTACGAGAGGGGACAACATGGGACGATTGAGGAGGGGTTTTGGAGACAGCGGTTGGGGGCAGTGGGGAACCGTTGGTGTCGGCTGGTATTGCCGGCGTTTCTCCGCGCCAGGCACGTCGCTATAAGACGTTCCGCACTTGTGCAGCGTGCAGGATTGACCCCAGAGCGTCACCGGCCGGAGACTCAACGCAGCCCAAATATACCATCTTCGGCCGGAGGGTGCGAGGGGCCGCGAACCCCTTGATTTGACGGGGCGCAGCGGAATGGATAAGATGCGGTTTCGGTGAGTTTTTGACCGGCCCTGACAAGTCGTCGTGCGACGACGGGGTTGACGGTCTGTGTACCCACATTTCAATTGCGGCACCCTGAGCCTGATCGGGGATAGGAGAACGCGCCACGTGTCTGAAATCGTCGTTAAGGATTTTCTGGAGTCCGGGGTTCATTTTGGCCATCGCGCCAGTCGCTGGAACCCCAAGATGCGGCCGTACATCTACGCCCGCCGCAATCAGATTCATATCATCGATCTGAAGGAAACGCTCCGCGGCCTGATTCGCGCTCAGAAGTACCTGCAAAAGGTCGCTTCGCTGGGAAGCCTGATCCTGTTCGTGGGGACCAAGCGGCAGGCGGCCGAGCCCCTGGAAGCACATGCCCGCGCCTGTGGCATGCCCTGGGTCAACGAACGGTGGCTGGGGGGACGCTCACCAACTTCCGCACGATCCGCAGCCGCCTCAAGCGGCTGGAAGAATTGGAATCGCTGCAGGCGACCGGTGAAATGGCCACCTACTCCAAAAAGCGGCAATCGACGCTGCTGCGGGAATTCCGCAAGATTCACACCAATCTGTCGGGCATCCGCGAGATGAACCGGCTGCCGGAAACGCTGGTGGTGATTGACCCTCGCCGGGAGGGGATCGCCGTCAAAGAGGCGCGGCTGCTGGGGGTCAAGGTGGTGGCGCTGATCGATACCGATTCCGATCCGGACGTGGTCGATCTGGCGATTCCCGGCAACGACGACAGCATTCGATCGATCGATCTGGTGCTCAAGCATTTGTCCGAAGCGGTGACCGCCGGCAAGGCGACTTTGCCCGAGACGACCAAAAAGGAAGAGAACCCCGGACCGGCCCCCGTCCCCTCGCTGTAACAGCGGGGAAGACCAGCCCGACCGGCGACCATTGCCCCGTTCATCGGCTGCATCGGCCTTTGGCGGAGAAAACTCCGGCGGCCGCGATGCCAATCGAGCGCCGGGAATGGCGAACGGGTGCGGTTCGGGTGGTGTCTCTGGATGGAGGCGGACTGGACATTGAGGAAATTGAGCTTTTTTCAGCGAGGGAGAAGAACATGGCCGAAATTACAGCCGAAGCGGTGCGAGCGTTGCGAGAGCGGACTGACTTGCCGATGATGGAGTGCAAGAAGGCGCTGGTCGAAGCGGGAGGCGATCAAGTGAAGGCGGAGCAGATCCTGAAAGAAAGGGTCAAGGGCTTGAAACTGAAAGTCGCCGATCGGACGACGTCCGAAGGACGGGTCGCCACGCTGGCCGCCGCCGACGGGATGTCGGCCGTGATGGTGGAAGTTCTGTGCGAATCGGCCCCCGTTTCGCGGTCCGAAGATTTTCTGTTCCTGTGCGACCAACTGACAAAGCAGTTGCTGGCCGGTCCCGGCGCGAGTACTCCGGAGGAACTGCTGTCGCAGCCCTCCCCCGATCGTCCGGGCAAGACCCTCCGCGACCTGCACGAGGAAATCCTCAATCGGATTCGAGAGAACATCGTCGTGGGGCGTCTGCTCAAGGTGGCCGGCCCTGCCGCTGCCTACACGCATCATGATGGCACGGTCGGCGTGTTGTTGACCGCCACCGGTGGAACTGCCACTGCCGAGGTGTTCCGCGACGTGGCAATGCATATCGCCGCGCTGAATCCCGCCGTCTGCCTCCCGGACCAGCTCCCGGCGGAAGCCGTCGCCGCCGAACGCGCGCGCCAGGTGGACGACGCCAAGAAAAGCGGCAAGCCGGATAACATCATCGACAAAATTGTCGACGGCAAGATGCGGACGTACTACAACAACGAAGGGGTGCTGGTGGCACAACCGTTTGCCAAGGACGACACCAAGTCCGTGGCGCAGGCGCTGGCCACCGCAGGCTTGACCGCGACCGGCTTTACGCGCTGGCGGCTGGGACGGCCGTAGCGCGCCCCGGCAGGTACAAGCGGATGGTCTGCCTGCCGCGGACGCCCTCAAGGGGCGCTCCGGCAGGGAAACTGGATGGGATGGCAACCAGAGGATTTGCACGATGACTGAAGACTCGGCCGGCGCGGTCGCTCCGGCGTTCACCCCGGCATACCGCCGTGTGTTATTGAAGCTGAGCGGTGAGGGATTCTGCCGTCCGGGGGAGCAGGGGATCAGCATGGCGGCGGTGAACGCCGTGTCGGAAGAGATCAAGCAGGTTGTTTCCTCGGGGGTGCAACTGGCGATCGTCGTCGGGGGTGGGAACATCCTTCGGGGGCGCGAGTTTGCCGCGTTCAGCAAGTCCATTTTTCCGGCCACCGCGCATTACATGGGGATGCTGGCGACGGTGATCAACGGCCTGGCGCTGCAAGACGCTCTGGAGGCAATGGGAGTGGCCACCCGCCTGCAGACGGCCTTGCGGATGGAAAACGTTGCCGAACCGTTCATCCGCCGGCGCTGCATTCGTCACTTGGAGAAGGGCCGGGTCGTGATCCTGTCGGGAGGGACGGGAAGTCCGTTCGTCACAACCGATACCGCCTCGGCGCTGCGAGCGCGTGAGATCGACGCCAACGTCCTGCTCAAGGCGACAAAGGTCGACGGCATTTACTCGGACGATCCCGAAAAGAATCCGCACGCCGTGCGGTATTCCGAAATCTCCTACCAGGATTTTCTGCAACAGAATCTGCAGGTGCTGGACGCGACGGCGATTCACCACTGCAAGGAACATCAGTTGCCGATCGTCGTTTTCAATTTCAAACGGGCGGGGAATATTGGACGGGCGATTGCCGGCGAGCGGATCGGCACGCGGGTGATGTCGGCGGCTCAGGTCGCCGCCGCACGTGGGGAAGCAGCCGGCGGTTGAGTTCCGCGGCCATCCTCCGGCGCCAGCCGGGTTGATTAGTATACCTTTCATTCGGGAGACCCAGTCATGGATCAGGACGAAATCCTGCTCGATACGGAAGAGCGGATGGAAAAGGCCGTTGAGATGTTTCACGGGCACCTGCAGGGAATCCGCACCGGCCGGGCAACCCCAGGGCTGGTCGATTCGATTCGCGTCGACTATTACGGATCCCAGACGCCCATCAAGCAGATGGCCAGCGTCACCGTCCAGGAAGGGAAGCAAATCGTCATCCGCCCCTTCGACGCCACGGCGATCAGCAACATCGTCAAGGCGATCCAGACCAGCGAAGTGGGGCTGACCCCCAATTCCGACGGTCGGCTGATTCGACTCAACGTCCCCCCCTTGTCAACGGAACGCCGGCGACAGCTCGCGTCGCGCGTCAAAGAACTGGCGGAAGAGGCTCGCGTGGCGATTCGCAACGTCCGCCGCGACGGGAACAAACATGCCGATGTTTTGCAGAAAGACAAAGGGTGTACCGAGGATGAGCGCGACGCGCTCAAGGAACAGGTGCAGGAATTGACCAAGACCTACGAAGGCAAGGTCAACAGCATGGCGGAGTCGAAGGAAAAGGAAATCATGGAGGACTGACCGGCGGTTCGTCGTTGCCGGCCGCGCCGTTTCGATCCGCCCGCCATTGCAGCGCCAGCACCAGCGCGCCGGTCGCGGCGTAGATCGGGCCCTCGCCAATCCGCCACCACACCGGGAGTTGCAGGCTCTGGTCGATCGCCAGCATGACCCCGCCATGCACGAGGGCGGCCCAGGCCAGAAACCGGATCAGAGACCAGTAGCGGTCCACGTCGCGGGACAGGTACAAGAGGACCGCCCCATGCACGGCATACAGCGCTGAATTGCCCCGCGCCAGATACAGGGCGATCGGCGCTTCCGGAAACGGCCCCAGCCCCAGTTGGATGTGGATTTGCCCCAGCCACTCAGCCGGCATCAGCACCGCCCCCAAAGCACACAGATCCAGCCACCCCAGGCAGCAGAGCACGCGGGCGACGCGTCGACGCGGCACAGGCAAATCTCCGGAAGCGAGGCCGTCTGTGAAATCAGGGATACATCTTTGGGTGTTCACCAAATTGTGCTGGCTACTGATGTAGCAACTGCCTTGAACTCTCTCAAGCGAAGCCGTCGGGGTAGGCCCCTTGCGGGGTTTCCGGACAGGGCGACGTGAATCGATATCAAGGCATTGGCCGTCAATACCCCGCCGCGCGACCATGCTTGCGACGATCGCTGGCGCCGCGGAGTCCGTCGGGGCCGCGGGAGACCGCCTGCACGACGGCGCTGTCGTCGGCCCACCGGACGATGTGACCAAAAACGCTCAGATCCCTGGCCAACTCCTGATCGAAGCCCCGTTCCAGCTCCAGCCGGTGTGGAAACCACTGGTGGTGAATCCGGGGAGCGCTGACGGCGGCTGCGGGGGTCATCCGGTCGCGGGTCAGATGCAGCAACACCTGCGTCGTCGCGGTGATGATCCGTGGCCCTCCCGAGGCCCCCAGCGCGAACTGGGCTTGGCCGTCGCGCACGAGGATCGTGGGGGTCATACTCGACAACGGCCGCTTGAGTGGTGCGATGGCATTGGCCGCGCTCTGCCGCAGCCCAAACGCGTTGGGCAGGTCCGGGTGGGCAGTGAAGTCGTCCATCTCATTGTTGAGGAGAACCCCGAACTGCGGTTCAACGACCAGGCTGCCGAACGCGGTATTGATGGTCTCTGTGCAGGCCACGGCATTTCCCGCTGCGTCGATGATTGAGAAATGCGACGTTCCGCCATCGTCGGGGGTGCGAAATCGTCCATAGGTCTCCTGCGGTTGCGCTTGAGTCCGATCGATTCGCGACGCCATGGCCGCCAGGTGCGGCGCGCCGAGCAGCCGTTTCACGGGAACGTCGGCGAAGTCCGCATCTCCCAAAAACTCGGCCCGGTCCGCGAACGCATGTTGGAACGACTCGGCCAGAAGGTGCAGGCTGCCGGGGGAATTGAGCAACAGCCCCCGTGGGTCACGGCGCCCCGGTCCCGGCTCGAAGGCGGCATACAGCCGCAACGTTTGCAGCAGCGCCACCCCGCCGCTGGAGGGCGGGGGCATCGTCAACAACTGCCACTCTTCCAGTGAATCGGAGAGCGGCTCGCGAAGTTTCGGGCGGACAGCGGCCAGATCCTCCAACGTCATTCGTCCTCCCTGGCGTTGGATTTCGGTCACGAGCGCCTGGGCGACCGGCCCCTGGTAAAACCCGGACGCTCCTTCGGCAGTAACCTTTTCCAGCACCTCTCGCAGTGGTGACTGGAACTTCGCCTCCGGCGGCCAGGGTTTCCCCCCATTGAGATACAGCCGATGCAAGGTCGCAAACCGCCGTTGAAACTCGGGGTGCTGGCGAAACTCGTCCAGAATCTCGCGCTGCACCTCCCGGTCGTGCGGGTCGACGACGAACCCCTCCCGGCATAGCCGCAGCGCCGGAGCGATGACCGCCGGGAGTTCGAGCGTGCCGAACTCCCGCAGCGCCAGGCACAGCCCCGCCACGTGTGCCGGCACGGCGATCGCCAGACCGCCATAGCGGCTGGCCTCCTCCCGCGCGCGCGTCCGATCGGAGGGATCGACGAACATGTTCTCCGTCGCCTGGAGCGGCGCCTGTTCGCGGTAGTCGATCGCCACCGCTTTCTTTTTGCGCGCGTCCCAGATGAGCATGAACCCCCCACCCCCCAGGCCGCAACTGGCTGGGCGGACCACCGCCAGGGCGAACGCCGTCGCGACGGCGGCGTCCACGACATTCCCTCCCTGTTGCAGAATCTCGACCCCCGCCTGACTCGCCAGCGGATGATCGGCGGCGACCACGGCGTGTTGATAGACGGGGGGGGCAGCGACTGAGGTCGGAAGGGGGGGATCCCCGTCAGCGGACGCGCATGGCGCGCCCTCCATCCACACCAACAGGACGACGAACAGGGGAATGATGAAGCGCATGGGGATAGACATCACGCTCCGCCTGTGCCCGGCATTCCTGGACCCGACAATTCCAGTCCCCGGTCAGTGACTTCAAACGGTACGATGGAGTCGTCGCACGCGCTGCCGCGATGCTTGGCGACGTGCAGAGCCCGTCCCATTCGGGAACCCTCGCGCGTCTTCCCCATGAGGATGATTGTGTTGGCGTTGGAAAGCACGTCCCCCGTGTCGAGAGGGCGGTCCAACAGATCATCCAGCAACACCTCGCGCGTCGTGTACAAAAGCAGGCAGCCGATCCGCCGATGGTCGTACAGGCTCCGTTCCACCTCGTCGGCATGGGCGCGAAACTGTTCGCGGAACAGGTCGCGGGCCACCCAGTCCGCCTCTTTGCGGAGGATCTGGTGATAAATGTACTCAAACAGGTCGAACTGAAACGACTCGCTGGGCCGATCGGTCGGCTCGACCCCGTCGATCACGCACCGCCGCACGCCATGCACAAAATTCCCGTAGAAAAACCAGATCGCAAGCTGCAGCTTCTTCACCAGTTCCAGCTTCCACGCTTTCCAGTCGTTGTATTCCAGGTCGTTGCGGGTCACGCGGCGGCCGCTGCGCTCGAAGATGTGGAGGTAATCGCGACGGGCCAGGGCCCGCTCCCAAACCCGCGCCGGTTCGACTGGCGGATCTCCTGGCTGGGAACTAATGGGCCAATCGAATAACCGGCGGGCGTAGTCGTTCTGGTTCTGAGAATCCCCGCGCGAGGTCATGTCGAAGATGACCCCTCGCTCCCGCTCCTGCGACAACCCGGCCTGTGCAAAGTGCAACCCCAGTTGCGTTTTGCCGATGCCGGTCGCCCCGGCCACAACCGTCAGCGAACCAGGGAGCAGCCCTCCTCCCAGAAGCGCATCGAGGGAAGCCAGGCCGGTGCTTTGTCGCGGAAGGTCGGAAGACATAAGGGGCGAGAGCCAGTGCTGTCGGCAATGCGCGAAGGAGTTTCAAACCGGTGCTCGAACTCCGGTCCCGGCTGACCGGTTGCTCAAAGAGACGCGATCAGACGTCGCACAGTTGCACCGCCTGGCGCAGGCCGACCAGCGGATCTCGGGTGGGGATGAACTCGTGGCCGACGTATCCCTCGTACCCGATCTCCAGCAACTTCCGCATGATCGGGGGATAGTTGATCTCCTGCTGGTCGTCGAGTTCCGCCCGCCCAGGGTTGCCGGCGGTGTGGATATGGCCGATCACGTCCCGACATTCCTCAATCCTGCGCATCACGTCGCCGTTCATGATCTGCACGTGATAGATGTCAAACAGCAGCTTCACGCGGGGCGACCCGACGGCGCGGACGATGTCGGCGACGTAGTCGATGTCATCCCCCTGGTAGCCGGGATGCCCCTTCATGGGATGGCTGCCGTCACGGGTGTTGAGGTGCTCCAGGCAGATCGTGACGTTCTGCTTTTCGGCGTGCCGGGCGAGCCGCTTCAACGCGGCCACGCAGTTGGCCGCCCCTTCGTCGCGCGAGATTTCTCCGCTGGTGGGGTCTTCGGCATCCTTCCATTTGTAACCGGTGAAGGCGATGACGGCGGGAAATCCGGCCGTGTGGCAGTCGTCAATCATGCGGCTCGTGGCGTCGATGACTTCCGCGTGGTAGCGGGGATTGTTGAGCCCTTTGACGAAGGGCGCCCCCGGCATGCCGTTGGAGGCCAGCGCGCACACCAGGCCGTGCTTTTTCAGCGTCGGCCACGATTCCGGTCCACAGATTTCCACCGATTGACAGCCCAGCCGTTTCGAAATGGCGCAGGTCTGCTCGATGTCCCATTTTTCACCGGCGATGTTGAAACACCAGAAGACGACGGAATGCTTGATGCGCCCTTGCAGCGGTTGCTCTTCAGCCATGGTTGGAACTCCAAATTTGAGACAAGCGGCCGCCGCGCTGGCGGCGACCGCGGAATGCAATACCTCCCGACGGGACAGCGGCACGATCGAATCCTTCACCGGGATGAGGAACAGAGGAGAATGCGGTTACTTTTCATCGAGGAGCACTTTGCGCGCGGGTTTCAGGTGCGCGTCATCGAGTTTGCCGACGGACCACAGCAGCCCTCGCGTCACCAGATCCAGGTAGCGGCTGTCCCCGACGGTGACGTTGTTGTGCCCCAGCGTGGTGGCGAAGACCTTGGTCTTTCCATTGTAGCGGTTTGTCCAGACGCACACCGCCTCGGCCTGCTGCGCTTCTCCCTTGTCCGATTTCCAGCTCTGCTTGCCGGTGGCCAGGGGGAGCGCCGTTTCCAGCAAACGACCGGCCGAATTGTTGTACAATTCTTCGTTTTGCGTCTTCCAGTTCTTCATCCCCTTGGTGATCGGATTTTCCGAGTCGACAATCGTCACGTCGATCGGGACTTGCGGCCCGTGACCGGTGCTGGCCAGCCCCGTGAAATCGAACCAGGGGGTGCTCTTGGGATAACCTTCCGTGCGGTAGCTGTGGATTCCACAGTGCAGGATCACCCCCGGCAGCCCGTCGCGGTGTGGCTTCAGGATCTTCTCGACCGTCTTAAGGTCGTTTACGTCGGAGCAGCATTCGTCATGCACGATCACGTCAAAGCCTTTGGCCCAGTCTTCCTTTTCGTACCACGGGTTGAGGTGCTTGGTTCCCGTATCGGGGTCGTAACTGATGACCCATTGGACATTGGCGCGGGCCGAGATGCCTTGCGTGAGCAGCTTCTGCTGCTCTTTGTAATCGTGGCAACATCCCCCCAGGACCAGCAGCGCCCGGATCGGCTGAGGCTCTTGCGCTTGCCCAGCCGACAAGCCGACAGACAACAGCGGCAGCGCGGCCGCCAGGCACAGCCTGACACACCGGGACAGGAATCGAGATTGAATGGACATGGTTGCTCCTTGCTCTACGGACACCGTGGAAGTTTGTCGAACGCGTTCTGATTTTGCCACAGGTTCAAATCGTCAGCCACCGGTCGCGGGCCGCCACGTCCCAGCGATCAACCAATTGGCCCCCGGCCACCACCCAAACCTGTTTGTGCAGCGCAATCGAGGGGCAGATGTGGCGTGGAATGGCGTACAACTCGTCTCCCGGCTGGAACTCACCCGCGCGCGGCGTGCGGAGCACCAGATGCTCCTCGTTCTGCAACACCTGCTCGGCGTCCGGCAAGTCGGGCAGAATCAGACGCTTGCCGACGGGGGGATCGGAGGCGACCGCCTTATAACCCAAATCGAGCGTCACGCGGTCCGCCGCGGGGCGACTGATCACCCGCGTGAGGATCGCCACCGCTGGCGTGAACACCAGATCGGGAAACGTCTCGCTGTAACCGGCGTCGTTGAAGACACAGGTACCGGGGCTCAATTCGATTGTCGGATCCTGCTTTTCGGCGTACACGGGAAACGAACCGGTGCCACCGCACACGATTCGCGGAACCGGCAACCCCTCGCGCACCAGCTCATCCCGCAGTGCCACGACCCGCACCCATTCGGTGTCGATCGCCGCGGCACGCTCCGCACGGGATTTTTGATGCTGGTGCCCGTCGTAAACGTGCAAGCCCCCGGCGGTCAATCCAGGAGTTCCGGCGATCGTGCGATACAGTTCTCTGGCGGCGGAACCGGGTTCGATGCCGGTCCGATGCTGTCCGACGTCCAGGTCCAAAAGGACATCCACCGATTGTCCGGCCGCCGACATCGCCTGTCCCAACGCGGCAATCGGACCGGGATGGTCGGCCTGGACCCGTAACACGACGCGGGGAAACTTTCGACGAAAGGCGACGGCCCGATCGATATTCGGCCCGACCAGATTGTACGACAGGAAAATATCCTGCACCCCGGCCTCCGCCAGCATTTCCGCCTCGGCAAATGTGGCGCACTTGTGTCGCGCGATCCCGCGCGACAATTCAAACTGCGTCACCTGCGCCATCTTGTGCGTTTTGCAATGGGGGCGCAGACGGGCGGCGTTTCCGGCGATCGCCACCATCCGGTCGAAATTTGCCTCCATCAAGTCCTTGTACAGGACGAGCGCCGGAGAAATGATCTGGCGCGTGTCGGCAATACGGTACGGTCCGTCCATCAGCACCCTCGGCGTCGGGGAATCATTGGCTCAATCTGGCAAGGGCGCCATTATGAGAGCCATCCCGAAGCGGGGCAAGCGGGCGGGGGGGATTACTGATTCACCCATTCCATTTGAGGATCGTCGTCGCAGGGAAGTTCCGTGTAGGTGTAGTTCACGGTCTCTTTGGCTTCCTGGCAGACGCCGCTTCTCCAGAGCTGGTAGCGACGGCACTTTTTCGGACATCCGCAATCGGGGCGGGTCCACCACGGTCCTGGCGGACGGTAGCGATGCGATTCGCTTCCGTCGGTGCAGCAATAGCAGTCGTCGTCCGCGTCGTTCGGATCGTGGCACTTCTGGAACCAGCAACACCCAGTGGAATGGCAGCCTGCCGAAAAAAGGGACAGGAACAACAAGGCCAGGGAAAGTCGACGCATGATCTGCCCGTTCCAGAGGAACCAATCGTGACGGGAATTCGCGTTGCGAAAGCTGTAACGAATTTAGTTACCTGGAATATCGGGCTGAGTCAGATTCCCGGATCAGTCAACCGCCGAAATCGGCGCCCCGGACCGCTGACTGATAGGAAAAGATTGACTGGTTTGTCCAATTTATCACAGTCCAGTTGCCGGGGGTCGGCATTCACCCCCATCAGCCATTCGCATTGGCCCGTTCGAATTGCCGCTTGCGACGGGAAATCATAGACGATACTTTATGGAATGCCCGTTGTATTCCGGGGCTGCGGAACCGCGGCAATTCGTGTGCTGGAGGTGGTCCATGACTGATTATGCAAGCCAACATCGACACCCCACTCCGTTCGCCCTGCGCCGTCGTAGTTTTCTGCGATTTGGCGGGGTGACACTGGCGGCGACGGCAGCGCAGCTCTTGGGAGTCCGAGGCTCGGCCGCACCGTCTCCCGCGCGGGACGCGACTGCGGATCAGGTCTTGTTCCTCTGGTTGCCGGGGGGAGTGACCCATCACGAGTCGTTCGATCCCAAACCCGAAGCACCCGAAGAAGTCCGCGGTCCCATTCAAGCGATTGAGACCAACGTCCCGGGAATCCGCTTTGCAGAAGTCTTGCCCAGCCTGGCGCGGCACATGGACAAGATCGCCCTGATTCGCAGCTATGCCGCCGGAACCAACGACCATTTTGAGGGCCAGGCGTATGCTCTCTCGGGGCGGACCGTGTTGCCCGGCGGAATTTTGAGCGAACCCAATTTCGGCTGCGTGATCCATCATCAACTGGGAGCGACCGGCGGTTTGCCGGGATACATTGCCGTGCCGGGTTCGACTCGCCCTGGTCCCCCCGATACCGACATGTTCGTTCCGGCGTATCTGGGGCAGCAGTTTGCCCCCTTCTGCACGATGGGAGAGCCGCGCAAGCCCGATTTTCAGGTCCGCGATCTCGGATTTCCCGAAGGGGTTTCAGCCGACCGGTTCCAACGCCGACAGACGCTGCGCGAACAAGTGGAAGGGCTCCTGGCCTCCTCGGAGCGGGCCGCACGGCAGTCGGGCATGGAGCAGCTTTATGGCCGGGCGGCGGAACTTTTGACTTCCCACAAAGTGCGGCAGGCATTCGACCTTCGGCAGGAGCGCGACGAGGCGCGGCAGAAATACGGGATGAGCAAGATCGGACAGCGATGCCTTTTGGCCCGACGCCTGATCGATGCCGACGCTCGGTTCGTGATGGTGGATTACGGCTACGACTGGGGAGAGTACAACAACCTGTGGGACAACCACTGCGCTCCGGTCCAGAACCAGCCCCACATCTGGAAAATGTGCAAGGTGCCTTACCACCTCCCCGCCGTCGATCAGGCGTTTGCCGCACTGCTGGAGGACCTGGCCCAGTCGGGGCGGCTGGCGCGCACGCTGGTGGTGTACTTCACGGAATTCGGCCGAACTCCCAAGATCAACCCCGAAGGGGGGCGTGACCACTGGGGCTACTCCGGTTCGATCTTCTTCGCCGGCGGGGGTGTGCAAGGGGGACAGGTGCTGGGCGCAACCGACGCCATCGGCGGCTATTGTCGGACGCGAACGTACTCTCCTGCAGATGCTGTCGCCACAGTCTACCGCGCCCTCGGGGTCGATCCTCACGCGCTCTTGATCGATCGCCAAAGCCGCCCGGTGGCAATCCAAACCGCCGGTGAACCGATTGCGGTTTTTTGAACAGTCGGTCATCCCCGCATCCCTCCGGGCCTCGCGGCGGACTCCATCGTTCAGACCATGATCAGGTGCCATTGGCTATTCCCTTGTTTCGGCGACAGCCGTTTCAGGCGAAGTACCAGCAGAGCCAGAGGGTACACGCGACGAGGATTGCCGCCCAGGTGCGATCGCTTTTCCACCACGGGGGAGGAATCGGACTGTCGTCGGCGGGGTTCTGCCGATACGTCCACCACAGGTATTGCTCCCGTTCAGCGCTCCGCTCGGAGGCGGTCCCCAGGCTCACCAGGAGCAGGACCAGATAGCTGGCGGCTGCCGCCAGCCCTGCCCGGTGAAACGCCTGCAGGCTGTGCTGGAACAGCCGGGCCGCTCCCTGTTCGAACAGCACCGACGTGATCGGTCCCGCGAGGATGCACGCCACCGCACCGGTCGGAGTGACGCTCCGCTGGAAGATCCCCGCCAAAAAGGCCACCAAGACCCCCGGCACCAGGTAGGCGTTGTAGTCGGCCATCTGGTTGAAGATTCCCCCCTTGGTTTCTCCGAACTGCAGCGATAGCCAGATGGCGATCCCCACCAGCACCGTCATTGCCACGCGCCCCACCCAGATCAGCCGCTGTTCCGACGCGTCGGGACGGACGTACTTCTGGTAGATGTCAAACGTAAATAGCGTCGCTGTGGAATTCATCATCGAATCGATCGTGGAGAGAATCCCGCCGACCAGCCCGGCCATCACCAGGCCGGTCAAACCGTAACCGGCCGGTACCAGCGTGCGGGTTAGAGCGGCGAAGGCGGTGTCGCTCTGGGTCTGGGCATCGATCGTAAGAATGTAGCCGGCCGCCATTCCCGGAACGATGCACAAAAAGGGGATCAGCAATTTGAAAAACCCGGCCACGATGATTCCCATCCGGCCGTCCCACCCGGTCTTGGCCCCCAGCGCCCGCTGCACCATGAACTGATTCGTCCCCCAATAATAGAAGTGCAAGATCATCAATCCGGTCAGGACGCCGGTCCAGGGGAGCTGCGGATGATCGGCGGCGAAGAACACGTGGAACTTGGTCGGTTCTTTCGCCAGCAGCCCGGAGATGCCCCCCACGTTGGGATGCCAGATCGCCAAAACGGCGATGATCGATGAACCAATGAGCAACAGCAGACTCTGCACCACATCTGTGTAAATCACCGCCTTCAATCCGCCGAACACCGTGTAGGCGGCGGCGACGAGCGAGAGTCCCCACACCGCCAGCTCATAACTGACGGCGTAGTCGGTCCCCTGGGTCAGCGTTTCGACCGTCACCGCCCCCAGGATCAGCGTGCCGCACATCTGAATCAGGAGGAACGCGATGTTTGTGATCGAGTACAACAGCCGGCTGCGATCGTCATAGCGGCGCCCCAGGAATTCCGAGAGGGTGTAAACCCCCATGTGGCGATACAGCGGCAGAAAAAAATAACACAGCACCAGCAACCCGCAAATCGCACCAAATTCGAAATTGGCCTGCGCGAAACCCTCCTTCAGCCCCGCCCCCATCATGCCCACCATATGGTGCGAACTGATGTTCGTGCCAAAGATCGAACCGGCCACCGCCCACCAGGCGACGCTTTTGCCCGCCAGAAAATAGTCGCTCGTCCCTTCCTCTTTGCGTCCCACGTACATGCCGAAGAGGGTCACGGCCACAACGCTGGAGACGAGGATCACGAGGTCCAAAGTGTGCAGCGGGAGATTCGCGTCCTGCGCGAACAGCAGAGACAGAGGGGGCATGGCACTCCTTCGACAAGAATCCGATGAGCAAGACGGCCCAGGAGCCATCTTTCCGACAACACTGGCCGCCAAGAATAGCGAAAAGTCGCCGGTTCCGCCCCCTTGGACTGCGGCGAATCATCGCCGCTTTTTGTTTTTTGGGGATGGACATCCACTGCCGGTCAAGAGATTTCGAATGTCGCATCTGATCATCGGCGCACGAGTGCCGCGCTTGAGGAGTGCGCTCTGCACCAAATCAGGCCGGAAAGCAAGTTCCCGTACTCCACGAGCAGAAAATCGCTGCCGTTTGTGCAAACGGCATATCGAGGCCCATTTTTGAGTGTGATATCCTGCGTCGAATCTCGCCTGAATGGTTGCTGGTTCATTACTCTGGGGTGGCAGTCGACTGTCGCGGCCCACGATCAACATCTGGAGAATAGAGCATGCCCGAACCCGAACGCAGCAACAAGGGGCCCTGGACGCACCGGTTTCTGGTCCACTTGTTTACCGTCGTCCTGACGGTTCTTATCTATTGGTTGCTCGGGTTCGTGCTGAAGGACATCGGAAGCTGGCCTGGTCCGGACTACGCCGCGGTCGAGGCGCGGCTGATGGACCCCGCACTCCTGGAACGCTCCGGGACGCTGCAAACGGAGACTTCCGAGCTGGAACGAACGATCCTGGAGCAGAAAGGGAGGCAGGAGATTCTGCGCGACAGCACTGCCAATTCGCAGCAAACGATGAACCAGTTGCTGGAGATCCACCGTCTGGCGTTGCAGCGAGAGATGACTCCTTCGGCCCAGGAACAAAACGCCCTGGCAGAGAGCGAAGCGCTGTTCCTGGCCAACCAGAAGCAGTACCAGGAACTGAATGAGGAACTGTCGCGTCTCAACGGCCAGCTCCGCGATTTGCAGCAACAGCGCCGCGAACTCGACAAGTTGTTGATGGAAAATCGGACGCCTGTCCTCCTGGAGTTTGCGGAACTTTCCCGGCGGCACGACTGGAAGATCGCCGCACTCAAACTGGCCGCCCTGTCTCCACTGCTTTTGGCAGCGGTCTGGCTGTTTCTGAAGCACCGAAGCGGCGTCTATTCCTCGCTGGTTTACGCCTTCGGGATCGCCGTTCTGGCGAAGGTCACCCTCGTCATGCACGAGTATTTTCCGGCGCGGTATTTCAAGTACATCCTGATCCTGGCCTGCCTGGCGGTCGTGCTGCGGGTGTTGGTTTATTTGTTGCGCATGATCCGGTTTCCCAAATCGGATTGGCTGCTCAAGCAATATCGCGAAGCATATGAGGCGTTTCTTTGTCCGGTGTGCGATTACCCCATCCGCCGCGGGCCGCTCAAGTACCTGTTCTGGACTCGCCGCAGCGTCAAGAAACTGCACCTGCCCACGAGCCTTTCGAGCGAGGCCGAGCAACCCTACACCTGCCCGATGTGCGGCACCGGATTGTTTGAGGAATGCGGAGCGTGCCACGGCATCCGGCACGCGCTGCTTCCGGTCTGCGAGAAATGCGGCACGCGGCATGACACCATGTGACTGGGGGCGGGGCAAATTCTGCCCCGGATTTCCGGGGGCGTGGTTGTTTCTCACTGGCTCCCGATTCACAATTGGGGGATGAAGTCGATCCAGAATCAAACCGAGTCGGCCCGTGAGCCCGTTTCGTTCCGCAGCTTCTTGCAGTCGGAATTGGCCGCGCGCTGCGCCCGGAATCGACGCTATTCGCTCAGGGCATTTGCCAGACAATTGGAAGTGGATCATGCCACATTGTCGCAAATCCTGCGGGGGAAGCGCCCACTCACGCGCCGTGCGATTGAGACTTTTGCCGGCCATCTGAATCTGGATCGGGCCTCCATCGAGCGATTCCTGTCACATGCGGGACAACCCGACGACCTCGAACAACAGGTCGCGCTCCGCGAAATTCGGCAGTTGGCACAAGAGACGGCCCAGGCGATTTCTGAATGGTACCATTTCGCCATCCTGGAACTGATTCACGTCCGTGAATTCCGACCAGACACGCGCTGGATCGCACGCAGCCTGGGAATCTCTACGGACGAAGTCTGTCTGGCGCTCCAGAGGCTGCTGCGGCTGGGATTGCTCGAGATGGCATCGCCTACTCGCTGGATCGACCGCTGCGGCGATGTGGCGATCACGCCGGAACAATTCACTCGCGCGGCACTGCAACGGCTCATGGAGAAATCGCATTGGCAGCGTCTGGCGGCTGTCTCGCCGACTGTCGGCGCAGCGGCACATTTGGCGTCGACCACAGTCGCCATGTCGGCCGCCCGCGTTCCGGCGGTGGTCGACGCTTTGACCCGCTGCCAGGCGGAGATTCTGTCAATTATTGACCGCGACGAGTCCGCCGACGACGTCTACCGTTTGGAACTGTGTTTCTTTCCCGTCACCACTCTGCATCCAATCCAGGCGAAAAACCATGAGTAATCCCGTTACGCAGTTTCAAATTCTTGCCAAGAACCCCGATCGCGCTGCCGAATTCTATGGGAGGCTCTTCGACTGGAAGATCAGCGCCGACAATCCGCTGAGCTATCGGACGATCGATACCGGCGCCGGCCGCGGCATTCAGGGGGGCATCTGGCCCTGTCCGCCGGAAGGACAGAGCCTGGTGCAACTCTTTGTAGAGGTGAAAGATCTCGCAGCGACGATCGAAACCGCGACTCGCCTGGGGGGACAGGTCGTGCTGCCGCCGCAGACTCTGCCCCAAGGCGAGCAGATGGCGATCATTCTCGATCCGGAAGGTCTTCCGGTGGGGTTGTTTCGTCCGGCGGAGTAGGCCGACTTGCATTCCCGTCCTCCGGACTGGTCGGGGAAGCCACCGGCGTCCCCGTTTGGCCGCGGAGCGCTTCATCCAGCAGCATCAAGAGCAGCGTCTGCTCGAGTTCGCGCGGCTTGTAGCCAAACGGGCCACGCCCCCCTTTGTAGGCCACCTTGCCTTCGCGATCGATCAGGTACAATCGATCGGGAAAACCGCTGTAGGCGCGGTTCACCTGGTCGTCGATCGTATCGACCAAAAGCGGCATCGACAGGTTCAGCGCTTGGCAACATTGGCTGGCCACCAGATTGCGCGCCGCTTGCGTCGCGGGCTGTGCCACCGTGACTCCGACACGGTCGTTGGAACTCATCTTCCAGCCGTCCGAGGGGTGCGCCTCGCGAATGTAAACGGCGTAGACTTCCGCCTGGCCCTGATACCGGGCATACAGCTTGTCGAGGATCCCAGCCTGGGATCGGAAGGGGCCTCAGGTAAAACTCCCAAAGATCAGGATCACCGGCTTGCCGCGCGATTCCTTGAGCGTCACCACGCGGCTTCCATCATGCGTCGGGAGGGTAAAGTCCGGCGCCTCGTCTCCCAGCGCGGGACCAGGTTCCAGCACGCCGAATTCCCCCCGGAAGAACATCGGCAACATCCGGTCCGGACGGGGCATGTCGTTCCCTCCCGTTCCCGGATCGGAAAACGCCTGCGTGAATTCGCGAAGCAAGTCGTCCGCCGTGAGAAAACCGGTCTGATCGGCGTCGGTCCGCTTCAAAAACGACTCCAATTCGTCGGGAGTGATGCGGCCGTTCGTGTCGGTGTCAAATAACGACGTCAGGAATTGGCTCATCATCAACGGGGGAGTCGCCTGCTGCCGCCCAAAGTGCTCGAAATCCACCGGCCGCAAGCGACCGTCGTAGTCCCGATCGAGCCGCGTAAACAGTGCTTCTGAGCCACCAGTTTCGGGCACCAACTCGTCCGGCGTGATCGACCCATCAGAGTCGAGATCGTAGCGCTCGGCGAGCCATTTCCAGTCGTACCGTTTTTGGCTCGGCTTGAACCAACCAGCCCCCGGACCCATCCCTCCCCCCTGCAACAGTCCGATCAGCATGTCGGCCCATTCCGGGCGGTCCTTCCAGTCCGCGGCCAGCAGATCGCCAAACTTCCTGCGGCTCTCAGCGGAGAGATGCTCGACCACGGCGGCCAGTGTGGGGGGAGTCATTGCCGCTGGCGCCGGCTGGGCCGCCGGAGGGGAAGCGGCGGGGGCTTCCCCCGAAGCGTCCTGCGCCGCCAGACCAACCGGAAGGAGGGAGGCGACCAGCGCAAAACACCCGATCATCAGCGGGGTTCTCATGGACATGCCGGGAGCTCGCGGAGAGAGTGAGAAAGGTTGCACCTTCCAGCATAGCTCGGGGTTGGGGCCGGGGCAACTTCCGTTTTCAACTTCCCAAAGTGCTCTATCCCAGAATCTCAGTGATCGGGCGTCCCCCATGAGCGATCGCGACCGGGCGATCGTTGTCGTACACCTTCATGTCAGGGTCGATCCCCAGCAGGTGATAGATCGTGGCGCAGATGTCGCTGGTACTGACGGGGCGGTCCTTGACATAGGCGGCGTGGCCGTCCGACGCGCCATGCACCGTGCCCCCGCGGATTCCGGCGCCGGCAAACAGCACGCTATAGGCATAACTCCAATGGTCTCTGCCGGCGTTGGCGTTGACCTGCGGCGTGCGTCCCATGTCGCTCATGACCACGACCAGCGTCTCGTCGAGCAGGCCGTGCGCCTCCAGATCCTCCAACAGCGCGCTGTAGGTGAGATCCAGCGACGGCAGGGCGCCACGCAGCCAATTGAAATTGTCGACGTGCGTATCCCACGAATTGTCGCCGGGAAAATCCCACGTGACGTTGACGAATCGGACTCCCGCTTCGACCAGTCGGCGGGCAATGAGCGCGCTGGCGCCAAACAACGTCCGGTCGTACCGATCGCGCAGCTCGGGGGTGGCGGTGCTCAGGTCAAAGGCATCCTTGAGACGAGTGGAGGTGAGCAGCCCCAAGGCCCGTTGCTGCAGGCGATCGACGTCATCCAGCGCTCCGCGCCGCTCCAGTCGCCGCTGGTTTTGATTGAATTGCTGCAACAACGTCTCGCGTTTTTCCAGGGCGTCGAGCGTGATTCCGTCGGCCAGCCGAGTGTTGCGAGAAAGGAACGGCTCCCCTTCGAGTACTTTCATCTTGCCGATTGTGCGGTGCTTCGTCTTGTCGAATTCGGAAAACAGCGGATCGTACCGTTTGCCGATGAAACCGGCATAAGGCCCCGGATAGCGGACGGTCCCTCCGGCGTTTCCCGCACCGGCATAGTTGGGCAGATAGATATAGTCTGGAAGGGCTTTGTCTGCCGGGCGGAGGTATTCGCAGACGGAGCCCATGCTGGGGGGATAGGTGTCCTTGGTGCTGGTGATGTCCGCCAGGGCGATCTCGTACCCGGTGTAGCTGGGGAGCGGATTGTGGCATCCCGCTTTGTGATTGACCGAACGGACGATCGCCGTGCGGTGCATCCATTGAGCCGACAAAGGCAACAGTTCGCCGATCTGGATGCCGGCGACGTTGGTGTCGATCGGCTTGAACTCGCCGCGGATTTTCTCCGGAGCGTTGGGCTTCAGATCGTACATGTCCTGTGTGGGCGCCCCTCCAAGCAGATACATCAGGATCACGCTCTTGGCTTTGCCCGGCTGGACCTGTTTGTCCGCTTCAAGCGCCCACAGGCTGGGGAGGTTGAACGCTCCGCCCAGGAGCGACAGGGCTCCCGCCTTGAGCGTTTCGCGGCGGGTCAAACCATCACACAACCGGCGGTGGCTTCCGAGCAAGGTCAGCATGACTGGTTCCTCAATGTCGGAACAGGAATTCGTTGGTGTTGAGCAGCGCCCACTGGATTTCTTCCCAGGCAGTTCGCCGGTCGGCGGCCTGCGTCAAATGCGCGAGGACCGAGCGGGTTTCGTCTTCGAGCGGCGGCCGAGAGAGAGTGGCTAAGAACAACTCCGTCAGCACTTCCGAATCAGTCCGCCCGGCGGCAAGCAAACGTCCCAGGCGATTGTCGGGGATCCGCAGCTTGCCGAGCACAAACTCGCCGTTCCGCATTTCCAGCGCGCGGGCCAGGTTGACATCACTTTCGCGTTCGCATTCACAGACCGCTTCGCGGGCCGGTTGGCCGAACGCCTTGAGAAACGGATGCCGGTCCCAGGAGGCATACCGCCCCCCGGTGTAGATCACCTGTCCATCGGGAAGTTGCGCCGCCCGCATTCCGGGAGGGACTCCCGTGAACTCCTCGGGCGCTCCGGTCGCGGCACAGATCGCGTCCAGAAGCAATTCCGCCGTCAGCCGCTTGCGCTGGACGAGGGCGTGCGAAAAGTATTTGTCGTCCGGTTCGGCATTGGCCGGATGGGAGTGGGGGCTGAGTTGATAGGTGCGCGAGTTGGCGATCAGCCGCACGACGTGCTTGACGTCGAACCCATGCTCGATGAACTCGCGCGCCAGAAAATCGAGGAGCGCGTCGTTGGCCGACGGATTGGAGTCGCGAAAGTCATCGGGAGGATCGACGATCCCGCGCCCCAGCAGGTAATACCACAGGCGATTGACCGTGGCGCGGGCAAAGTGCGGATTCTCAGGAGAGGTGGCCAAATCCGCGAGCAGGCGGCGACGGTCCGCCCTGGGAGGAATCACTGGAGCGGGAAGCCCCGGCACCTTGGGGGCCATCACCTGGCCGGTCTGGGGATGGGTGATGTCACCACTCCCGGCGGAATAAATCACGAGCGCGTTCTCGCGCAATTGCCACGGATAAGGTTGTGGGGGGGTTCCCGGAAACTCGTCATCGGGTCGGGCCTTGAGCTGCGCGAACCAGGCCGCCATGTGGTAGTAGTCGTTCTGCGTCCAGCGCTCGAACGGATGGTTATGGCACTTGGCGCATTGCAGGCGAATGCCAAAGAACAACTGCGCGGTGCTTTCGGCCAGCGTCTGCGGCTCGCTCACGACCGGCGCGCCGTTGTTGTACGGGCCACGAAAATAATTGACCGGCGGATTGGAGAACGTGTTCCCCGCCGCAGTCAACATTTCCTGAACAACCCGGTTCCAGGGGGTATTGCGCTCGAAATGGCTTCGCAGCCACTGGTGGTAGGCCTGACTCCCTTTGATCTGGATCGTGAGCCGATTGGAACGCAGCACGTCCAGCCACCGATAGGCCATCAGGTCGGCGAACTCCGGGCGATCCAGCAACTGATCGATCAGCCGCGCGCGCTTGTCCGGCGAGGGGTCGGCCAGAAACTGCCGGCACTCATCCGGCGTTGGTAGGATGCCCCCCAGATCGAGATACACCCGCCGCAGAAACTCCTGGTCGGTACACAGCTCCGCCGGAAGAATATTGAGCAGCTTGAGCTTCCCGAAGACGTGGCGGTCGATATCGTTGTGAGCGGGGGGATCGGACCAAACGAAATCGGTCCGTGGTTCCAGGTAGGTCAGGCGCGCACATTCGATGATCCCCAGATAGCGGCACAAGATCGCCGCTTCCCCCACCTGTTTCAATTCCACCAGCCCATTGGGGTCGACTCCCGCCGTCCGGTCGTCGCTGCTGCTGAAAGCGGTCAGCCGCGTCACATCCCGCACGCTCCCGTCGGCGAAATGCGCCAACACCGCCAGTTGCTGCCAGCGCGCCGGGGCCAATTGCACGCGACTATGCGGCAGCACTTCGATTCTGGTCAGCTCCGGCAACCCGGCCGGATCGTCGCGCAATCCCTCGGTCAGCCAGTCCCGAAAAACCTGTTGCGGGATGGGATTGGTGGAGAGGAGCCGCGGTCCCCCTTCGTGCGGGACGAGCCCGAGCCCTTTTTTCAGGATCAGACTCGCTTCGCCATCAAAGGGGTTGGTCCGCCGACCGAGCGAGGCATGCGTCAGTTCCAGGAAATCGGCGGCCGGATCGTAACCGCGCAGGCTGAGCTTAAAACCACCTCGACCGCTGGGAATGCCATGACAGGCCCCCGCGTTGCACCCCGCGACGTTGAGCGCCGCGACGAACTCGTGGCGAAAGCTGACCGGGCGAGTCGTTTCGATTCCGGCCAACTCGATCGGAATCTGCCGGGTGAGCGTTCCGGCCTGCACAGTCAGAGTCGTAGCGCCGGACGCGAGCGGCTGCAACAGTCCCCCGCGGCCAATTTTCGCCAACCGCGGGTCTCCCACCTGCCACGTGCAGAACCGCGTCAAGTCGCGTTCGCTCCCGTCGGCGTAGTGGCCGGTGACCAGCACCTGCTGCATGCTCCGCGCCCCATGCAGCCGGACCGTCTCCGGAAGGATCGAAAGGGAGATCGGCTGGCCGATCACCGCTGCCAGGTCGGTAGTATCCGCGGGAGGGGCCTGGGCCAAAAGCGGCGCCGCGGAGAACAGTCCGGCCGCCACGATCAGGATTCCCATCCGATGCCGCATGGTGAATTTCTGCCCTAAAGGAATCTGGCGTCGGTCGCACGGTGCGCCGGCCGCGATCGTCAAACGAACACTCGCCGGGGACGCTCCCGGAAGGGCCGGATCAACTCAGGGCCGGACCGGGGGGAAGTCGCCGACAAGCGGCTACATCCTTTGATGATACGCGGGCTGTGAGGATGTGTCGAGCGCGTCCATATTGTACATCAGTATACACGGCAATGTCAAGCGAGCGGCGAGCGAGCTGAAGCCGTGAAGCCGGATTTCTCAGAAATCCGGGAACGCCGGACACCAACAGCAACCACGAACTCCGCACCAAACCGCCACCTTGTGCGCGCACCACCCCGTCATCTGGTCCCCCATCCGCTCCCCCATCCGCTCCGTCATCTGGTTCGTCATCTGGTTCGTCACCCCCGAGGGGGTGACAATTCTCGACAGATCCCTTTTCGCCCCTTGGCCTTTCGTAAACATAGCCACCCCGATTGCGACTGCTCCGTCACAGTCCGCCATCACGAGTATCCCCGAAACAACGCCAAGGGCGTTGAATAACAAAGCCCAGGGTTTCTGCCGCAGGCAGATACCCTGGGATACTCGCCACACAGTCGAAGAATCCTGAAGGGATTCCACCCGCGAGTTTCGCCAGGGTGAATTCGAAACCCACACGGACCGTTCGTCCGATTCGATTTCGCACCTCCGCAACTCGCTGCGGAATTCGTCGTGGACCAATTCGTGGCGTCCTGGTGTTCGATGGAGTGCAAACCGATTTGCGCAAGTGATTGCGGCATTGCCGGTTTCCCAATTGGTGCTTTTGTTCCAGACGGCGGTTGGCCGGCAATTGCCGATGGTTGGCCCCCTACAGGGGCCTGGTGAATGGAGGGGGCTGTACCCAGGGTAGCGGCCTGCGGCAGCAACCCTGGGCTTCGATTTTGGACGCCTTCAGCGTCCTGGTGCCGCTGGAGCGAAAGATTCGCTGGCTAGACCGAAACTCCATTGAGAATGATCCCACGTGTAGAACCTCTGCCCCCCTCCCCGCCGCGATTACCGTTGGAGCGCGAGAAAATGCTGTGCCGCGGCGGGGAGGGGGGCAGAGGTTCATGAGCGCGGGAAACCAGGTGTCAGGCATGTGTGTAGCTGCCAGACAGGCCTCCGCTGGCACAAGGCCAACGGGGGGTGCGGATCGGTGAGGAGGTGCATTCTCCGTCTGCCAGCGGAACTATTGCAGGATCGATTCACCTCACGTCCGCGCCTGACTTTTGCGCCGGCCAGAGCTGCCCCACACCGTTCACGGAGTGGTGCGCCAACCGGTGGGTGACCATCTGGTAGGCCATCTGATGGGTCACGTGCTGGGCCATCTGGTGGGGCACGTGGTTCGGACGCGGGGGAATTGCCGCAAACTGAGTGATCGTTTGAGTTTGAGGATGAATCACGATGCCGGACTGGGCTGGTGGGCCACGGTGGGTCAGGCGAGCCACGCCCAACGACCTGGATTACTCATGCTGTGGGGCGAGTTGCCAGCACCACGTTGAATACCTACCCGAAGCGCAAGCGAGGGAAAGTGGGCCGTCCTTCCGCGCTTGCGCTGCGGGTTGGTGTGTCATCCGGACGCAGGGCCGGAGTGCGTTGAGTTCTGGTTCGGTCTCGGCGTTGTTGACCCAGTTTAACCAAAGTCGAGGAAGAGGTGGATCGTTCGGATTGGACAGCCAGCGGCGCGCACTCGCAGGTCTGCGCCGAAGGCAGGCGGAACTCCATTCCCAGTCTTCGGCGAAGTCCGTGAAATTGGCACGTACGGGATTTCGCTCGACATACCGCATGACCGTCAGCAGATGAGCATCGTTCTGAATCGGAAACGTTTTGAATCGCCCCTGATAAAGATGGCCTGTTCCGCTGGTCTTGTCGTGCGCGTGATACCGCATGGTGTGCATGAGCGTCCGCCGCCGAAAGAACTCGCTGACTTGATCCGCGTTGGTGGGGCGCACGACAGAGTGCCAGTGATCGCGGCATTGCCGGGTTCAGAATTGGTGTTTTTGTTCCAGACGGCGGTTGGCCGGCAATTGCCGACGGTTGGCCCCCTACAGGGGCCTCGTGAATGGAGGGGGCTGTACCCAGGGTAGCTGCCTGCGGCAGCAACCCTTTGTTATTCAACGCCTTTGGCGTTGTTTGTACCGGCCGTGTCTCCTGGACTTGGTGATTTAGCGCCATTGGCGTTAGTGACGCGGGCCGTGTCTTCTCGTTGGTAACGGCGCACGCTCCGCGCGCTGCAACACAGACACGACTCGGAGAGTCGTGCGACGTTGTGCACGGCACCGGTGGGCCGAGTCGAGCGGCGCAGGCTCCGCACTCGGCCCAAGGACGCTGAAGGCGTCCGATATCGAAGCCCAGTTGGCTATTGAAAGGTCGAGGGTTCGAACTCCAGGTTCTGGAGAAAGCGAGGGGATGCCTCAGCGTGAGGTAGGGTTGGAAATGGTTTTAAGTATTTCACCCAT
>JBJXGA010000463.1:0-6638 GCA_046152955.1 Planctomycetales bacterium | reverse complement strand
GCCCATTGCCTTCGTCTCCGCTCGTCCAATTCGACAGCGACCAAACGAAACTTGCGGCGGATCCGTGCCTCGGCTTTCGCATCTTGCATGCGCCAGTCTTCGCATATTCCGCAACAATCACCAATAGCAAATTGTAAAGGTTATTTTTTCGCTCTGCCATAGTAATTCCCCGGATCGATGTCCGAGAACGTATACTGTCCATTGGCGTCCGTCACAGTAGCGCTGCCGACTTGCACGTTGGCGCTGGTGAACAGGGTGACGGTAACGCCGGAGATTCCCGCTTCGCCCAAGTCCTGGATGCCGTCGTTGTCGGTGTCGCGCCAGACGTAATCGCCGATGCTCGCCGAGGGGGTCAGGCTGGCGGTCGCGTCATCGTCCTGATGGACCCCAGGAGCATTGCCGGGGGTCGAGTCATAATCAGTCTGATTGGCGGATTGCACTTGCGCCAGGTTGTTCTTGGTTTCGCCGGTAGTGACCGTGGCGGTGATGTGCAGCGTGGCATTCCCGCCTGGCGAGAGCGTTCCGACCGTCCAAATCCCGGTTCCATTGTCGTAGGCGCCTCCGGCGTCGTCGGAGACATACGTCAGCCCGCCCGGCAAAACGTCGCGGACAGTCACACCGGTCGCCGCACTGAAGCCCAGAGCATTGCTCACCGTGATGGTGAAAACGACGTTACTCCCGATCGTCGGCGTTGAGTCGTCAACCGACTTCGTCAGCGACAAGTCGATCGGAAGGAATCCGGCGTCGATCGTGGGATTGCTTGCCCCGGCGACCAGCGTGAATGTATCGCTCTTGCCCGTCGCGTCGGCGTTGCTGTCTTTGGTCGGATCACCCCCCTGGAACTGGCTCGCGACCACTTGCCCGGCGGGGGGGGTAAAGATGACGTAGTAGTTGCCCGGATACAAGTTCGCAAACGCATACAGTCCGTTGGCGTCAGTCACCGTCGGGCTTCCCACCTGCACGTTGGCGCTCGTGTAGAGCGTCACGGTCACGCCGGCCAAACCCGGCTCGCCCGGATCCTGGATGCCGTCGGTATTGGTGTCACGCCAGACGAAATCTCCGATCGAGGCCGGGAGCAGTTCTCCGAACAAATAATTCTGAGCGACGCTTCCCGAGTTGAGTCCCAAATTGATGAACTTGTCGTTGGCTTGCGATCCGATCAAACCGCCATTCGAGACCGTGCCACGGGTGTCCTTGCCGTCCAGGTATCCAGCCGGCTGCGTTTCCGTGATGGTATAGGTACCCGGGCGCAAGTTCGAAAAATTGTAAGCACCGCTGCTCCCGGTCAAAGGGGCGGTCAGATTGACCGCGGCTCCCAGGTCGTTGGTCCCAGTCAACGTGACCGTCGCCCCGGCAATTCCGGACTCCGTGGGCTGAAAGACTCCGTCGTTGTTCGGGTCAGAGTAAACGAAGCCGTTGATCTGGGCCGGAAGCAACTCGCCGAAATTGTATTCCTGACCGGTGGTCCCCAAGCCGACGACGATTCTCGAAAAGACATCGTTGACCGTGGCGTTTCCCCCCAAGGTTCCCAGTTTGTCCTTACCGTCAAGATAACCGGCAGGCTGCGTCTCGGTGATCCTGTAGCCTTGCGTGTTGGAGGCGGGCAAGTTTGAGAAACGGTAGCTTCCGTCGGCACCGGTAGTCGCGGTGCGAGTGATCGCCGCCCCCAGCGAAGTCGTCCCGGTCAGAGTCAACGACGCGCCGACGATGGGTGCGTCCCCGTATCGGCCGCCATCATTCCCCGCGTCGAGGTATACGAATCCATTGATCTGTCCCGCCGAGGCGAGGAGCGCCCGCTCTTCCAATTGCTCGGCGACGGGGAAGACCTCAAGATGAGAGACAGCCCGCCGCGTAACACGCCGCTGCCGCGATTTCCGTTCCCAGATCAGACGCGAATTGAGACGATTCAGGTAGTGCTTGAATTTCAGCAGCACGGCAATGGGACCCCCAAAAAACGGAACAGAAGGAATAGAAACGCACCAAGAACAGAAGGTGGAAGGGCGAAACCTGAGAAACGACAGCGAGCCTCTTCCGCGATTTGCAAAACGCCCGGGCAAGGCCGTAACGCCTCGCTTCAGTCTCGGGGGTTCTTCCTTCGCATTCCATTTGCGATATGGTGGAAACTATACGTGCGGTCGCAACAATCGGCAATTGCCCTGAAGCCAAAACCCGCAATGAATTAGCTAAGCCACGAAATAGAATGGATTAGCTAAACCAAAGCTCCGGAATGAATCTCAAGGCTTTCCAGCATCCCAAATTCGCACGCCCTCCCAGATTTGCAAGATCGATCGCCACTGGAAACCGATCTCCATAAAGCTTTGGTTTCCGCAATATTGCTATAACGCGGGCCCACAGGCGGCGTCTGAACTGTAATTTTCATTGCAGCGAACAGTAGCCTGATCGTAGTCGACCGATTACATTGGCGACGACTGTCCCGCGGGACTGACTCAGAAAGCGACACCGGAGCCGATGCGATGCGAAATGCGACGTTCTCAATTGGATTCTGGCTCGGCATGACCTGCCTCGTTGTCGGGCAGGAGGCGAAACCTAGAGTCTATGTCGATCCCACTCAGGCTGGCGCCGATTTTCGAATCCAGGGAGAGTATGAAGGGAAACTGGGAAAAGAAGCCCCCGTGGGAATTCAACTGGTTGCCCAGGGGGACGGCCAGTTTGAAGGGACCATTTTCTCCAAGGGGCTCCCAGGGGCCGGCTGGGACCGATCCCGGCTCCCGATCCGTGGCACGACCAAAGACGGAGTCGTCCAATTGACGGGGACGAACTTCACCGCCAGGATCGACAAGGGACGCTTGACTGGAACGCTCGATGACGCGCCGCTTGACTGCCGCCGCGTCGAGCGGCAATCCCCGACCCTCGGCGCCAAGCCCCCCAGCGGCGCGTTGGTTCTATTTGATGGAACCAACCTCGAACAGTGGCAGGGAGGCCGGATTCAGGAAGGAAACCTGCTGGGGGTTGGAACCCGCACGAAGAAGACGTTCAAGAACTTCACCCTGCATGTGGAATTCCGGACTCCCTACCAACCCTACGATCGCGGACAGGGACGCGGGAACAGCGGGATGTACCTGGGAGACCAGTATGAGTTTCAGATTTTGGACTCGTTCGGACTGTCCGGCGAGAACAACGAGTGCGGCGGGTATTACTCGATGGCCAAGCCGGCGCTCAACATGTGCCTCCCCCCGCTGACCTGGCAGACCTACGACGTCGAATTCTCTATGGCGCAATTCGACGGCGAAGGGAAAAAGATCAAACCGGCGGTCGCCACGATTCGCCTCAACGGCGTCGTGATTCACGACAAGTACGAGATCCCCCGGTTCAATGGCGGAGGAGGATTGATGGACGAATCGAAACCGGGATCGATTTACTTTCAGGACCATAGCAACCCGGTCCACTTCCGCAACGTGTGGATCTTGGAAAAGAATTGAAGGCCGGGCGCTCGTTCGCTGCTCAACTTCCTCACTGTGGGAACATCATGGCTTCAGCCTCCTCTCCTTTGACGACGGCTCAGCTCCGCGCCGCGATCGCCCCGCTCCCCCGGTTTCCTCTGGGGCACTTCCCGACTCCGCTGGAATACTGCGAACGGTTCTCCAAAACGCTGGGAGGACCGGACATCTACCTCAAGCGGGACGACTGCACGGGACTGGCCATGGGGGGGAACAAGACGCGACACAATGAGTTCCTCATCGCCGATGCCCTGCAACAGGGGGCCGACATCATCGTCTGGGGGGCCGGGATTCAAAGCAACAACTGTCGCCAGACCGCCGCCGCCTGCGCCAAAGCGGGGTTGGACATCCACCTCGTGCTGGGGCGCGGCAGTCCCCCCGATGGTCCCGATCCGATCCAGGGGAACCTGTTGCTGGACCATCTGGTCGGAGCGCACGTTGACATCGTCGAAGAGAAGATCGGCGTCGACCTGGACGATCGGATCGCGCAGGAGGCCGCGCAGCATGCGGCCCAGGGACGCAAAGTCTATTCCTGGGACCGCCACAAGGTGAAGCCGCTGGCGGCCGTGAGCTATGCGTTGTGCGTCGCGGAGATCGTCGAGCAGTCGCGTGCCGCGGGATTCGAACCGGACGCGCTCTATGTGAGTTCCGCCGGTTCCACCGGTGCCGGCGTCGTGATGGGGCACAAGGCGCTCGGAATGCGTTGCCCGGTCCTCAGCGTGGCGCCGATCAACTGGCCGTGGGATACGCAGGCGGACATGGCCCATATCGCCGACGAAGCGGGAAAACTGTGCGGCCTGGAGTTGGGGATCACCCGCGACGACGTGGCGGTGACGATGGATTATATCGGCCCGGACTACGGCGAGTGCTCCGCCGGCGGCCTGGAGGCGATCGCCCTACTGGCGCGGACCGAGGGAGTTCTTCTGGACCCCTACTATGGCGGCAAGGCGATGGCCGCCCTGATCGACGCGATCCGCACCGGTCGCCGCCGTCCGGGGGAAAAAGTCGTCTTCATCCACACCGGAGGGACTCCGGCTCTCTTCGCCGCCAACGACGAGTTGGCGGCCAAGATCGCTCCGCGGCGATTGACCTCGCCGCGCCGCTAAATGCCCGGATTCACGGGCTCACCCGTCAACGGCGAACGGCCCAGCGTAAGCTGGCCGGTGAGTGACCACTCCTGGGCCCAGGTTGTGGCGAACGTGGCTACTGCCGTCCTCCGTGCGTTTTCCCGACAACTTGCTAACATGGCATGATGCAGATCATCGCGGGAAAGTACCGGCATCGGAAACTCGAATCGAGTCCAGGGGAAAAGACGCGGCCCATTACGGCGCGGGTCAAAGTGGCGCTGTTCGATCGACTGCAGCCGGAGTTGGAGGGAGCGCGCGTCGCCGATATTTTTTCGGGAACCGGGACGATTGGCCTGGAGGCGCTCAGCCGCGGCGCCCGGAGCGTCCTGTTCATTGACAACGACCGCGTCGCGTTCGATTTGCTCAAGGAAAACGTCGCGCGACTGAAAGCCGAGGAGGAGACGATGTGTTGGAGGGCCGATGCCTCCAAATGCTCGTTTCGTCCGCACGGGAAACCGGAGTTCCTGCCGTTCGACGTGGTCTTCTTCGACCCGCCTTATCTCTACGCGACGCGCCTCAAAGCGGGGACGATGCTTTACCGCTCGCTGGAGCGATTGTCCCGCGACGGGATTTCGGCACCGGGAGCACTGCTGGTCTTTCGCTGCGCCCGAGATACGCAAATTGAAATCCCCGCCACCTGGCGCCGCGAGCGGGTGCTGGTCTATTCCAGTATGGAAGTTCACTTGTTTCGCAAAGCCGGGGGAGCGGAGGGCACTTTGGCGCTGGACGCCGAACCGATCGTGATCACCGACGACCAGCCGGACGATGAACCCGGCGACGAACCAATCACCAGGGAGTCAATCAATCCATGAATGTTCTCGACCGCTTTCGTCTGGACGGCAAGAAGTTGTTCATTACCGGGGGGAGCCGCGGACTGGGCCGCGAGATGGCCCTGGCGATCGCTGAAGCGGGTGCTGACGTGATTCTCGTCGGTCGGGACCAGGCCAGCCTGGAACAAACGGCGGCCGACATTCGAAGTCGCGGGCGTGACTCGGCGATCATCGTCGCCGACGTGGGAATCCCCGCAGAGGCCGAACGGGCCTGCACGACCGCACTGGCGGAGCATGGTCCGATCGACATTCTGATCAACAACGTCGGTGGCCGACGGATCGACATCCCCACGGCGGAGCTCCCGCTCGATCAGTGGCAGTCGATTTTGGATCTCAATCTGACGAGTACCTTTTTGTGTACGAAACTGATTGGGGGCGCCATGCTGGCCCGCGCACAGGGAGGGCGGGTGATCAACGTGGCTTCGATTTCCGGACTGGTGGCCAATCGCGGGATCGGGGGACGCAGCTACGAGACCAGCAAGGCGGCTGTCATCGCCTTCACCCGCGCCACGGCGGCCGATTGGGCGCCGCACCGCGTGACCGTCAACGCCATCGCTCCCGGCGGCTTCATGACCGAGCCCAATCAGCGGTGGGCCAAACTCAATCCGGAAATGATCGACACGTTCAAATCCCAGATTCCCGCCGGCGAGTTCGGGCAGCCGGAAGATCTGGGCCCCCTGGCGGTCTACCTCGCCAGCGACGCCTCACGCTACATGACCGGCGCCACGCTGGTCATCGATGGCGGGTATACCTTGTGGTAGTCGGACGACGCTCACCGTCGAGTCATGGCCCAAATCCCTGGATATCGACGAGGTGCTCTCGGACATACCCAGCCTGAACCTCCAGAGTGACCACCACACGAAAGCTCACCGGAGACGGCCCAGGGATCATCACCGTGTGTCGAGACTTTCCGTTGGGAATCGCGTTCGGTACTTCAATTCCGGCATGTTGCAATGCCACCGCCGCATCCTCGACGGTCATTCCATCCCGAATTTCATCGTTGAGTTGACGCTCCACCTGCTCGACAGACACTCGGGTCGGCGGTTTCGATCGCACTGATGGAGAACCGCATCCCGCGAAGCCAGCGACAACGATGGCAGTCATGGCAATCCGTACCATCGACAGGTCGCAGTCGATTCAGGTGGGGCCAAGGACGATGAGGCAAATGCTCGCAAACACATTCGATCGGCTCTCAATTTCAGCCGCTCGCAACGCCCCGTCTT
>JBJXGA010000455.1:0-6239 GCA_046152955.1 Planctomycetales bacterium | reverse complement strand
GCGCTGGGTCGCGCCACGCATCAGATTCACGTTGGGAGCCGGGGGTTCACCGGCGGCGCGCTGTTGACAGCCGGGTTGGGAATTCTGGCGTCGGTTCCGCTTGTGGCGCGGATTCTGTTTCCACGATTGACGGCGCGGATCCGGCGGATGGCGGGGCGGCTGGTGGCTCCCCCTCCGCTGACGGAACTGCAACTGGAGCGGACGCTCCCCTCACCGGGCCCGGACGGGGACCATCTGGGCTTCAGCGTCGACGAAATGGCGCAATGCGGCGAACGACTGCTGCGCGACATTGGTCTGACCGGGAACTTCAGCCCGCTGGTGCTGGTCGTGGGACATGGCTCCAACAGCCTGAACAATCCGCACAATTCGGCTTACAACTGCGGCGCTTGCGGCGGAGGAGCAGGGGGCCCCAACGCCCGGTCGCTGGCGCAGATGCTCAACGATCCCCGCGTCCGCGAACGCCTCTGGAAGCATGGCCTCACGATCCCGCATGAAACCGTCTTCGTCGGCGGATGGCACAACACCTGTAATGACTCGATCACCTACTACGACCTCGACGCCCTCCCGCTGTGGCATCGCGCGGCGTTCGAAACGGCGGCCGGGCATTTGGAGGCGGCCTGCGACCGCAACGCCCACGAACGTTGCCGCCGGTTTCAGTCGGCACCGTTGACCCTCACGCCGGCCGAGGCCCGACGTCACGTTGAGCAGCGCGCTGAGGATCTGGCGCAAACCCGTCCGGAATGCGGGCACGCCACCAACGCCCTGTGCATTGTCGGCCGTCGCCAGCGGACCCGCGGATTGTTCCTGGACCGCCGCGCGTTTTTGGTCTCCTATGATCCCACCCAGGACACCTCCGACCGGCTGATCCTGACCCGCATTCTGCAGGCGGTGTTTCCGGTCTGCGCCGGCATCAATCTCGAGTATTACTTTTCCTACGTCGATTCGCCGGGCTGGGGATGTGGGACGAAATTGCCGCACAACGTCACCTCGCTCCTGGGAGTCATGGATGGCGCCGCCAGCGATTTGCGGACCGGCCTGCCGTGGCAAATGGTGGAGATTCACGAGCCGGTCCGCTTGTTGTTTGTGATCGAGACCACCGCCGACGCCATGCGGCAGATCATGGACCGGCAACCGGCCATCGGCGCATTGTGCCGCAACGGCTGGGTGCAACTGGCCGTGCTCGCCCCCAGTTCCACGGCGCTCGAGTGGTTCCATGATGGCGAGTTTCATCCGCATCCTCCCGCGTCGAGCCGTTTGCCGGTGGCTGCCTCGTCCGCGGACTGGTATCGCGGCCGGCGCGATCACCTGGACTTTGCTGAAATCGCCCGCTGACCTTCGCCCCCGACACGCTCCATGTTCGATCACCTCTCGCTGATTGAGATCCTGGGATTGATCGTTCCCGGCGCGCCCCTGGTTTTGCTGTGCGTGCTGGGGTTTCCCGCGCTGCTGGGACGGAGGCTTTCGGAACGCGCCATCGTGGCGAGCGTGCAGGCCTCGATATTCGTCGGATTGGTCGCCGCGCTGGGGGTGCTGGGCTTGATGCTCACCGGCGGGAGTCGCCACGTTCCCATTCAGTTGCCCAATTGGGTCGAGGTCGAACACTTTCACTTCTCGCTGAAGTTTGTCTTCGATCGACTGTCAGTCCCGTTTGTAATTCTGTCCTTCGTGCTGTGCGGGACGATCGGCGCGTTCGCCAGCCGCTACCTGCATCGCGAGCCGGGTTTCACCCGCTTCTTCGTGCTGTACTCCCTGTTCCTTCTGGGCATGGTGGTGACCTCCCTGTCGGGAACGATCGAGACGTTGTTTTCCGGTTGGGAACTGGTTGGGTTGTCGTCGGCGCTGCTGGTCGCTTTTTTCCAGGAGCGCCCCGCGCCGGTCCGCAACGGATTGCGGGTCTGGTCGGTGTATCGCATCGCGGACGCCGCGCTCCTCGTGGCGGCCATCACGCTCCATCACCTGACCGGCGAGGGAGACTTCGACAAGCTCATGGGAACCGGCCCCGAGAGTCTGGGCTGGCCATTGGGAGAGGTGGACGTCACCGCGCACCAGGCGACGGTCGTGGGACTGTTGCTGCTGGTGGCGGCCGCGGGAAAGTCCGCGCTGGTTCCATTTTCAGGGTGGTTGCCGCGGGCCATGGAGGGACCGACCCCCTCCAGCGCCGTGTTCTACGGCGCGCTGTCGGTTCACCTGGGGGCGTTTTTGCTGCTTCGGGCCAGTCCGCTCATCCAGCTTTCCCCGCTCTTGCAGGTGTTGATCGTCGCTTTGGGACTGGCGACGGCGGTCCTGGCCGCCGGGGCAGGGCGAGTGCAGACCGATATCAAGTCGGCCCTCTGCTTCGCCTCGCTCACCCAGGTGGGGATCATCGTGGCGGAAATCGGTTTGGGGCTGCGGTATGTCGCGCTGGTGCATATTCTCGGACATGGCTGCCTGCGGACGCTGCAATTTGTCAGGGCGCCGACGCTGCTGCAGGACTACCGTTCGATGGAGAACGCTCTGGGCGCGCGCCTGCCGGGAGGGGTGGAGCCCCCCCTTGCCGGACGCCGGCTCCCACTTTGGTTTTACCGGTTTTTTTTGGAGCGAGGCTACCTCGATGCCTGGCTGGGAGATTACGTCGTAGCGCCCGTGCTGTGGTGCTTTCGAACCTGCGATCGGTGGGAACGTCGCTGGACCGACTTGCTGTCGGGAGGACGCTCTCGTGAGTCGGACCAGGTACAACCATCCGGCGAAGTGTTCGAAGACCTGCTATGAGTCAATTGCATCTCCCCTGGCTGGAACTGACGGTCTTGATCCCGCTTTTGGGCGGAGCGCTCGTGGCCCGCATCCGGCATCCTCCCCGCGCGCGGCGCTGGTGCGTTCGATTGTCGGGGTTGACGCTGGTGTGCGCGACGGCGGCCTGGCTCGATTTTGCCTGGCTGGGGGCCACGGAGGCGACCGACCGGTGGGATGTCTTGACCTGGATCACCGGATCGCGGTGGCTGCTGATGGACGAGTTCAGCGCCCCCCTGGTGCCGATGGTGGCGCTGCTCTACTTCCTGACGACGCTGGCCACGCAGAAGACGAAGCTCCGCCGGTTTTCGTTTGCGTCGTCGCTCATATCCGAGGGAATCCGCCTGATGACGTTTGCCTCGACGACGCGCTGGCTGATCGTCCTACTCCTGGCGCTGGGAGTCATCCCTCCCTACCTGGAGTTGCGCGCGCGGGGGCGATCGACGCGGATCTTCCTGGTGCATATGCTGGCGTTCGTGGGATTGATGTTCGTCGGCTGGGGCTTTGCCGAAGCGGAGGGAGAGGGGCCGGTCCATTCCTGGTGGGCCATCGGTCCGTTGCTGGCGGCGATCCTGATTCGCAGCGGCATGATTCCCGTCCACTGCTGGATGAGCGATCTGTTCGAGAACGCCACGTTCGGGACGGCGCTGCTGTTTGTCCTGCCCTTGACGGGTGCCTACGCCGCGGTGAGGCTGGTGCTGCCGGTGGCCCCCGATTGGGTTCTGCAAAGCATCGGTTTGATTTCGCTCGCGACGGTGGTGTATGCCGCGGGAATGGCACTGGTGCAAACGGAGGCGCGGCGGTTTTTCTGCTATCTCTTCTTGAGTCACTCGGCGCTGGTTTTTGTGGGGTTGGAGGTGGTGAACAAGATCGGGCTGACCGGCGCCTTGTGCGTGTGGTTGTCGACCAGTTTTTCGTTGGGAGGACTGGGGTTGACACTGCGGGCGCTGGAAGCCCGTTTCGGCCGTTTGTCGCTGCTCGATTTTCACGGTCTGTACGAACATTCGCCCACCCTGGCGATTTGTTTTGCCCTCACCGGTTTGGCCAGCGTGGGATTTCCCGGAACGCTGGGGTACGTCGGAACCGAGATGCTCGTGGATGGCGCCGTGGAGGCGTACCCGCACGTCGGCGTGGCGCTGGTGATTGCCGCGGCGTTCAACGGCATCGCCGTCGTGCGGGCCTATTTTTGGCTGTTCACGGGAACGCGGCACGCCTCGTCGGTCTCGCTGGGGATCATGCCTCGCGAGCGCTTGGCGGTGTTGCTGCTGGCGGCGCTGATTCTAGGAGGGGGCATCTTCCCCCAGCCGGGAGTCGCCTCGCGGTTTCATGCGGCCGGGTTGATCCTGCAGGAACGCGAGGCGCGGCATCTGTCGGATCAACCGGCCATGTCCGTCGATCCCGAATAGGCGCTGCAAATGGCGTCTCCCCACTCGGAGCAATTCCGTACGCTCGGTCAGCGCGGTTGACCGGGCTGCATGGGGGATCAGAAAACACCTTTCCAAGATGTAATCGATGCCATCTGGCAGGCGATTCGATGGAGGGAGAGAATGAACGCGCTGAGATGAAGTGTGCTCGCTGCGTCTCTTCATCCTTCATTCCAACCGCGCCGACCCAACCATGCCGCACGGACAAACCTCCTCTCCATCCACAGAACCCCGGTCCGACTGGCGGGGATTTCGGCAGCACGTCGCGGCCGACGCCAGCGCCGGATTTCTGGTGTTTCTGATTGCGCTGCCGCTCTGCCTGGGAATCTCCATGGCCAGTGGATTCCCGGCGGTGGCGGGGATTTTTACGGCGGTGATCGGGAGTCTGGCGTGCGGGCTGCTGAGCAATTCCCAGTTGACGATCAAAGGGCCGGCGGCCGGCTTGATCGTGATTGTGCTGGGGGCGGTCACGCAATTCGGTTTCACGAACGGCCGGGATCCGGCGGCCGATTTGCAGGCGTATCGCCTGGCACTGGGAGTGGGGGTCGCTGGCGGCTGCCTACAGATTGTCATGGCCTTGTTACGGACCGGCGTATTGAGTGAATTGTTCCCCGCTTCGGTCGTGCATGGCATGCTGTCGGCCATCGGCGTGATCATCATCTCCAAGCAGGTCCATACGGTGCTGGGAGTTCCCCCGGAAAGTTCCGAGCCGCTGGAGTTGCTGGCGCAAATCCCCAGTTCATTGCGGCATATGAATCCGGAGATCGCCTTAATCGGCCTGATGAGTCTGCTGTTGCTGCTGGTCTTGCCGGGCGCGCGCTGGGCCTGGTTGCGGCGCGTTCCCGCCCCCCTCGCGGTGATCCTGCTGGCCATTCCTCTGGGGCTGTATTTTCAACTTGAGGATGAGCACACCTATTCGTTTGGGGGGCACATCTTCGGGCTGGGCCCCTCGTTCCTGGTCAACGTTCCCCAGCGGATCCTGAGTGCGGTGACGTTGCCCGACTTCTCGGCGCTGCAGACCGCAGCAGGGTGGAAATGGGCGCTCCTGTTCGCGCTGATCGGAAGCCTGGAGTCCCTGCTGAGCGCCAAAGCAATCGACCAGATCGATCCGTGGCGCCGCAAGACCAACTTCGACCGCGATCTGCTCGCCGTCGGCCTGTCCAACGTCTGCTGCGCGTTCATCGGCGGTTTGCCGATGATTTCGGAAATCGTCCGCAGCAAAGCCAACATCGACAACGGAGCGCGAACACGGTTCTCCGGAATGTGGCACGGACTATTCCTGGCGCTCTTCGTGGCGCTGGCCCCCGGGTTAATCCACGAAATTCCCCTGGCGGCGCTGGCGGCGATGCTGGTCTATACCGGCTTTCGCCTGGCCTCTCCCCGCGAATTCGTTCACGTCTATCAGATTGGCCGGGAGCAACTGCTCATCTTCTCGGTAACCGTCCTGGTCGTGTTGACCACCGACTTGCTGGTCGGCATTGCCGCCGGAATTGTCTGCAAGCTCCTCCTGCACGTCGTCAACGGGGCGCCGATCCGATCACTGATTCGGCCCCAAGTGACGGTGCATCCGCAGCAGGACGACCAGACGGTCGTGTCGATTCGCGATTCCGCTGTCTTCAGCGGTTGGCTAAGCCTGAAACGGGGGATCGAAGGGGCCGGCACGAGTTCTTCTGTGATTGTGGATCTGTCGGAGACACAACTCGTCGATCACACCGTGATGGAACGGCTGCATGAAATGCAACGCGAGTTCGACGAGCGCCAGGCCTCCCTGGTGATTACCGGCTTGGAGCGCCACGTGCCGGTCTCGAAGCATCCATTCGCCACGCAAAAACGCTCTGGTGAGTTCCCCCCGGTGCAGCCTCGCTGACGGAGCAGCGTCGCCGCCCAGGCGCCCCTCAAACGATGAGCCCGACCCTTTGAAGCGGACGACTGACCGACTCTTCCACAGGTCCACAGGCCGCTTAGCGAAAAATAGCGGAGGAGGGATTTGAACCCCCGACACGCGGATTATGATTCCGCTGCTCTGACCAACTGAGCTACTCCGCCACA
>JBJXGA010000454.1:0-40091 GCA_046152955.1 Planctomycetales bacterium | reverse complement strand
ACCTGCGGAATCGGATCGTACTTATGGCTGTGGCAGCGGGCGCACTGGAGCGTCAACCCCATCGTCGTCGACGCGACGATTTGCAGCGTGTCGTTGAGAGTCGGATAGTAATACTGAGCGTCGGCGTGTTTGATCGTGGAGAAATCGGGACGGCTGGCGTCCGGCGCGCAGCGGAGAAAGCCGGTCGCGGTCACCGCTTCCACCACCTCGTCAGGCAGACGATCGAGCGTCTCGTAGGCAGTCCAATAGTCCGACAGTTCATCGCCGGCAAGCTGCTCGAGCAGAAAGCGGTCGTACGGCTTGTCGGCATTGAAGGCGGCGATCACATAGTCTCGATAACGATAGGCAGAGGTCAACGGGCGGTCTTCCGAGAGAACTCCCGCTGTGTCCGCGTAGCCGGCCAGGTCCAGCCAATGCCGCCCCCACCGCTCGCCATAGCGCGGACTGGCCAGCAATCGGTCCAGCAGGCGCTCATAGGCCTCTTCTGCCGGATCGGCCAAGAACTCCTCCACATCTTCAGGAGCAGGAGGAAGCCCCAGCAGGTCATACGAGGCGCGGCGGATCAGCACCTCGCGATTCGCCTCACGCGAGAGGACCAGTCCGTTGGCCTGCAAACGAGCTGCCACAAAGGCGTCGATCGGATTCGTTAGGCCGGTCGCGTCCGGAACCTGGGGGATCGGCGGACGCACTGGCGTTTGAAACGCCCAATGACTGCTGGATCGAGCCCCCTCCCCTCCTCGGTCAATTTCCTCTGCGTCGTTGTCGGCAGCGTCACCCGGTGCGCCGGCATTGATCCATGTTCGCAGGAGCCCCTTTTCTTCGGCTGTCAGGGGCGGCCCGTCAGCCGGCATCTCCTGGGAGGTGATCCGCTCCCAGAGCAGGCTCGACTCTGCGGCCGCAACCCGCATGGCGGGGCCGGAAATTCCACCTCGGAGGATTTCACGACGGGTGGTGAGTCGCAAGCCTCCCTTGGGCTCCGTGCCGGCGTGGCACTTCCAGCAGCGGGATTTCAGCAAGGGGGCGACGTCGGTTTCAAACCGCGGCTGTTTCGGCTCCTGAGAGGCGGGGTCCGCAGCCAGCGCGCCGGCGCCTTGCACCGCAATCCAAACCGCCAATGCTTGCACCACGAGCAATCCCGCGAACGACAAATCGGGAGCCTGACGGAAACGTCGCGAACAGTTCCAAACCTGGTCAGCCATGTCGAATCCGCAATTGGCTCGCAAATGGAGGGAGGCAGGGGGCTTGATTTTTTTTATCATACGAGAGCGGTGGAGGAGACGCAATTCGCTCACTTGCCTGGCGCTGGGCCACAGACGACTGCCGATTGGTTGCAGCTTGCCGTCGCCGGTGATTACACTGGGCGCGACAACCTGCCTCTCACGCCCACTGCGCGTGACGTTCATCCATAATCGCCATCACAACAGGAGGAAATGCCCATGCCCCGTCCGCGACTGCGCCCCGTGATGAGAATCTTGCTGTCGGCGGTGACTGTCCCGTGGTTGTTGGTTTCAGGGGCCGGCGCTCTGCAGGCCGGCCCGATTCCCGACAAGGCGCTGGAAGCGGTGGTCCGTTCAGTCATCTTCGAAAAGAAGGACAAGACCGACGAATTGACCGACGACGACCTGAAAAAAGTATTCATCCTCAAGGGGAAGGGGAAAGGGATCAAGGATCTGACCGGGCTGGAGAAGTGTCCCAACCTTCTGGAGCTGGACCTGGCCAAGAACGAGATCGAGAACGTCGCGCCCCTCAAGGACATCAAGAACCTGCAATCGCTGGATCTGTCGAAGAACAAGATCGCCGACGCAGCCCCCCTGGGAAACAACGTCGCGTTGCAGTACCTGGAACTGTCGGACAACCAGATTTCCTCAGTGGAGCCGCTGGGCAAATTGACCAAACTCTCGGCGCTGTATCTGGCGGGAAACAAGATCGCCGATCCGGCGCCGCTGGCGACGCTGACCAAGCTGTCCTCGCTCGATCTGGCGCGCAATCAGATCGCCGACATCAAAGCGCTCACGAACGTCGGCGGGCTGCGGATTCTGAAGCTCAGCGACAATCAGATTGTCGATCTGGCCCCCCTGGGAAAAGAGCTTCCTGCGTCGATGCTGTTTTTGGAGCGGAACAAAATCACCGATCTGGCCCCCCTTGTAGCGGCAGCCAAGGCAGATGCGGAAGGGGAGAAACGGTTTGCTCCCTATCTGTTTCTGTACATCAGCGGCAATCCGCTGGCGGATGCCGCCAAGACGCAACAACTCGAAGCGCTGAAGGCCGCGGGAGTCCGGGTGGAGATGAAAGAGACCAAGTGACGATCGCGGCGACGCGGGCTGGCCTCCGGAGCCAATGGCCTCCCGTCGCCGAGACGATTCCACCAACATGACGCTTTATTCGTATCGCCTGGCCGAGGGGGTCGCCGAGATCGACCAGGTGGCCTGGGAGTCGGTCTGCGGTCCGGCGCGACATCCGTTCATGGATTTGCGCTATCTGCGGGCGGTTGAGACGACTTTTGCTGCTGAGTCGCGGTTCTGGTACGCCACGCTGTGTGACGGCTCCGGCCGCGTCGTCGGGTGTACCTGTTTTTGTTTCTTTCTCGTTGACGTCGGTGTGCTGGCCCCTCCCCGCGCGCAGCGGCTCATTACGTTTTTTCGTCGCTGGAAGCCCTCCTTCGCCAAGTATCGCGTGTTGCTGGGAGGCTCTCCCGTCAGCACCAGCGGCAGTCAACTTGTGCTGGTGGAGGGGATCGATCTGGAGCGGGCCGCGGCCACGCTCAATGCCATCGCCGATGAATTGGCCCGCCGCTGTCGGGCGCAGTTCATCTCGTTCAAAGAATTCGACCCGGAACTGACGTCCAAGATGCAGGTTCTGGAGCCTCACGGTTATCGGCGGGCCGACAGCCTCGTCGCACACTGGCTGGTGGGGGATTTCGATTCGTTTGACGACTACTACAACAGCCGGAGCAAGCGGACCCGCGCCAACATCCGCCGCCATTTTCGCAAGCTGGAAGTGGCGGGAATCACCTGGGTACATTACCGGGGGCGCGACGGCGTGGAGCGGCTGTTCGATGAGCGGGTCCATCGGTTGTACCTCAACGTCTATGACCGTTCGCGAACGAAGTTCGAGCGGCTCCCCCCATCATTTTTCGCCGAGCTGGCCCGGCATCTTCCCGACGAGTCCTGTTTCACCTTCATGTTTCAGGGGGAGACCCCGGTCGGATTCTGCTGTGGCGTGGCCTCTCCCGGAGCGCACACGCTGCTGTACTGCGGCCTCGATTACGATCTGAACGCCCAGGCCGATTTGTACTTCAACATCATCTTTCGCGGCCTGGAGCAGGGACTGGTCCCCGGAGTCAAGACGGTCCATGTCGGCGCGTCGGCGGACGAATTCAAGCAGCACATGGGATGCACGCAGGTTCCGCTGTCGATCTACGTGAAGCCCCGCGGCTGGTGGATGACGTTTCTATTCCGTCGATTTTTTCACGTGCTGTTCCCGGAGAACCCGGCGAAATACTCCCGCCGCGCCGACCGGGAAATCGACTGAGAGGGTTTACCGCAGCGCAGGCAATCACCCGGAGGCGGCAGTGGGTTCCCGCGGTTTCATTGAGGTTGGGGGGCGCCGCAATGGGGTTGGCAGCCGGTTGCTGGCCCAGTCAGGTCGAGACAATTATAGTCAGCACTGATTTCAAGACCTGCCCCCCCACCCTTCCCTGCCTCCGCTAAGGAATTTCTCCATGCCAACTCCTCCCGGTCTCTCACCCGAAACGCTGCTGGCTCTGGCGCGGTTTGACACTCCCACGATCTGTAATGCGATTGAACTGTTCGAAGTCCGCCCGCGGAATACCGGATTCATGAACGATGGCATCCGAGCCTGCTTCCCGCACATGCCGCCGATGGTGGGGTATGCCGTCACCTCCACGTTCCGCAGCATGTCTCCGCCGCGTGCGGGAGATGCCTATGCCGGACTGACTCAGCAGGTCGAGACCTACGCGCAGCTCCCAGGCCCCCCCGTCATGGTCTATCAGGATCTCGACGACCCGGTGGTTTCCGCCACGTTTGGCGAGGTAATGTGTTCCGTTTACAAAGCCTTCGGCGCCAGGGGATTGATCACCTCGGGCGCGGGCCGCGACTTGGAACAGGTCGAGAAAATCGGCTTTCCGACGTTCACCTCGGGGGCGATCTGCGCCCACGGCTATTGCCACACTCTGGCGGTGAACGTTCCGGTCACGGTCGGCGGGATCTGCGTCTATCCGGGGGATTTGCTGCATGGAGACCTCAACGGCGTGACGACGATCCCGCATGAAATCGCCTCAGAGGTTCCCGACGTCTGCGACGAATTGGCCGCCGCCGAGAAAATCATTCTCGACTACGTCCGGGGCTCGCAGATCACCCCCGCGGGATTGGGGCAGGCGCGGCAGGAGTGTTCCGCCATGATGGCCAAGACCACGCAGCGCGTCAGTCGCAAGCCGCGCTCATGAAAGGTAGACCGCTTCCCCCGATTGCAACGCCATCGGGTGGGGCCCGCGACGCAAGAATTCGTCCTGGGTCAGCGCGTAGGCGGGGGCGATCTCCAGAGTCACTGCCGGCTCTCCCGCGGAGGTTCTGGGGATCGTCGCGCCAGCCGCTTCCAGCCACCGCGCCGCGCGGCGGACCTGGTCGCGGACCGCCGTGGCCACCGAGTCGTTCCCTGCGGCATTCTTCACGGGTGAAAACTCTTCCCCGCGTTCCACCTCCAAGAGCAAGGGATTGCTCGCCAGTGGAAGTGCGTCAAAAACATAGGTCTCGAGTTTGACCGCGTTGGGGGTCTCCGGGGCGGAACTCCGTTCCCGTCCGTGTTCATCCAGCCACGTGACGGACTTCTCCGACCGGTGAAACGGAAGTTCGAATTCCCTTCCGACAATTCGTTCGATAAAACTCCGCTCGAGCAGGTGGATCGCCAGATTGCCGCAGTCGAATCGGCGACGGCCGTCGGGCTGACGGACAGTCGCCAGTTCCGCGGGAAAGTTGGAGTATTCGACCACCACCACCTTCCCCCCGGCCAGGCAGACGTTTCCCACCCGCTCGAAATCACTCGCCTTGCGAGCCACCTTGGTCGACAGTTCCGACCCGGTCAGTCGATGCAGCCCGATGAACAGCGGGTCGAACGGGGCGACCAGCGGATTGTCAACTTGAAAGAAGCTGACGATCTCCACTCCCCGCTCCTGCATGTCCCGCAAGGCCCCGCTGAGGGAGAGCGACTTGAGCGCCCCTCCATGTCCATCGGGGGCCAGCGCCAGGTGCGAACGATCGGACAGCAGCATTCGGCCCTGAAAGTCACAGCTCGGCAGCATCCGCTGGTTGAACAGCATCACGTCCTGCTTTGGCAGCCCGAAATACTCGTGATCGCTTAGAAACCCCAGCGTCTGTCGGTGATTTGCCGGACTGGTCATGATGTACCACGGAATCCGGACGCCATAGCGCGCCTGAACCGCGGCGATCGTCTCGGCAAACAACTGAAATAGCGACTTCTCTCGGACCGGAGTGATGGTCATGGCCCCTTTGGGGCCGTCGAAACCGAGCCGAGTCGCCTGTCCCCCGGCGACGGTGAACGCCCCTACTTTCCCATCCGCGATGAGTTGCGCTCCCCGGTCGGCGGCGGCGCGATACAGCGGCTCCTGTTCCGGGGCAGGCTCTCGCCGCCACGTGGCCGGAGGAGCCAGATCGTCCATCGGCACCTCCACGGGACGGGCCCGGACGTGCGACTCGAGCAGCGGGTCGATCACCCCCCACGGAATGGACTCGATCTCTCCCAGCAGATGCCGCCGCGCCTCGGCATCCAATTCATCCCACCAGCGTAAGAGGTGCCCCTGACCGCGGCTTTCCAACCGCTCCCGGCACGCTCGATACCGCTCGTTCAATTCCTGGGTCATCAATCCCCCGTCGCTCCCATCCTGGCGCGACTTCTCCCCGGCCAGCCCACTCACTCCCCTCCATCGCGGCCCAGAGTAGCAGAATTGAAAATCGAGCGCAAGGTGATTTTCAGGAGGGCCGTCCCCGGAGTCGATCGGTTATTTGCTGGTTCGTTCCCGCTGGCCGCCGCCGGGTTGTCGATTGTGAGCCGGGTTGTCGATTGTGAGCCGGGTTGTCGATCTGATATCTTCCAACTCAGACTTTGCGTTCGCGGGTGCGGCACGTTTTCCAGGAAATCCGATGGCGATCGATTTGGCGGTGGTTCCCGTGGCTGGCTATGGGACGCGGCTGTTGCCGGCGACCAAGAGCCAGCCCAAAGAAATGCTTCCGGTCGGGCGTCGCCCGGTGGTGCAGTATGTCGCTGAAGAACTGTCGATGGCGGGAGTGACGCGGCTCCTGTTTGTCACCGGGGCGGGGAAGAACTCGATTGAGAACCATTTCGACATCAACGCCGAGCTGATCGGTTATCTGCGCGAATCAGGTCGCGAGGCGCAGTTGGCTGAGCTGAGCTTTGAACGCCGCGCGGTGGAGTATTTCTACATGCGGCAGCGGCGGCAGTTGGGGCTGGGGCATGCCGTGCTCTGCAGTCAGCCGTTTGTCGACGACCGCCCATTTGTGGTGGCGCTGGGCGATTCCATCATCGGGCTGCACGGAACCAGCGGGATCGTCGGACGGATGGTGGCGGAATTTGAATCGCGGCGCGCCGATGCAGTGGTCGCGTTTGAATCGGTCGCTCCGGACGACGTGGTTCATTACGGCATCGCTGCGCCGGCGGAACCGCAGCCCCAGGATGTCTTTGCCCTCCGCGATCTGGTGGAAAAACCGGCGGTCCATGAGGCCCCCAGCCATCTGGCGGTGGCAGCCCGCTATGTTTTTTCGGCGGGGATTTTCGAGGAATTGCGACAAACGGCCCCCGGCAAAGGGGGAGAGATTCAATTGACCGACGCGATTCGCCGGATGATCGCCGGCGGGGGGCGCGTGTTTGGCTTGCGCCTCTCACCGGGGGAAACGCGGTATGACATCGGAAATTTTGAGAGTTATTTCCGCGCCTTTGCGGAGTTTGCCCTGGCGGACCCGGAGTATGGCCCAGGGTTGCGAGAGCATTTGACCCGATTGTTGTCGCTGCCCCAGGGAGGACCGGCGGCCGCCGATCCGACGACTGGCCAGGGCTGAGAATTGTAGCACTCCCGGCGCCAAACGTTTTGGTTTCGGTCCGGCGTCTTGATTGACCTGCTATCCCTTGACTTCAACCATGCGAATTCTGCATGCACGGGCGTATCCGAGAGCCGGCTTGGTAGGCAATCCCTCCGACGGGTATCACGGCAAGACGATCTCCGTATCGCTTCGCAATTTCCATGCGGAAGTCGTCCTGTACGAATGGGATACGGTGGAAATTCTTTCCCGCCATCAGGATCGAACCCGGTTTGGCTCGGTGACCGAGCTGTGTCGGGACGTGGAGTTGCATGGCTATTATGGAGGGGAACGGCTCGTCAAGGCGGCGATCAAGCGATTTGTGGAGTTCTGCGATCGCCGGAAATGGCCTTTGTCCGGCCAGAATTTCAGCATCCGCTACGAGACAAATATCCCGCGGAACGTCGGGCTGGCCGGCTCCAGCGCCATCATCGTCGCCACACTCCGGGCGCTGTCGGAATACTACCGAGTCGAGATTCCCCGTGAGGTGCTCCCGTCGCTGGCTCTGTCGGTGGAACGGGATGAACTGCACATTCCCGCCGGATTGCAGGATCGGGTGGTCCAGGTGTACGAGGGGCTGGTGTACATGGATTTCTCGGAGGCGGCGACCACCTGGCACGACGGGTTGGAGTGCGGGATGTATGAACCACTGTCGCCGTCGCACTTGCCCCCGCTGTACGTCGCTTATTCCCAGGATCTGGGGGAGCCGACTGAGGTCTTTCACAACGACCTGCGCGAGCGATTTCGCAGTGGCGACCCACGAGTTCTGGAGGCGATGCGGCAGTTCGCGCTGCTGACGGAGGCGGGACGGGCGGCGATCCTGGCGGGGGACGCCGGAGAACTGGGACGGATCATGAACGCCAATTTCGACCTGCGGCAATCGATCTGTCGGTTGAACCCGCGACACGTGGCGATGGTCAACGCTGCCCGCGCAACGGGAGCCAGCGCCAAATTCGCCGGTTCCGGGGGAGCGATCGTGGGAGTTTGCGATGATGAACAGATGTTTCATAAACTCCAAGAGAGACTGGCCCCCCTTCGCTGCACCGTGCTCCGCGCGCAAATCGGACCAGAGACCGACGAAAAGTCGGCGATTCCGGAGGTTTGAAGGGGATCGGAGGATGGAGTCGTCGATAAAACTGTTCGGAATGGCACAAGAACTGCCCAGACGCCCTGCTACTCCCTCCAACATTTCCTGATCATTTCTTGCAGACTCGGGGGGGCGCGAGGCGGTTTTTCCTGTCCGGAATTCGGACGCATTAGACTTGAATTCCATTCCAGAAGCTCGTCTAATACAAGGGTTTTGGGCTGACCGTGGTGGCCAGGGCCACTGCCATCGGTGCAATGCGGTGTGGCTGGTTTTGTCCTTCGCGGATCGGCTTTTTGAAGGAAGCCATTCCGCGGTGCCGAACACTGGTTGCTGTTTGATTTCCGGCAGGTTGTTTCAAAAAGCGTCACACCCACCGGCGGTTGTGGTTGGCCAAGTGATTTCGGTTGAGGTCGCTGAACATGTTGCGCGGGGTTTGCCAGTTTCGGCATTCGGGCGAAGTTCGAATCGGGCCCGAGGAGTGAATGCGTGACAATCCAAGCACATGATCCGAATTTCGCCATGCTCATGGCCCGCATTCGTGACGGGTCGGGCGAGGCGTTTCTTGAGTTGGTCGAAACCTACGGCCACCATGTGTACCGCGCCGTCCGGCACAAGTTGAATCGCGCCATTCGGGTCAAGTTCGACTCTGGAGATTTTGTCCAGGCGGTGTGGGCGTCGTTTTTTGAGAATCGGCAGCGCGTCCTGAGTTTTGCCAATACCAACGATCTCATCAACTTCCTGTCGCGCGTCGCCAAGAACAAGGTCATTGACGAATGTCGGCGGAGGCTGGGGTCTCGAGCTCGGGATGTCAATCGCGAAGTATCCCTGGATCAGTCGGAGGCCACCCCGGCGTTTGTATCGCAGGGGCCGACCGTCAGCGAAATGGCGATGGCGGGTGAACGGTTGCAACGCATCGTGGCGGATCAGCCGACGCAATTCCAGCGGATTGTGAACCTGCGGGTAGAGGGGGCCACGCACGAAGAAATCGCCGAACAGATCGGCGTCAGCGCCAAGACAGTGCAGCGGGTTCTGAAGCGTCTGGAGCGGCGGGGGACGTCCACATGACGAACACTCCGCTGCTGGAGTCCAGGCGCGAGCGGGCGCCTCTACTTCCGACAATCAGCGAATTGATCGCCGAGGCGACCGACAGTTCTGACGAGTCGGTCTTTGACGCCCGGGACGTCCTGGATCTGCATCCGGAGTTGCTAGAGCGCCGGTCGCTGGTGATTGACCTGGCGTATGAAGATTTCTGCCGCCGGGTCGATTTGGGAGAGCGGCTGGTTCCCGAGGAATTCGTCTCGCGGTATCCGGGGATTGCCCGCTCGCTGATGCGGTTGATCGACGTGCATCACCTGCTGGCCGATGGCCCGCAGGCATTGCCGCAATCGGAACCGCAGTGGCCGATGCAGGGAACGCGCTGGCTGGATTTCCAATTGCTGGAGGAACTGGGACGCGGCGCTTACTCGCGGGTCTACCTGGCGCGACAAACGTCGCTGGGAGACCGCCTGGTGGTGGTCAAGGCAACGTCTCTGGGTTGCCGCGAGGCGGAAACGCTCGGCCGCCTGCAGCACCGTTACATCGTTCCGGTCCACTCCGTGCAACCGGATGTCGAGTTGGCCCTCACCGCTGTTTGCATGCCGTTTCTCAGTCGGGTCTCGCTGTTCGACCTGATGGATGAAATGTACTCGGGCAAGGGGCGTCCGGATCGCGCGACGGCAATGCTTGACGCGGTGCGACGGCTCAACGCCATTACCTCCGAAGTGGCGCCCCGCCCGGCCGGCACCGAGTGGCCAGCGCACTGGCGCTTTGCCGACGGAATGCTGCAGATCGGCATCCAACTGGCCGAAGCGCTGGCCCATGCCCACCGGCAGAATGTCCTGCACTGCGACGTGAAGCCTTCCAACGTGATCATCACCAACGATGGTCGGACGATGTTATTGGACTTCAACCTGGCGCTGCATGGGAACGAAGACAGTCTGTTTGTGGGGGGGACGCTCCCTTACATGGCCCCCGAACAGATTCGCACACTGATTGCTCCCGAGGGCCAACGGGCGGCCAAGCTCGACGCTCGGACCGACGTCTTTAGTCTGGGGGTGACCCTGTTCGAATTGTGCTATGGTCGGCCCCCCTTCGGCCAGTTGCCAACCGATCGGTCGCGCGACAAGACCGCGGCGCATCTGCTGAACAAACAAAAACAGGGACCGATCCGTTGCACGGCTGGCGAAGAGCCGATCGATCCCCGAATCGGCGACATCATCGCGCGGTGTCTCGAATTCGATCCGGACCGTCGTCCGCAGTCCATGGACGAGCTGCTGCCGTTGCTCCGTGCGCAATTGAACCCCAAGTCGCAAACGCGGCGCTGGTTGAGGCGGCACCGCCAGAGGGCCGTATGGGTCGGAGCGCTGTCGTGCGGGCTGGCAATCGCGGCCGGTGGCTGGCTTGCCGTCCGCGAGCCGGCGGCTGTCCGCCAGTTGCGTCTGGGGGAGACCGCCCTCGATCGTGGGGACAATGCCGCCGCCATGCGGCATTTTGATGCCGCACTGGCCGGGGATGCCAGTCTGTCGGAGGCCCGACGTCTGTCGGCCGAGGCGCGCCTGAGGCTGGGAACGGCCGCGTTTCGCGAAGAGGGATTCCAGGAAGCGGTCCGCCACCTGACTAGCGCCTTGGACCTTGACGAAGGGACCGACGAGGCGCGGTTTTTCCGCGGCCTGTCCCGATTCCGGCTGGGTGACCACAGCGCGGCGCTGGCTGACCTGAAGTTGCTGGCCGAGAAGCAGGGCGATCCAGCCGCCAAAGGGGTCTATGCGCACTGCTTCCTGGTGGCCCATGAAAACTCCGAGGCGGCGCGATTGCTGTTCGAAGAAGCCATCGACGCCGGATGCAACCTGCCCGCAATTTACAATAACTTCGCCGTTTGCCTCCTCAATGAGGGGCGATTCAACGATGCTGACACGGCGCTCCAACGGGCGGTATCCCTCGATCACAACCTGGTGGTGGCGTACCATAATCTGTTGCGCGTTGAATTCAAACGGGTGTGCTCGGAAAAACAATGCACCCCCCGGCTGGAACTGGTCGAGCAACTGCTTGAGCGGTGTGCCGGCTGTCGCGAGGCGAATTTGGATGCCGCGCGGATCATCGCCGCCTATTGCCGGAAGGCGGGTCGTGACGTTGCGCGATCGCCACTGATCGACGCGCTCGTTGCCTATGCCGACCGGGCCGCCGTCCAGGGGCTGTCTGCGGCGCAATTCGATGGATTGGAGCGCATTTGTCCCGAATTGGCCAACGATCGCCGATGGGCTGCACTGAGTCAGCGGACCACGGTGGAAAGGTCGCCCAAATCGGTCGACGGCTTGGTTGATCCGATCCCAGCTCTAGTCCGACTCCGTTCCGGAGCGACCACCAGCGTGGTCAGTCGGGATTGATTTTTCACTCCCCGACTCTGTGGCCATCGCTGTCTGCGGCCGTCGCGGCGAAATCCCACGCCGGATTCCGTTTTTGACTCTCGGCCTCCAGTCTGGGCTCGATCCCGTGTCTGAGTCATAAGTCGCTATTTGGCAATTCTTTGCGGAGCTTCTTTCCGCCCCGGACGCAGGCGTCCCGGAAACGCTCAGTCTCCCCATCCCTTTAGGGATCCGCTGGACCAAGCACCCATTGGCTCACCACAGCACTCGTCCATTTTCGGACCACTGTGAAAAAAATTTGAAATTGCTGACTTTCGGTGTCCAGTCTCCGCCGCCGTTTTCGATTCTGTAGTAGGCAGTGACTTTTTCGCACCAGCCTGAAACTGTTTACTGACAACGGAGTAGGTACATGTCGCGCGTAGTGTTGATGGGCCGTTCCGCCCTCTCCGGGATGAGCTCCCTTTCCCCTCACCGTTCTCCTGTGCGCTCGCTACTGATCGCTGCCATCGTACTGACCTCGGCTTTGTCGCCGCGGACGACGTTCTCCCAACTTCCTCCGCTTCCTCAAACTCCCACGACCCTGACGATCTCCAATTTCGTTTCGGTCAAACTCGGGGCGACATTGTTCGAAGTTCGCGGAACCGTGGGGGGCGCCGCGGATAGCAAAGTCAAGTTTGGCGGGTTGCTGGAAGGAAAGGAGACGACCGTCCGCACGGACGGGACGTTTGCCTACAGTTTCCGCGTTCCCGTAGGGGCGTCCGACGAGGTGACCGCTCAGGCCTACTCGACTAACGGCGGCATCTCCGAAAACGAATGGCTCTTCATTATCAATTGACCGCCGCGGACCGGCTCCAATTCACCACCTACTTCACCACCTACCAATTCGGCCCCCAGCGGCCACCTGACAACCAGGAGTGAGACTCATGGCACTGATGAAACAAATTGGCATTCTGCGACGGCGGTTCCTTTCCGGTGATGCCGCAGCGCGAGATGCGCTCCAAAATCTGCTGCGGACCTATCTGGTGTTCATCCTGCGTCGGGCCGCCCGAAATCCGGATTCGGAGTCAGGTGTGACTCGCGGCATTCGTCGATTGTCGTCGGCGTCCCCGTCGTCCGAGCGCTCCGGCTCGCTGCCGCGCGCCGACGACCTGTGCCGCAAGCTGTGCGACGAATTGCTGCGGCTTCCCGCGCTGGGAACAGAAGTCGACAGAATCCTAGAGACGATTCGGTCGGTCTCTCGGACCGCGGTGGTTTACCAGGGCTGATCTCTCTGCCGGTCGGGGGGTGTTGAACCAGTTTGTTTCCATCGTTCGGGCGAGTCCATCATGTCCAGAATCCTGATCGTCGGGGATGAGCCAGAGAATTGGCAGCTCATTCTGGAACTGCTGCAGACCGGCTTTGATCGGCTGGTCGAGGTTGCGGACGGCCCTGAGGGGCTTCGAGCCGCGCAGCTCGAACGCCCCGAATTGATTATCGTCAACACCTTTCTGCCGACGATGGATGGCGCCGATTTTGTGCGGCAGCTGCGGGGTGTCCCGTCGCTGGCGGGGATTCCCGTGGTGATGACCACGGTGGAGTACCACCAGCAGGAGGCGCGCCGGCTCGGGGCGGAATGCGGGGTCGTCCATATTCTTCCGCGCCCCTGCCGTTTGGAAGTCATTGAAGAGACGCTCCATGCTGCGCTCCGCTCGTCCCGCGTTCAGTTCAGCCCCCCGGCGGTGAGCCCGAATCGGCTTCCGTGGCGCGTCGCCGCGGAATACGAACCGTCCCTAACGGGAATGTTGTCGGCGAATCGGCTGCAATCGTTGACCGACGCCAGCCGCGAGTTGGCTGAAGAATCCACGCCAGAGCGCCTGCTGCGCCGGTTCTGTGACCGGGTGCGGGAGCTGGCCGGGGCCAAAATGGCCATCGTGGGGATGACTGATGAATGCCGCCCCGACGGGAGCCTGCTGGTGGCCAGCGGAATCGATGTGCTGCGTCTATCGGCGCTCGATGCGCACATTCCCCCATATGGGCTGCTCACTGCGGTGATGGAGGAGCGACGTTGCCGCAGGCTGCGCAACCCTTCCAGCCAGCCGGCGGCAATCGGTTTGCCGCCGCAGTTCCCGCCGGTCCAGTCGCTGCTCTGCGGTTCGATCAATTCTCCGTCGCGATCGATTGGCTGGTTCGCGCTCATCGATCGTCTGGGCTCCGAGGAGTTCTCCCCTGAAGATCAGCATGTCGCCTGGCTGCTGGCTTCGCAGGTGGGATACCTTTACGAAAATGCGCACCTCAACGCGGAGATCATGCGCCGCGCCGTCGAGATGGAGTTGCAGGTTGTGGCGCGGATTCGAGCGCAGTCCGAACGCAAATATCTGGAAGAAAGCCTCCGCACAGCGGGCCGTTGAACTGCCTGCGGGCAGGATTTTTCTGGAAGAACGAACAGCGGGAAAAACCTCCCGCACTCCACATCCCTAGTGCCTAGTCTCTAGCGCCTAGCCCCTCACTCCTCAATCACCAGCTTCAGCTCATCCGAATTGCCTCGCAATTCCGGGGCGTACATGGCCGATCCGCGGGTGGGGAGGGCGCTATAGCGGCCTGGGATCTCGGCCCGCATGCGGTACGCCAGGCTGTGTTTGCCGCGCGGCAGGCTGCGGATAAAAAAGCAAACGCGCTCATCGCGCAACTCCATGTAGGCCCCCAGGCCATTCCCGGAGTAGCCCGAACGCAGCTCCAGCGGCTCAAAGCCGGCGGCCTTCATGTCTTCGAAAATCAGGTACTCGTAGTCGTTCTTGCTGTCGAGCTCGAGTTCGATTTCCACCAGGTCTCCGGACTTGAGGCTCGCCAGGTTGGGGAGTTCAGTCCGTTCGTATTTCTCGACCTTCTGACGCACCGCTTGCCCTTTGTCGCCAACGACGCTTTCAGCCTTGTCGGCGCGCGTCAGGCGGAAGTATTTGCGGTTCACCTTGACCTCCAGGCCGGCGCGGGTGATGAAGTCTTCGAGCGTAAACGTGCTGAGATAAGCGTTGAAGTAAACTGGTCCCACGCCGCGCCGGCGCAGTTCCAGCGTGTGGCGTCCCGACTCGACGGCATCCCCGATGAGAGTGAATTGGTTGTCGAACGTCCACAGATTGGAGGGATCGATCCGGACTTCTTTGTGACGCTTGCCATCCAGCCACACCTCCAGCGTCATGTCCGGCTGGTCTTCGCCGCTGGCGCGGAGGTAATCGGCCAGCGCCTCGATGCAAAACGCCGTGTCGCGGGTGCTATTCCAATAGGTGGCGTGCTTGCGGTTGTTGAGGAGGTACTTCACCAGGCGCGAGACCTTTTCGCTGCGGGGGTCCGTCTTGGCCAGGAGTTTCAAGTACCAGGCATGAGCTTCGATTTCGTCTCCATGCCACAGCCACCAGGAATTCCCCTCGGGGAGTTTGAGCCAGGCGGTCTGATTCTCGTCATCCTGCACCAGGAACTGTTCGATGTTTTCCAGAATCATCGCCAGTTTGTCCGCCTCGTTCTGGCGGTGGAGTGCCAGTCCCAGGAGCGCCTTACCGTAGACCGTCAGGTGATTCCGATCGCGGTACAGAAAATCCCGCATGTCGCCCCCCGGCACGTCGGCCTCCTGGAGTACCATGTAGACGAAGGCATCGAGGTTGTCGGCCTGTACCTTCCACTCTTTGTGCGACTTTTTGTCGGCGGCCTGGCGGAGGAGCTGCACTTGCCGCGCCTGATAGTTGGCGAGCCACTCCACGCCGCGTTCCAGCACTCCCGGAACCAGCGCCACATCGTTCTGCCGGGCGACCTGCAAGCCATGCACGACCAGCGCGGTCGTATGCGGCCAACTCTGTTCGCCATGGCCCGAGAACCAGCCCCAGCCCCCATCGCGAAGCTGCATCGCCGTGAGCGCCCGCAGCCCGTCGGCCGCCATCTGCCGCACTTCGACTTCGTCAAACACCGGCTGCCGCTGAAACCGCTGCCATTGCCGGGCCCGTTCGCGATCGTCTCCTAATTCCTGTGGGTTGAGATTCGTGCGCTTGTCTCGGATGTCTTGCAGATTGATCTGCATCCGCAACAGGACGTTCTGCGTGATCACTGTCGGCAGGAAACGATTCAGCGTCTGCTCGGTGCAGCCGTAGGGGTACTCCACCAGATAGGGCAAGGCATCGACCATCGCCCCCGCCAGAGTGGGGGAAAAGCGGACTTCGAGCCGGCTGTCGCTGATGCGGCGCTCGGCAGGAACCATGAGCGTCACCTGCGCGTGGTCTTTGTCCGGTCGAATCACGCCGGAATACGCCTCGCTCCTTTGCAGGCCGTGGACATAGACTGGAAACCGCAGTTCCATCGCGTCCGATTCTTCATTAGTGAGCGCCTGCATGCGGACGACGGCTTCCCCCTCCCGCGCGACTTTCACGCGCCAATCGACACGGCACTGAGCGTGAGACTCAATGCGCACTGTCTGCGTCGCATTTCCCGAAATCGAAAGCGTCTCCCCGTCCACCTCCAGCTTGACCTGCACCTCTTTGGCTGAGGCCAAATCGTTGTGGACATTGGCGGAGAGCACGACTTCGTCCTTCTCGACGAAAAACCGCGGCGCCTGCATGCGAACCAGCAGATTCTTCTTGGTCGTCACCTCCGCGTCCCCCTGCCCGACCCGCGTTCCGGCTCCGAGGATCCAGACTTTCACCTTCCATCCGGTGAGGTTTTCGGGCATCTGCAGGGAAACCTCCGCCAGTCCATCGCGATCAGTGACGAGGGCTGCGGCCCAATAGGCGGTGTCGGCAAACTCGCGGCGGATCGCCGGAGTGACGATCAGTTCCGCTCCTCCCTCTCCCGGCACCGATGCCAGGCCGGAAAAGTCCGCCTCCATCGCGGCCACCATCGGCATCGCCCCTCGGCCGCCCCCTCCGAGCATCATCCCCTCGGGCATCGCGCCGTGTCGCATCGCGTTGAGGCCCGATGCGGCGAGCCCCTCTTCGATCACCGCATCGCCGAACACTCCGAGGTTGGCCATCGGCAGCTCTCCCGGCCGAAGGAGATTGTCGAATAGGCGGTCGAGTGTCGATTCCGTCTGTGGGTGGTGTTGCCGTCGCCATTTCCAGAAGAACTCGCGAATCTCGGGGATGTTGCTCCCGCCGGCGATGTACTCGACGCTCTTGTCATAGATCGTCACCACGGTCGAACCGACAAAGGGACGCCCGGCCAGATCGGTGACGCGGACTTTCATTCTGGCCTCGGCGCCAGGCTTGTATTCGGTTTGCGATGGCAGCACCTCCACGTTGAGCAGCCGTTTCTCCGGAGGAACAAGCACCTCGCGCGTTTCCGTGTGCAATCGGCCGTTGGCGATCGACAGCGCCTCGACGAAGAAGTTCGGCATGTCCTTTGGGAGGACGGGAACTTCCAGAATCGTGCTCTTGCCATCCAGTCGCAGCACGCGCGGCGGAAAGTACACGCCGTTCGCCGGTCGCAGGAACAGGACGACTGCACCGCCGGCTCGATTGGTATTGATCAGGAGTTTCACCGATTCGCCAGGAGCGTATTCCCGTTTGTCGGTCACCAATTCCAGGTCATTGAAGCGGTATTCGTGGCCGTCAAAGCCATTGCCGGTCACCACGAACAGATAGCCCCCTTCGATTGTCCGCGCTTTGGCATCGGTCAATTTGTAGGACAGCCGGAATTGTCCCGAGCGCGCGCCTTGGATCGTCTGGTGTGCCTGACCTTGTGCGTCGGTGTCGAGCTTCCAGGTCTCCACCACCTTTTCCACCGGCTGCTGCTTTGGATCGTAGGTGATCTGGTAGAGGGTCAGCTCGCCGCGCCCCTGGACCGGTTTTTGGTCCAGCGTGTGTGCCTGAACATGCGCTTCAATGGCGTCCCCCGCGCGGTAATGTCCGCGATCGACCCAGGCCACGACCTGAAACGGCTTGCGGGCCGCCAGCGCGCTTCCGGTGCCGACGATGCTCCGCCGCGACTGGTCGGTCACTTCCGCCGTGATGGCGTATTGATGGTCGCTCGTTCCATGCAACTCCTTGGCGGCGAGCGTATCGATCTCCACGCGCAACACGCCGTCGTCGTCGATCGTCGTTTCGACTTCGCTGATCACCTCGGGGGGTTGCTGCGGGCGTCCCCACCAGAACGGAACCGGCCGCAGGCAGCCCCAGTGGCGCCAGCCGGGATACCAGGTGAAATCTGCAGCAAACCACCCATAGCCCCGTCCGTAGAGCCAGTCCCACGGACCGGGGGGATGCCAGACTCCGCTGTGGTTGGTGCGCAACACCTTGTACTTGACGCGCGCATTGGACACCGGGCCGCCGAAATAGTAGCGGGCCGAGATCGTCGCGGTGAATTTCTTTCCCAGGACAATCGGCTCGCTGGGGGACTCTATGAGGACTTCGTATTCGGGCTTTTTGTACTCCTCGACTCGGAAACTCCCCCCTCCCCGATCGACGATTTGAACATGATACACTCCCAGAGCCGCATCCTTGGCGAGAGGAAATTCCCCATCCAGCCCTCCGTACGCGTCACTCAGGTACTTTTGTTCGAAGACCTTTTCTCCTTTGGGATCGTGGATTTGCACGGTGAATTGCTGATTGGCAAATCGGGACTCCTCCGGCTGGTCGAAACGGGACTCCCCCACCCAGAATTTGAACTTGACCGTCTGCCGCGGGCGATAGACAGGACGGTCGGTGATCGTGAACACCTTCGCTTCCTGCTGGGCCTCGTCCACCGCCGCGGGATACCAGATGCCGGTGAATCCCAGATACGCCAGCCGTCCCTGACCGGTTCGCGCCGTGATCAGCCACTGGTAGTCCTGCGGCAGCTTCTTCTCGTTGAGCAGCACCTGGCCGTCGTTGTCGGTGAACTCGGCGAAATTCGTCGTCACGACGCGGAAGATGTTCTGGTTCGGATTGACCTGCGTCTGTTTCCAGCCCAGGAATTCGACGTTGGCTTTGGGAATCGGCCGTCCGGTGACCGCGTCCGCCACATACAAATAGGCTTGCCCTGCAAGCTGCTTCTTGGCGATCACGGTGTCGGCGACCCAGACGATGATCCGGCTGACGTTGCCTCCTTCGAGCTTGGCCGTCACCAGGTAGGCCCCCGGTTTTTGCAAAGGCGTGGTGACGGTCACACGGTCGTCGAGATGGGCGGGCCTGGGCTGCAACTCCAGATCCCAGGTGGCGACCCGATTTCCCAGGTAGGCCTGTTCATTCTGCGTTACCAGCCGGTAACCGAAATTGCTGATGTTGAGTCGATTGCCGTCGAGTTGTCCGGGATTGCTTTGGAGATAGTCCTTGGCGTTCTTGAGCAACAGATCCAGCTTGATTTCCCAGGCGGCAAACGCCACTTTCTTCCCATTGCGAAAGCGGAAATCAAGCGTCGCCCCTTTCCCGGCCGCCTGCATGCGCGCCAGGTCGAAGCGCCCCCAGGGGGCCACGATCTGATTCAGCCGCTGTTCGCGGTGTTGATTCTCCCCCGCCCCATACTCGGCGATGACCCATCGCCACATCTCCGCCGCTTTCACATATTGCCGTCGATCTTCGAAGATCTGACACAGCGACTCCAGCGACCGCTCGCCTGGAGGCGATTTCCCCCGTTGCGCAATCGCCTGATAGATTCGGATCGGGTTGAACTCGTCCGGAAGTTTGAATCGCCGGATGCCGGTGGCCAGCCGGGCGATTGTCTCCCCTTCCTCCAAAGTCTGGACGGCGTAGGTTCCGCTCTCCTGCGGCTCGGACTCACCGTTTGCTTCGTCAGAAAGGCCCATTCCCCAGTGGCGGATCGCCATGGTCTGCACGCCGAATTGTCCGTGCAGAAAGTCCGCCAGCGCGAGCTGTGCCTCGTTGCCGCGCGTGGGATCGATTTCCGCGGCCTGCGCCAGCATCCATCGCCAGCGTTCGCCGTCGGAGCGGGCCGCCTCGTAGCTTTTTGGAACGGAGTGCAAGACCGGATGTCCATCCGCGTCCACCGGGGCTGCCGGTTCGGTTCCCATTCCGCGCCAGACGCGCCCTTCTTCAAGGTCGGGAAGCTGTTCCAGATTGGTCAATTCCTGTAGTCGCCATGCGTCGGAATGTCCGGCGCCGGCCAGCAGCGCCTGGGCGAACTCCAAATGAAACTCGGCCACCGCGCTGCGATCGTCGTCCTGCAGTGCCAGGGGGAGCGCCTGCTGCATGAGTTGCAGAGTTCGGACGCGGTCGCGCCGCTGGCAATCGACGAATTGTCCCGTCCCCCCACGCCGGGCGCCTCGATGAAACTTACCGGCCACCACAAAGCCGTGGTGTTCTCCCTGAACAAAACTGCGCGCCGCCGTGCGGAGCAGCCGCCAAGTCCCCCGCTGGACCTCAATCACCGCGTCCCGGAACTCGTCGACTTCATCGCCGCGACCGAGGTTTTGCAACGCGGCGATCCCCTGCTCCAGATCGCTCCCCACAAGCCGCTGGTCGGCCTTCGGGTCGAGCGCCAGTTTGCGGAATCCCTCGAAGGCGACTTGGAAGTTCCCCGCCAGAAACGCCCGTTGCGAATCCCCCCGCGGGCCGCGATCAACAGTCTGCTCGGCGGCAATAAGGAATGGTGACAAACAGAACGCTCCCGCGGCAACGCCGGCCGCCCAGGTACTCAACCGCATGGCAAAACCCTTAAAAATCACGCGGCAGAGCGGACTCCTCCGCGGAAACCAGCAGACGCATTCCCTCCGACCCCTTCGGACCGGAAGATCATGACCTTAGACGTCGACTCGACGACGGGAGTTCCGCAATCCAGGCGATTTTCCCGGCCTCGTTTCGTACATTCGACCAGATTCCCCATAGCAGTCGATTTCTGAAACTGTACCGCCGGATCCGGTGCGGGGCAAGATGCGGCTCGGGATGGCCCTAGTTCAAAGATCGGCCAGCCACTAGACTGGAACGGTTGGACGTGTCGTGGATGCGGCGCGCCTTGGCCTGTTGTGCTTCTCCCCCATTTTCAGATTGAGCTCTGCGGTATGTCCCCAGCCTCCTCGTCCGTCCCGACCATCCGGATTGATCCGCTGTGGACCGCGATTCGCGCGGAGGCCTGGTCAGAGCAGGATCGCGAGCCGATCTTGCGCAGTTTTCTGCACCAGGCGATTCTCGCGCAGCGGCGTTTCGAAGACGCGCTCAGCTTGCATCTGGCGGCGAAACTTGTGACCGAGAGCCTGACTCCGATGACGGTTCGGGAGCTGATCAGCGAGGCGCTTGCCGCGTCGCCGGAAATTGGTCTGGCAGCGCGGGACGACCTGCAGGCGGTCCGCGATCGCGATCCGGCGTCGCGCGGGTATCTGGTGCCGTTCCTCTATTTCAAAGGGTATCATGCGCTGCAGTCGTACCGCATCGCCCATTGGTTCTGGCAGCAGCAGCGATCGCTGATGGCGCTGCACTTGCAGAATCGAATTTCGGAGGTGTTCGGGGTCGACATCCATCCTGCGGCACAGATTGGATCGGGGGTGTTGATCGACCATGCCACGGGAGTGGTGATTGGCGAAACGTCGGTGATCGAGAACAACGTCTCGCTGCTGCATGAAGTGACGCTGGGGGGGACCGGCAAGGAGACTGGAGATCGGCATCCCAAAGTCCGAGCCGGGGTGTTGATCGGCGCCGGGGCGAAAGTTTTGGGGAACATCGAAATCGGGGCCGGGGCCAAGATCGGCGCAGGGAGCGTCGTACTCGATGCGGTCCCCGCACACTGCACCGCCGCCGGGGTTCCGTCGCGCGTCGTCGGCCGCCCGACGGTCGATCAGCCCGCTCTGGAAATGGATCAGGCGTTTCCACACGTGCATGCCGGAGGGAGCGGAATTTGACAGCGATGGAGGAATGCAACGAGAGTCGCAGGAAATGAAAAAAAAGACATGAGAAGGGCAACATGCAAAATCGGGTACACGGGGGAGGCAGTGAAATGCCGATATCGCGGCGGGGGTTTCTTGAGGGGGCGGCGGGGTTGGCAACGGGAGTCGCCTTGGGAGGGCTATCGCTGGCTGTTCGAGGAGGGCCGGCGACGCCACAAAAAAAGACGGCGCAGATTGCCATTACGCTCGACCTGGAAATGAGTGCCCAGTATCCGCGACGAGATCTGACCGAGTGGAATTTCGAGAAGGGAATCCTCGACGAGGCGACCAAGGAATACGCGGTCAAAACGGCGCGGCTTGTCAAAGACCGGGGGGGGTGATCCACTTTTTCTGCGTCGGCCGCGTGCTGGAACAGCCGAATGTCGATTGGCTCAAGGAGATTGCCGCCGCCGGGCATCCGATCGGCAACCACACCTACGACCACGTGGCGGTGCTGGCGCATCCCTCGTGCCTGGTGGTTGAGGATCCCCAGTTGGAGACGATCCGCATGATCTGCGACATGGTGGACAAGGCCCCGCAGCGCGGCGCGATTGTCGGCCTGGATCAGATTGCCGCGCGGTTGGGCGATGCGCCATGAGGCAAAGGTGTTTTGAGACCAGATCAGGGAGAATCTGCCATGCTCAAAGTGTTTGAGTCTGTCCGTCGAATGTCCGTGATCGTTCCACTGGTGCTGATGGTGCTCGTGGCCTCGGTCAGTTCACCCTCGGTCTTGAATTCCGCCGAACCGCGGACTTATCACAACACACTGACACCTCTAGGAAACCAGCCCCCCTTGCTGGCGGACTTTCCGCAGTTTGTCCAGCCGATCGTCGAACCGGACCGGTTCGAAGCTCCCGTGTTGATCGACGACGACGAAGCAGATCTGGAGGTCCGCGCCTGGCGGTACTCGTACAACGCGCGGGGAATCATTGAGATTCCGAACCGGTTGCGCGCCTCGCGCACCGCAGTGCTGGTGGTGCATCCGTGGGGCATTGACGATGGTCAGGGGTGGCAAACCCCCGAGCCGGCGGGGGTGGCGTTTGCCGGGACATTCGACAAAAACCAACTCATGCTGCGGCACGCGCGGGAGACGATCAACCCGCTGCTGAAACGGCTGCGGAAGAGCGCCGGCCTGGTGGGTTACAGTCTGCCCGGCAGGGAAGATGCAATTCGTGGTAAGCTGTACCGGTCAGTCCACGGGCGTCCGACCGATGAGGAACGTCGCGAGGGGACGGCCGCACTGACCGAGGCGCTGGCGAGCTTCAATTACCGGGCCGGGCCGATTCCGGAGGTGATCGAGCTGTCGAGCGGTCGTCCGGCAATCGACTATTTTCGGCAATTTCCGGGGGTCGATGCGGGGCCGGGTTATAACCGCGATGGATTCTGGAACCTGCCGATCCCGGTGATGAAGGCGATCGACACGGCGCCGGACGACGTCGTGTTCTACGACGGCGACGGGTATTCGGCGTTGCGCGATTTCCTGCTGGCGCAGCGGATCGAACATGTGATTCTGTGCGGCTATCACGCGGACATGTGCGTGTGCAGCACGACGGCCGGGTTCGAGAATCTGCGTCGTGACTTCAATGTGTTCCTCGTCGGGGACGCCGTGCAAGCGACGCTCCCCGCCAACCGGGACTCTCGGTTCGCCACCAATCAGTCGGTCTCGTACGCCGCTTTGAATCTCCTGATCACACAGACCTCCTGGATCAAGTCCCGCAATGCCGCACAGGCCGCTCCCTGAGGCGCAGGCCGGGCCTGCCATTGAATCGTTGCGGTACAAAAACAGAACCGAAGTTCCTAAGCTGAAGGCAACCGGAGATGGCCGATCGTAACGGTTCTCCCCCAATGACCTTTCAGGAACTGCTGCCGTGCCCACCGAGCGCCCTGCGCAATTGCGATTGAGTTTTCCCGAAGCCGGCGCCTCGGCGCTGGCGGACCTGTTGTGGGATGCGGCGCCCCAGACCTGCGCGGCGGTTGTCTCGCTGCTGCCCACGCGCGGTGTCGCGCACCAGGCGATCTATTCCGGCAGCGAAACCGTCATGCGACTGGAGCAACTCACCAAGCTGGACAAGGAGCACGCCACCTGGGAGGTCCGCCGCGGCGATCTGGCGTTCACCTGGATCGCCGCCGGCTCAGCGTACAATGTGAATGAGGACTTCGCGGAACTGTGCTGGTTTTACGATCATGACGCCCGTCCCTCCATGTGGGAAGGGCCCGTGGCGGTGAATGTGTTCGCGCGGATCGTCGAACCGGCGGACGCTTTTTACCAGATGTGCCGTCGGATTCGGCGGGAAGGGATCAAACCGATCACCGTCGAGGTGTTTCAGCCATGAGGATTGACGTGGTCCAGGCGGTTGACGAGGCAGTTCCAATCGACGAGGTCGTGCAGAGTGCCGGGGTCTACCAGGTGATCATGTTGCGCGACTGGGAGAAGGCGTGAAACTTGCGACGCCATCCGCAGCGCCGTGTGACCGGGAGTTGCGCATCGCGCTTACGCCCGCGGCGGAATTTGCAGCGGAGTACGGCCATCTTCAACGGGCGGTCATGTCTCCCGCTGAGCATGCCGAGGCGGTCGCCGTGATCTCCGCCTGGCCGGGATACGCTTCTACGCCGCTGCTTTCAGTTCCGGGACTGGCCGGGCAACTGGATTTGGCACGGGTGGACGTCAAGGACGAAGGTCAGCGCTGGAGCGTGAGGAGTTTCAAAGCGCTCGGTCCTCCGTATGCCCTGGCGCGGATCGTGGCGACGGTCTGCTCCCAACAGGCGGGGCGCACAATTTCTTCGGTCGAGTTGTTGCAGGCCCCTCCGCTGCCGTCCGCTGCCAGAGTGTGCGCGTGCGCGGCGACCTCCGGCAATCATGGCCGCGCGCTGGCTTGGGGGGCACAGCGATTGGGCTGCCGCTGTGTGATCTATATGCCCGAGCACACGAGCCGCCCGCGGGAGCAGGCGATTCGCGATCTGGGAGCTCAGGTCGTTCGCGTCTCCGGCAATTTCGACGCCAGCGTCGTTCGGGCCAAGGAGGACGCCCGGCGCGAAGGCTGGATTCTCGTCGGCGAAGTGGCGCCGCGCGACTGGCCGGACACGCCGCGGCACATTCTGCATGGCTACTCGGTGCTGGGGGCTGAACTGCTGGCGAACGATGTTCAGCGGCCGCTTCCCACGCACGTGTTCATTTCCGCAGGGAGCGGCAAGCTGGCGGCGGGGATTACTGGGGCGCTCTGGCTGGCCTGCGGCCCCCAACGCCCGCGCGTCGTGATCGTCCAACCGCATCGGGCCGACTGTGTGTTCCAGAGTGTGTCCCACCAGCAACGCACCCCTGCCTCCGGTGATCTGGTCACGCTGATGGACGGGCTATCGGTGGGCCAGATCTCGCCACTGGCCTGGCCGCTGTTGCGTTCCGGAGCCGCGGCGGCCATCACGATTTCCGAACAGGCGGCGGTTCACGCGCTGCGCCGCATGGCGCACCCGATTGCGGGAGATCCGCCGGTGCTGCTGGGCGAAACCGGTATTGCGGCTCTGGCGGGACTGATCGCCGTCGCGCAGTCTCCCGAGGCGAGGAACATGTTGCAAATCGATTCCACCAGTCGCTGCCTGGCAGTCGGCTGCGAAGGGGTCACCGACCCAGAGATTTTTCAGAGACTGATTGCGCCGGAGTGACTTGAGTCGAACGGGCGCCGGCGCCCGTCGATCCACAGATTCCAGACGCACAACGCCCCACGAAAACCTGCTCAGGGGGGGCTCCCTGTGCCCCAAAAGTCGTTCCAGATGCGGTCGTCATCTTCAGCCCAACGCGGTGGAGTTTCGGTCTCGTAGAGAGTCGAGACGGTGCAGTCCCGGACCGCCTGGAGAAAAGCCTGAACTTCGTCGTCATCGACGAAGCCATCCCAGCCGTGGCCTCGTGATTCGGACTCGTAGAGCCAGTGTCGGGTCAGGGCGCGCGGCCCGACGATGTCGATCCGTCCCCCGGGCATCCCGCGCACAGCGGTTTGACCACGCCGCAGCCAGGACTCCATGAGTTCGGAGAAGTCCTCTGGCAGTTCCGAGCGAAAATATTGCCGAGACGCGATGGTCCCGTCGTCGGAGACTTCTGCCAACTGAATGAAAAGTTCACCGCGGCGGTAGGCGATGATGAACCGCCGGGCCACCTCGTCTTCGCTCGTGTAAAAGACGTAGGCGTCGGGCGGTGGTGGAGGAACGGACCTCGTCCCGCGGGATGGCTGCGAGGAATCCTGTCCGGAGGGGTTTGAACAGCCGAAAAGCAAGCCTGCCAGGAGCCAAATCAGCCGCCTGGCGTTTGTCGCTGGTCGCACCATTGCCAGGAGCATCGTCGATCTCCAGTGAATCCGAACCGAGCGCATGGCGGCCCTCCCGGTGAAGGCGGCCCCTTTAGAGCAACTCCACCAGCGGGCGGCCACTGCAGAGGGAAAATGGCCGTCCCAAATGATCGCGAATCTCGGAATTCGGCGGAATTCCGAGCGCTTCATAAATCGTTGCCAGAATATCCTCTGGGCGGACCGGCTGCGACTTGGGGTAGGCCGCGTCCCGATCGCTGGCGCCGTAGACCTGCCCTCCCCGAATTCCGCCACCGGCCAGGACGGTTGTGTAGCAGGGGCCCCAGTGATCGCGGCCGTTGGCCGCATTGATCTTCGGGGTGCGACCGAATTCTCCGGTCAGAACAACAAGTGTTTCGTCCAGAAGGCCCCGTTCGGACAGATCCTCCAAGAGTGCCGCGTAGGCCTGGTCCAAGGAGGGAAAGCAATACGGCTGCGTGAGCATGGCATACCCGCTGATCCCGCCGAAGAGCGCTGATCCGCCGTGATTGTCCCAGGGGTTGATCGTTCCCCCCTGGGGGGGGAAGTGCATCCAGTTGACGGTCGCCAATCGGACCCCCGCTTCGACCAGCCGCGCGGCCAAGAGAAACGCCTCGCCATAAACGTTGCGTCCATATCGGTCGCGTCGCCGCGCTTCCTCGGCGTTCAGGTCCAGCGCCCGCTTGGCCTCGGGCGACGACAGCAGTCCAAATGCTCGTTCGCGGACATCATCGAAGCCGCGCTGGCTCCCTCCCGCGGACAACAACCGATCCTGCTCTTCGATCTGGCCCAGCAGCCCTTTTCGCAAACCGGCGCGCTGCAGTGAGTCGCCATCGAGCGTTAGTTCGGCCGGGGGAGTCAATTCCGGTCGCGGCACATGCTGGAACTCAAACGGATCGTGTTCCTGCCCCAGAAATCCGGCGTAAGTCCCGGCAAAACTGACGCCGCTAAACCACACCGGGCCGGGTACCGTCACGCTGGTCGGCAGGATACCCTGCGGACTGAAGCGACTGACGCCGGCGCCAACGCAGGGGAACTGGCTGCGGCGACGAAAGTGACTGGGGACCGCCACGCTTTCATCCACGTGGCCCGTCAGCGAGCGATAAATGGAAATCTCGTGGTCGTTGCTCGGATGCGACATCGACCGGATGAGCGCCAGCTTGTCGGTCTGCCGAGCAATGCGGGGCAACTGGTCCCCAATTTCAATTCCCGGAACGGCGGTGGCGATCGGCTGGAACGGACTGCGGATGCCGCTGGGGGCGTTGGGTTTCAAGTCCCACATGTCCTGTTGTGGCGGTCCTCCCCACAGGAACAGGAAAATGCACGACTTGGCCCGGCCGGAGGCGCGCGGGGGAGCCCCGTCTCCCGCCTGCATCGCCCGCTCCGCCGCCAGCAGTCGGGAAAGGGTAACCCCCCCGATGCCGGCCTGACCGAGACTCAGAAGCGCTTCGCGCCGTTGCATGGTCGATCGTTTCCACGGAGCCAGTCCGCTCCCCCATTTCTCGATGGAAAGTCACAGGGAAAGCGGATGCTGGAAACCCATCATCCCGCGCCAACTCGCGGCTGGCAAGAGCAAGCCGCGTCCGGGCTGATACTGCGATGGACCATGTTCACGGTTGCCGGAGCTATTGCCCTCCGCCTCCCACTTCCTGAAGTTTCTGCATCACGTCCTCCAGATTGAAGGTGGCGGCCTTTTGTCGCTGCGGATACTCCTTGAACGTCATCAGAAACTCGCCGACGTAATCCTGTGCTGGAACCAGCAGGAAGGCATGATCCAGCAGCCAGTCATAGTACGTGTTTGACGTGATGTCGGCCCGTTCGTACGGATCCAGCCGCAGGTTGAAAATCAGCGGCACGCGCAGTGACACAAACGGCTCGGCCCAAATCCGGAGCGTACCGACCGCGCGTTGCTCCATGAACACCAGTTTCCAGTTGTCGTACCGCAGCGCGGTCACTTGCTGATCGTCGTTGCAGTAGATGAACGATTCGCGCGGCGACTTCTCGGCCGCGCCGGTGAGGTACGGAACCAGGTTGAAGCCGTCGATGTGAACCTTGTACGTCATGTCGCCGATCTTGTGCCCCTTGAGCAGCTTGCGGCTCACCTCGGCGTCCCCCGCGACAGCCAGCAGCGTCGGCAGCCAGTCATGATGGCTGACGATCTGATTGGAAACGCTTCCCGGTTGAATTTTTCCGGGCCAGCGGACCATGCAGGGGACGCGGTAGGCCCCTTCCCAATTCGAGTTCTTTTCGTTCCGGAACGGGGTCATCGCCGCATCGGGCCAGGAGTTCATATGCGGCCCGTTGTCGGTGCTGTACATGACGAACGTATTCTCGGCGACTCCGGCGTCATCCAGCGCCTGGAGCACAGATCCGACGTTTTTGTCGTGATCGATCATGACGTCGGCGTATTCACTCATCCACCGCCCGGACTGTCCTATGCTCTCGGGCTTGGGATGGGTTCGGAAATGCATGTGGGTAAAGTTCACCCAGACGAAGAACGGCTTGGCCGCTTTGGCGTTGCGCTGGATAAACTCCGCGGCGCGGTCTGCGGTTTCGTCGTCGATCGTCTCCATCCGCTTGACGGTCAGCGGCCCGGTGTCTTTGATGACCTGTTTGCCCACCTTGCCGAACCGGGGATCGACCGTGGGATCGTCTTTGTCCGACGCTTTGCAGTCGAGCACGCCGCGCGGACCGTACTTCTGGCGAAACGCAGGATCTTTGGGATAGTCGGGGAGTTCCGGCTCTTCTTCCGCGTTCAGGTGGTACAGGTTGCCGAAAAACTCGTCGAAGCCATGCACCGTCGGCAGGAATTCGTTCCGATCTCCGAGGTGATTTTTGCCGAATTGTCCCGTGGTGTAACCGAGCGGTTTGAGCAGTTCGGCAATCGTTGGGTCTTCTTTGCGGAGCCCCAGCGTCGCGCCGGGCAAACCGACTTTGGTCAGTCCGGTTCGCAGCCCGTGCTGTCCGGTAATGAACGACGCGCGGCCGGCCGTGCAACTTTGCTCGGCATAGTAATCGGTGAAGATCATCCCTTCTTTGGCCACGCGATCGATGTTCGGCGTTCGATATCCCATGACCCCCATCGTGTAGGCACTGATGTTCGATTGGCCGATGTCGTCCCCCCAAATGATGCAAATATTGGGCTTCTTGCCGGTCTGAGCCAGCGTCGCCGCCACCGCCAGATTGTGGTCCGCCAGCGCCAGTTGGTCAGCCTGGGTCAGTCCACCAGCGCAACAGGCCGGTGGATCGGCGGCCTCGGCCGCCGCTACCTGCGGGGCGGCCTCAACAGCCGGACGATACTCTACCGCAGACGTTTGTCGGACGCCCAACTCAATCGACGCCGCGGCGTAGCCCAACGCACTGCCAACGGCAACCACCAGCGCCGCAGTCAAAGCGGACGACCTTTTCATCAAATAGCTCCTTAAAGACACGAGTCAATCCAGATAAATCAATGCCGCGGGGAGTCCATGTTTCCGAGCGACGCATTTCAACCAACCAATTAGGGGGCTAGCAATCGCCTGATCGTGGGTTCATGTGGAAGTAGAAACCACCGCCGCCTCCGAGCCATAAAGGAGAGGCTGGCCCCCCAGGTAGATTATGGGACGATTATCGTTTTGTCCACTCTGGCAGTCCTCGCGAGGTGCGCCTGCGCCAGGTGCTTCTTTTGCGCTTGTGCCACGGGGATAGGACGACGATCTGGTGGGCGTTGAGGCCCTGTTTTGGCTGCCTGGTCCAACCCTACGATGCGTTCCGGACGATGGCCAGCGCTTCGTCGCACAATTTCCTTGCCTGGGACACGGTGGGGGCTTCCGCGATGATCCGCGCGATCGGTTCAGTATTGCTGGCGCGGGCCTGGACCCAACGGTCGGGCCAATCCAGACGCAGGCCGTCTCCTTCCGTGACAATCGCGCCGGTGAAATGCCGCTTCAGCGCCGCACACGCCGCGTCGACCTGCTCTCGCGGACAGGTCACCTTGTCCTTCACGATCGCATACCGCGGGAGCGAATCGACCCAGGCCGACAGCGGACCTCCGCGCTGGGCGATCCCCGCCAGGACGATGGCGATGCTCGCAAAGCTGTCCCGCACAAACCCCACGCGCGGGTCGATCAGACCGCCGTTTCCTTCGCCGCCGACGATCGCCCGCACCTCCTGCATGCGGGCCACGACGTTGGCCTCTCCCACATGCGACCGGTGAAACGGGCAGCCATACTTGGCGGCGATGTCGGCCGTGATGCGGCTGGTCGAGCCGTTCACCACGACCGGACCGGGAGTTCGCTGCAGTATGTAATCGGCGCACAGCGCCAACGTCAGCTCTTCTCCGATGTAGCGGCCGGTTTCATCGACGATTGCCAGGCGGTCGGCGTCGGGATCTTGCGCGAATCCGACATCCGCCCGCGCGTCCCGAACCGCGTCGCACAACCCACCCAGATTTTGCTCGATCGGTTCGGGGACATGTTCGAATTGTCCGTCGGGAGTTTTTCCCAGGATTGTGGCACGACAGCCCAGTTCCTCCAGCAGCCGCGTACCCAGGATGCTCCCCGATCCATGATTGGCGTCGAGCACAACCTTGAATTTTCGCGCCCGAACCGGGCCGGTGTCCACCAGCGAAAGCACCCGCTGCAAATGCGGCCCCAGCGGATCGTGCAACTTCTCCACCAGGCCGACATGTCGGCCATCCACCAGTTGGAACGCGCGGCGGTCGATGATCTCCAGCAGTTTCTTCCCCTGGGCTTCGCCAAACACCGATCCTTCGGCAGTGAATGGCTTGAGGCCATTCCATTCGATCGGATTATGACTGGCGGTGATCTGCAATCCTCCCGCCGCGCGCAGCGATCGCACGAGCACACCAACGGTCGGCGTCGAAGCGATCTCGGCGTCCAGCACGCGGCAGCCGCTGGCCAACAGGCCCGTCAACACGGCGTGTTTGACCAGGGGACCGGTGCCGCGTCCATCGCGCCCCAAGACGACGGTCTCCCTCCCAAACAGGGCGCCCAGACCGCAGGCAAAGTCCACCAGATAGGATGGATCAAGTCCATCGCCGATCACGCCGCGCAGCCCTGAAATGCTGAGAATCCGTTGGGGCAAGCTGAGTTCCTTGTGAGTTGATGTGACAGCAAATGCGGAACGCGGCCCCGTACCGACAAACGCAGGCCGTACCGACAGACGCGGCCCGTACCGACAGACGGCGACTGATCGTAGTCAGTCGCGCCGAAACTGAAAAGGAACACCCGCAGTTGATTTAGCCGACTCGCGACTCGGCTTCCCGTTGGCACTGCTCAATCCGGTCGCGGACGACGCGCACGAGTTCCTCTTCGCGTCCGCGTTCTCGCAGGCGACTGATCTCCGTAGCGGAAAACGGTTCCCCGAACACCACGCAGACGCGGTAGGGCTTCAGCATCAGGCTCCCCCTCCCGAAGGCTCGATTCGCCCCCGCGATCCCAACCGGGTAGAGCGGCAGATCGGTGCGCCGGACCAGCGCGGCAAATCCGGGCTTGAATTCCCCCAATTGGCCATCCGGGCTGCGCGTTCCCTCGGGAAAGACCCCCACCAGAAATCCCTGATCCAGCCGCCGCAGCGTCTCCCGCAGTGCGGCGGTGCTCCCCCCGTTCCGATTCAATGGCATGACGTAGGTATGTCGCAGAATCCACCCGATGACGGGGACTGGAAACAGCGTGTCGCGCGCCAGATAACTCACGGGTCTGGTGAGGGGCAGGCCGACCAGCAGCGGGTCGATGAAACTCTGGTGATTGACCAACAACAGGGCCCCCCCCTGCGCGGGGAGCCGTTCGATTCCGACGGCGCGATACCGCAGCCAGACCCCGAACACCACCTTGAGCGTCATCTGGATCGTCAGCCACACCCAGTTGCGGCGCAGCGGCGAACCCAAATCTTCCTGCGCCGCCGTGGTGTTCGCCGTGCCTGACATCCCGTCCTTGTTCGTCTTGCGTTAGAACAACTCGCGGATCGGCTGGCCATTGTAATCGACGATCGGCCGCGGCCGGCCGCGATGGTCATAGTAGACGGCATCCAGCGGCACATCCATATGCCGGTAGATCGTCGCAGCCAGGTCCGCGGGGGTCACGGGGCGCTCCTTGATGTTTCCGCCGTCCGCTTCCGTGGCGCCGATCACCTGGCCGTGCTTGAGACCTCCGCCGGCGACGCACATCGACATCACCACCGGCCAGTGATTGCGACCGTCGGTGCTGTCCTGCGTTCCCATTTGCGGCGTTCGGCCAAATTCTCCCATGGCCAGCACCAACACGTCGTCGAGCAGTCCGCGCTCTTTCAAGTCCGACAAGAGGGTCGAATACAATTGATCGAAGAGCGGCAAGAGGGGGCCCAATCCATTCTTGATTCCGCCGTAGGGTGGGATATTGTCGCCGTGCGTATCCCAGGTTCCCGAGGCAGTGTGGTAACTGAGGTCCAACGTGATGAAGGCGACTCCCGCCTCGACCAGCCTCCGCGCCAAAAGCGCCTGCTGGCACCACAAGTGTTTGCCGTACCGCTCGCGCACCGCCGCCGGCTCCAGTTCCAGATCAAACGCCGTCTGCGCGCGGCGTCCCGTGACCATCTCCACCGCCTGGCGGCCATAGGTGCTCACTGCGGCCAGCGTTCCGGACTGATCCAGGTCGCTCCGCAGCTTGTCGAATTCTTCCATCAGCGCGCGGCGGTTGGTCATCCGATCCGGAGGGATGCCATTGGGCAATTTCAGAAGATCGGCGCCACTCGATTTTCCCAAATCCTTCCCCACCAGGTCGTAGACAGGCAGCCGGGCCGCCTCGTTTCCCTGGAACGGGTCGTATTGTTTTCCCAGGTAGCCCGCAAAGGCCAGATGCGAACGGGACTTCATGAACGTCACGTAGGCGGGCATCGACGGGTGATTGGGGCCGTGCAGTTTGGAGACCAGCGATCCGATCGCCGGATACTTGTCCGCTTCCGGATTGATCCGCGGTTCCGCATCCAGGTTGGCGGTCTGGAACACGGTGTTCGGCTCGTGACTGCTGTGGCGACAGTCCACCGAGCGGATGATGGTGTATTGATCCATCAAAGCCGCCATTTTGGGGAGGTGCTCGCAGATCACGACCCCCGGCACAGCCGTCTGCGTCACGCCAAACGGCCCGCGATTTTGTTCGGGGCGTTCCGGCTTCGGATCCCAGGTATCGATATGGCTCGGCCCCCCCGCCATCCACAACAGGATCACGCTCTTTCCGGACTTCATCCGCTGGCCCGATTCCGCCGCCTGGGCGCGCTGTTGCAGCAGTTCGGGAAGCGACAGTCCCGCCATCCCGGCCAGCCCGGCCTTGAGCATGCCGCGGCGACTGACCATCCGCAGCCCTTCGCGCGTCCGGCCGTGCAGATTGCCAAACGCATGCCCAGCATGCCCGCCACAGAACGAATCCAACATTGCGTCTCCGCCAGTTCCCTGGAGGCCGCCCTCTGGCCGTATCAACAAACGCCAGAATCGCGGTCGAACCGTAAATGACAGTCACACATACGACTTCCATTCAGCCCATTCATTATATCGACATTCGCTTATGATTGCAACAGTTCGAGTACTGGGGCCCGTGGCCGCCGCGGCCCGTGGGGGACGCTGCCAGCGTCCACGAGCGAATTCGGACCGGCCAGCTTACGCTGGCCGTGGCGGACGCCACGCACAATCCACAATCCACAATCCACTTTCCACAATCTCCTCCCCCCCCTCCCCTCACCGCGGCAGCTTCCAGAACCGGTCAAACAATCCGGCCCAGACCACTTCTTCCCGGTAGCCTCCCGTGTCCTGTTTTTGGAATCGTTGCACGGCGATGTCTCCCAGTCGAGGGAAGAGCCAGGCGTTTGATTTTTGAAAGTCTTCGGCGTGGAACGTGTGGCCGGAGTTCACGACGACATACCGGCGGGGCGCCATCGGATTGGGGAAGATCAGCGAGACGCCGTGCGTCGCGGGATCGTAGCGCTCGCCGTGGACCTCCAGGGCCTCGCGGGTCCATTTCACCGGAAGCTGCGGCAGAACTTTGGCCAACACGGAGTTAGATCCGGGATCTCCGAAGAGGATCAGGTTTTTGGTCATCGCCAATTCCTGAGTGACATCACTGTCGTTGACGATCGGCACGCGGGCTCGAAAACCTTTGTCGAACTCGGCGGCAAACCGCTCCAGCACCCAACTGGCCCACGCCGTGTGGTCGGCGTTCCAGGCGGTTCCCGTGCCTCGGACGCACACAAACGGTTGCATGAAGGCGTCGTCGATCGGTCCCTGCAGATTGTGGCGCTTGTGGCGGTCGATGTTTTTGGAAAACCCCAGCGATGCGGTGTAGCCGACGAGGTGCCACGCGCCGGCTCCCCCTTCGTAATACACCCCCGGCAGCAGTCCTTCGGCCGCTGAAAGGAGCGGGAGCCGATCGCCGTCCAGTTCGACCTCGTCCGCCACGTCACGGGCCACTTGGAGGACCGCCACGTTGGTGGTGCGGACCACCAGTCTCCCGGTTTCGTCATCGACGCGGGCCTCCACGATCGACGGGCGGTAGGGCTCAAGCTGTTCCTCGATCGTGACCCATTCGCACGCGTTGTATTTGAGGGTGTGCGTGACGAATTTCACCTCCCGTACCGCAGACCACGCCGGACGACCTGCGCTCTGATGCTGGCGGTGAAAGTCCATGAATTCCTTGAGGGACTCGGGATGAAAACGGTGTCCTACTCCCGGCCCGATGAGGAGCTTCATTGGAACCCCCAGTTCCTTCCCGCGCGCCACCATGTCGGTGCTGGCGACCAGTTGTTCGTCGAGCTCTCCTCCGTAGGTGCAGATGGGGACGTTGAAGGCGTTGAGCGCGACATCGCTGGGGTTGTAGATGGGCAGCGTCAGATCCTGGTAGGAGGGAAGCGGCTGATCGACCTTCTGATACTTGTAAAAGTCGACGAATCCCGCCCCAGGACCGACGGAGCACCATAGCGACGGATGGTGCAATCCCAGATGCCAGCTTCCGGCGCCCCCCATGGAGAAGCCGTGAAGGACGATCCGGGCGGGATCGATCCGATACCGCCGCCTGACCTCCGCCAGCCCCTCCAGTACGTCGCTCTCGCCGGCCCAGCGATAGGCATTGTTCGTCCGGCCAAATACATCCAGTTGAATCCAGTCCTGGTCGGGGAGTGCGGCTTGGCCGGAGTGCGCATGGATGAAACTGATTTCCGAGAGCTTCCCATCGCGACCGTGCAACACGACATGCAGCGGCCAACGCCGCTCGGGTTCCTGGCCAAAGGCATCGGGGAGGGTGACGGCCAGCGGCTGCACCGAATCATCGACTGCCGAGCGATACCCCAACACCGTCCGTCCCGGCGACTGGTCCCAGGGCGCCTGGTCGTCCTCCAACACGGCGGCGCGCCGCAGCCCGGCCTGCAACGCCTCCAGCGTCCATTGTGCGTCGTCCGGCCGATAGAACTCGGCGTGACGCAGAATCCACTCTGCTCCCTTGGCGTGGATTTCCACGTCGGGAAGTCGCAGCTCCAGCTCGGGACGCTGTTGCAATCCCTTGATCTTCTCCTGGAGTTGCGCCAGTCGTTCTCGAATGGCGCTGGCTTCCCCTTCGCCAGCCGGTTGCGCCGAGACGGGCACCCCTGCCAGTCCCCCCATCAGCAATACCAAGATTCCAATCCAGGAAATGCGCATCACTCCTCCCGATTCAACCCCCAGGACCCAGGACTCAGGACTCAAATTTGAGATTTGAGATTTGAGATTTCAGGTCTCAAGACTCAGCCCTGCGGCGCCGTCTCCGCCGCGACCCAGCCGCACGTCCGGTGCGAGCCGTCGCAAAAGGGGCGGTTTCCGGTCTGTCCGCAGCGGCACAGGGCCACGGTCTCCTTCCCCTGCAGATTGAACGGCGCTCCCAAGTGGTCGGTGAGCTGGATCGGTCCGCTGATGAGCAACGGGCCATTTTCGCGGGTCTTGATCGTAACGGTTGACATGCAGGACTCCTCCGGAAAGTACGAGATGGGATGGATCGTCAGCAACGAGCGACCGGCATCATAATTGTTCGCGGCGAAATACACGAACGTCCGCGGCGATCGGCGCTGTTCCTGTCCCCCCGGTCCGGCTCTTTTCATTACGGGCACTGTGGAGGAAGGGGACGCGCTCAAGCGTCCTGGCACACGCCGACGGAGTGTCGATCAGCGGCCGGTTCCGAGGTTAGCGAATTCGGACCCTCGCTTGGGGGCCTCACCTCGCCGCGGCGCGCCGCTCTTCGATCTCTGCAATCAGCGTCAGGGACGACGGGAGTCCGCCGCACATGAACTGCAATCGGTGTCGCGTCGCCGGTGAGGGACGATCAAACTGCACCAGCACCGGCCAGCGGCGATCGTCGGTGCAATGAATGACCAATGGTTCCGGCAGCATCCCGTACCGTCCGCAAAGAAAGTCGCGAATCCAGCCCTTGATTCGGGTGGTGCGCTGGATTTGTGACCACCGGTAGGCGCCAAACGTGACGCAGGCCGCGATCAGAACCCCCAGGCAGAGCAGAATATCAAACGAGTTTTTCAAGAAGCCTCCTAAGAGTCAGGGGTGCAATGGTGGTCAAGGCCCGAGTGTCTGGCCGCTCCGCGCAGCCCCTCCGCAGGCCGCAGGGGCGCGGTGATCGCCGGCCGGCGGTCAGGAGTCACTGAGGATCATCCCGACCCTTTTGCGCGGCTCCAGCAGCGGACAGGCGCGGAGGTATTCCAAGATCTCGTCGAGCTGGGCCGTGGCGAGGGCAATGCATGTGTCGGCCCCTCCATAATAGATGCGAATCGTTCCCGTTTTCTGATCATGAATCCAACCGCAGGGAAACACGACCCCATTGACGTCTCCCTGTCGCTCGTACGGCATGGACGGGGCAAACACCCATTCATCGCTGCGGCGCAGCACCCGACGGGGATCTTCCAGATCCAGGAGCGCCAGCCCCAGGCGGTACAAACAACCTCCGGGCGTATGCCGCACACCGTGATACATCAGGAGCCAGCCCTCGGGAGTTTCCAGCGGTGGCGGGCTCAATCCGATCTTGTTGGCATCCCACCACGCGCCGCGCCGCGCGTGCAACAGAACGTGGTGGTCACCCCAGTGCGTCAGATCGGGAGAAAAGGATAGCCAGATGTGCGCCCCGGAACTGCCCCCGGAAACCGGGCGGTGGATCATCGCATACCGATTGCCAAATCGGCGGGGGAACACGGCAGCATCTTTGTCTTCCGGAGGCATGACCGGTCCCAGCCGGGAGAACGTCACAAAATCTTTCGTTGCGACGAGTGACACCAGGGGACCGCTCGAGGAATAGGCGGTGTAGGCGATGATCCATTCACCCCGGTCCGCTACCCAGGTGATCCGCGGATCTTCGACTCCCCACGATTCCTCTGCATAGTTGATCGGATCCGGGGGGAATGTGGGGCGGGAGTCGATGTGCCAGTTTGAAACGCCGTCATTACTGCGGGCCACGGTCAGATGCGAGTGGCCGCGCCGATCTTCAACCCGCACCAGCAGAATGGTCTCGTCTTTGATTTGGCAGGCCCCCGCGTTGAATACGGTGTGGGCCGGGTAAGGCCAGTTTTGCGCCGTGAGGATCGGGTTATCATGATGCCGCGTGAACAGTTCCGCGTGCAGATTCGGGGATTTGGATTCTCGCAGCATGAATGGGTGCTTCGCAGTTCCTGAAGAGTGGTGAGAAGGTGAATGTGGAGGCTAGGTGCCGACGACAGCCGTGCCGGCGGTCTCGCGCGGCTTGTCATGCAGGCTGGACTTGTGCAGTTGCGTGGAGAGCCAGGCGAGCGTCGATTCGGCCCCTTGATTGCAATTGACGCCCAATGGTTGCAGCCCATCGAAACAGGAGCCTGCGTGGACATCCACCAGGCTCAGCTCCAAACTGTTCCTCCCCTGAAACCATCCGTGAGCGCGGTGAAACGTCGCGAGATGCTTGGGGTCATTCGTCAGTTCGAATGCCTGCAGCGCCGCTTCGGCCATCGTTGAGGCTTCCACGGGTTGCTGGTCGTACGGGGCTTTGGATTCTCCGTGTGGATACCAGTCGCAGTTGCCGACGGGCCAGAAGTTCCCGTTGTCCGTTGTGACCTGACTCAAAAAGGCAAACGCCGCCTCCGCCACGTGCAGGTACGATTCCTCGGGCCAGCACCTGGCGGCCGCGTACATGGCCTGCGGCAGCACCGCATTGGCATACGTCATCTGCGATTCGAACCACGGCCAGTCGGGGCGACAGGACCGCTCGTAACACTCACGCAGGCGTCGCGCCGCCAGCAGCGCCACGTGCTCCAGGTCTTCCAAATCCTGGACTCCCGTCGCCGACAATCGGTCCCAGGCTTGCACGATGTAGGCCTGAGCCCGCAGACTGCGCAGGTCGGCCAGGGCGGGCAGGACAGCGTCGATCAACTCGTGGGCCAATGCCTGAAACCCGTCGGGCAGCCGGCTGCCCAGCGTCTCGGCCAGCGCCAACACCGCCTGTCCCTGGCAATCCCCAGTGCCGGCGGCATCCAGCCAACCACGCTGGTAACTCAGAAAGTTGTGAAACCCGCGGACCGGACAAGCGGCGTGCTGGAGAAAACTGAGATACAGGGCAATCCGATTCAACATCCGTTCGTCCGGCTGCCGACTCCACAGCCGGACGCACAATCTCAGAGCGCGGGCGTTGTCATCGGTCGTGTAGCCGCTTTCGCGACGCGGAATACAGTAGATGGCGTGTTGGATCAACCCGGTCGAGTCAGTCATGCGGTCCAAATGCAGCAACGCGACTCCGTCGTGGTGGTCGCGATCGAAGTCCACTTGTTGGCGACCATCTGCCGCGCCGAAATCCTCCATTTCGTACTCCTGAAAAATGTTCATGCGCGCTCTCCCGGTCCCGGCGAGAGTCTCGCCCCCGGGCTCCCCGATCCAATCATCTCCGGGGGGGCAAACCGCAGTGGCATTCCCCCTTCGACGCTGGCGCACTGGCTGAAGAGCGCGGCATACTGGCGCCCCACATGCGGCCAGAACATCGGGCGGGCGTATTCGTAGGCGCGGCGCTGCGTGGCTTGGCGAAACAGCGGGTCGCGAAGATACTTCAGCGTCGCTTCGGCCAGCGCGGCGCTGTCCCCAAACGGCACGAGCTGCCCGCGCCCGTCAGCCAATACCTCCTCGGCGTACAAATAGGGCGTACTCACCACGGCACGCCCGGCGGCCAGCGCGTAAGCCAGCGTGCCGCTGGAAATCTGGTCCTTTCCCGGATACGGCGTCACATAGACATCGCAGGTTTGCAAGTAGGCCAGCAGCTCCTCCAGGCTCAGGAATCGATTCACGAACTGCACCTGGGCGCCGACTCCCAACTCCTGGGCTCTGGCTGCCAGGCTTTCGCGGTACGCTTCACCCTCCTGGCGCTTGACCTGGGGGTGCGTCGCTCCCACGATTTGATAGACCGCTTCGGGGAACTCGGCGACGATGCGCGGCATCGCCTCGATCATCCGTTCCAGCCCTTTGCCGCGGCTGATCAGGCCAAACGTGCAGATCACCTGCCTCGCCGATCGCTCCCACCGGCTAGCCTGTGCTGCGTCACGCTCCATTGGCGGAGCCACGGTCGGCACGCCGTGGGGAATCACGTGGACTTGCGGACCCGACACGCGATAGACATCCGCCAGCAGCCGCGCCGCGACGTGCGTCATGACAACCACTTTGGCGCTGGAAAAGGCCAGCGTCTGCACGATTCGCCGTGGCAGTGCGGCCGGCTCCGAGAGGAGCGTGTGAAACGTAGTCACGATTGGTTTTTGGCAGCTCCGCGCGAATTCCAGGATGTGCGCGCCCCATTCGCCGGAATACAATCCGAATTCGTGTTGCAGGCTGACCACGTCGCACGGCCCGTCATTGGCGACTTCCGCCGCCAGAGCGTAGGCCCCGGTCCGGTCATTGTCGATCACATGTGCGACGCGCGGATCATTGTGCCGCACCGTCGGCGACTTGCGGATCGCGGCAATCGACGAGACCGCCTCGCGCGCCGCCAGATCGACCGCGTCGGCGGAATCGCGGGTGAACGTGGCCAGCCCGCATTCTTCCGGCGGAAAGGTCGAGACAAACAATGGCCGTACACGGCGCCGCGAGTCTCTGGGGGCCGCCGGCTCGATCTGTTGCCAGTCCGAAGAGGGGGTGATGGTCCCGACGCGAGCGATCAGGTTTTGCATGCGGTTTCTCCAGTGTTAACGTGTGGCATTTGGTTCAAACCCGCGTTGGAAAGGTCGCGGACAAGAACGGGTATGCCGTGGCCATCGGCAAGTTGCCGGCGCGCCGTGAAATTCCCTTCTGACGCCATGCGCTGCCTGAAAGCGGGGATCCCGCGGGGCGGGCAAAACTCTGGCGCGCAAAAAAAACCGACGTGGCGG
>JBJXGA010000449.1:0-22174 GCA_046152955.1 Planctomycetales bacterium | reverse complement strand
GCGCCAGAAAGCGGCTGCTGGGGGCGATCGCTCCGGTCGTTTGAAACCGGTGGCGGTACTGCCGCAAACACTCGACATGTTCTCGAACGGCACGGAGCATGAAATCTCGATTTGATGGGGCCTTGCGGCGGCAGAGGTTTCCCGTCCAGCGCCCCTCCAAGGGGCGCGACGGCGGCGGTCCCGGTCCCCGTCGGGAGACACCGGCTTCCGAATTCAGGGTTGTGCTTCGAACTCGATGCGGCGCTCCTGAGCGCCCGTTTGCATCTGGCCGACAATGTCCAGATTGACCATTTCGCTCCACGTGCGGAGCAATTCCTGATACACCGGACCAGGACGGCCGGCGCCGATCGGACGGCCGTTGACCTTGACCACCGGCAAGAGGCAATACGGCGTCGATGACGTAAACGCCTCGTCGGCGTTGATGACGTCGTACGTTTGCAAATCGCGCTGCTCAAACGTCAGATTCAGTCGATCCGCCAGTTCGGCCACCACCTGCTGGCTGATCCCTTGCAGCGTGTTGCGCCCCGTGGGGGTGACGATCTTTCCTCCCTGGACGATAAAAAAATTGGCCGTGCTGGTTTCCGTCACGTTGTCCTGCCGGTCCAGAAGCAGGGCGATCGCCTTGGGATCAACCAGCCGCGCCTGTTCGTCGGCCAGATACCAGTGCATGCGGCTGCGGGACTTGATTTTGGGATCGAGGCATTCGGGAGGGAGATGCCGGATGCTGGGGGTGACCACGTGCTGACCGGCGGCATATTTCTCGGCCCACAACTCGGACGGGAGCGGAAACGTGTGGACGCAAATCGTCGGCTTTTTGTGGGTCGTCATCCCGCCGTAGCCCATGTAGATGAGGCTGGTTCCGGCGGTGATGAACATCGACACCCCCAGGTCGTGCCCCGGCGGAATGAGCCGTTCGTTGTGGCTGATCAGCTCCTGCGCCAGGTCGGTCATCGCCTCGCGCGTCAGGTCGAGTTCGAATCCCGCATGCTTGACCGAGCGAAACAGGCGGTCGACATGTTCGCGGAGACGGAAGGGCTGGTGGTGGAACGTACGGGCCATCTCGGTGATGGAAGCCCCCATGACGACCCCCATGTCGAAGATCGACAGGTTCGTCTGAGAGATGGCGGACATCCGCCCATTCAAATACGCCAACGGCTCGGGCATCTTGACACGGTGCAGGAATCAGAAACAATGATCATCGGCAGGGACTCGTTCGAGTCCGCACATCGCCGTCCGGCAGGGATTATAGCAGCCCCGCCGTGGATTGTACCGTCTGACTCTCTGGGACCAACTCTCATGAACTGGCGCCGTGGCAGGGGAAGCGTGGTTTGGACAATGTGTCTCTTCCTGGGGATCGCCGGTCCCATCGGCGCGGTGCGGGGACAACCCCCCACCGAAGAGCAGGTCGCCCGCGCGCGGCAGCGCGGGGTGGACTACCTGCAAAGTCAGCAAAAACCCGATGGCAGTTGGGAGTACAAAGATCACGAGGTGGGAATCACCGCGCTGTGCGTCGTGGCGTTGATTGAAAACGGCGTCCCTCTAACCTCTCCCGCCGTGCAGAAGGGGTACGAGTTCGTCAAGAAGGGGAGCGCCAAACTCAAAGGGACGTATGACCTGTCGCTGGCCACCGTCATGCTCGCGCGGTTCGGCGACCGCCGCGACAAGCCGCTCCTCAAGGAGCTTGCCGCGCGGTTGATTGCCGGTCAAATGGAGAGCGGCGGCTGGCATTACACCTGTCCAGGGCAGGAACTGGATGCGGAAAAGGTTCTTCGCGATCCGACGGCGCTCCCCAAACCCAAAGAGGGGTTTGGCGACAACAGTTGCACGCAATTCGCCGTGTTGGGGCTGTGGGTGGCGTCGCGCTCCGGAGTCAATATCGACCGCACGCTGTCAAAGGTGGCCAAGCGGTTCAACAAATCGCAGCAGGACGACGGCGGTTGGAGCTATGTCCAGGTCGATGCCAAGTCCGGCTCGAGCCCCTCGATGACCGGCGCCGGCCTGTTTTGCCTGGCGGTTGCCGAAGCGGCCCAGATCCGCGAGTTCCTCAAATCCGGAAAGAAACCCGAAGAGGGGAGCGCTGCCGGTAAATCGCTCCTGGAGAGCCAGGTCTTCTCCAAGGGATTGAAGCGGACCGGAGAATTCGTGAAGGGGGTCGGTCCCGGCTCGCCACGATACTTCCTCTGGTCGGTGGAACGGATCGGCGTGTTGCTGGGATTGAAGGACATGGGGGAAGTCGATTGGTTTCTGCAGGGGGCCGATGCGCTGATCAAGACGCAGACCAATGCGGGAGGGTGGCCTACCTCCTGGCCCGACACCGACAAGGGGGGACTCTCCGACACCGCCTTTGCCGTGCTGTTTCTGCGGAAAGCCAACCTGGGAAGCGACATCTCGCGGCTGCTCAAGGGAGAGCAGGAAAAGAAATTCGAAATCGTCGATCGCCAGCCCGCGGCACTTTACTCGACGCTGGACGAGGCGCTCGCCGCCGCCCAGGCGGGAGAGACGATCCGGATCAATGGTCCCGGTCCCTACAAGATCGGCCATCTGGAACTGAAGAAGGACCTCACCATTCAGGCCGGATTCGGCTACGCCCCGATCTTCAAGTACGAAGTGGGGGCCAATCGTCTGGGGATCCGGCTCAAGCCGGAGACCGACCCGAACGCCCGCGACATGCTGGCGGTCTCCGGAGCGCAGGTCACGCTGGAAGGGCTGCGGTTCCAGATGGATCCCCCCAAGACCAAGAACCCCGTGCCGTGGCGCTCGGTGACGGTCAAGTCAGGAGGGCTGCGGATGCTCAATTGCTCCGTGTCCGAGGCGAACAAACAGGGAACGACGGGCGTCGTGGTCGAGTCGCCGGGTCGGACGGTGATTCGCAACTGTCTGTTTGTGGGATGTGCGGCGGTCGCGGAACTCGCGTCCGACGCGAATAACGAACTGATCATCGACAACACGGTGGCGTTTGGCGCCGCGGGAGTCGTTCTGGCGGGGGATCCCAAAACCAACGCCAAAGCCGAAACGAAGCTGACATTGACCAACACGGCCTTCCAGGTCAAAGAGGTGCTGAACGCGGCCAAGTATGCCGGGAAGCTGGACGTGATCAGCCGCCACTGCGTCTACCAGGCCGACTGGATCGCCTCGCGGCTCTTGGCGAGTCCCACGGACACGAAGAATCGAACCTGGAGCGGAGCATTCAACGTGTATGATGTGAAACAGGCGGTGGGGTCCGCAGGAAAACCAGCCGCCGTCACGCTGAAAGATGGCAAAAGTTGGGTCAAGTTCTGGGGGAACGTGGAAACCGACATCCACTGCCGCGTCGCCCCCTTCGTGGGCCTGCGGCAGATTGGCAACTATTCGCACGACGCCAGCCCGCAAGATTGGCAACTGGAGTTCCCGGTCGACGCCGATTCGACACTGATCCGCGCCCGCGTCGGAGTCAACGCCTACCTCTCCGGCTCCGGCATCCCCTACGACGAATACCGATCCACGATCGACTACACGACGTGGAAAAAAGGAGACGCCGATCAGGGGAATGTGGCCCGCAACGACTAACGACAGCCTGGTTTCTGAAACTCAGGGGTACGGCCGACGTGGTCCAGCATCGGGTGCCTTGAAACTGGCGAATGCGCTGCGCGCGGCAGTGGATTTCTGAGAAATTCACCGCCGTTCGAAGACTCTCGTAGCTCGCTACGTTTTTCGGCCAGAGAGTTCCCGTGCGTGTTTCGTGGTTCATCCCATCCAACCTCCGTCCGACCTCGTATTCGTCGCCCTGGAAAACGGAATTCACCACGAATGTACAGACGCAAACGACGCGAAAAGATATGATGCATGTGGAAAGATTTCCGTAGAGCCGGGAGACGATCAGGGGACCAGCGCATGACCATGCAAGTGCTTTCGCCGCCGCGAATCCAACCGGATTCGGAACTCAGATCTGCGCAGACGATCCCCCCGCTGGAGAGCGGCGACCGGCTGACGCGCGACGAATTCGAGCGGCGGTATCATGCCATGCCGCACGTGAAGAAAGCCGAGCTGATCGAAGGAGTCGTTTATATGGGCTCTCCCGTTACGTTTGAAGCGCATGGAAATCCGCATTTCGATTTGATTGGATGGCTGGCAGTCTATCGCGCCAATACCCCGCATATTGAAGGGGGCGACAACGCCACAGTACGGCTTGATCAGTTCAACGAGCCGCAGCCAGATACATTGTTGCGTCTGGCGCTGGACCGCGGTCAGTCGCGACTCGTCGATCGCTACATCCAAGGCCCCCCCGAATGGATTGGCGAGGTGGCCGCCAGCAGCGCCAGCTACGACTTGCACGACAAGCGGGAGGCATACCGCCGGCACGGGGTGCGGGAATACCTGGTGTGGCGCGTCCTGGATCGGGCGATCGACTGGCTCATTCTCCGGGAGGGAGAGTACCAGATCCTGCCGCCGGGACCGGACGGCATCACCCGGAGCGAAGTCTTCCCCGGCCTGTGGCTCGACACAGAAGCGATGCTCGCCCGCGACCTGGGCAAGGTGTTGCAGGTGTTGCAGCAGGGCCTGGCCAGCCCGGAGCACGCACAGTTCGTCGCCGACGCGTCCACGTGATGGGCGTGGCGTTTTCCGTTTCAGGGAGCCCGCCGCGGTGATCAACCGTTTCGAAATTATCGATCACTCTGGGCCACGCCCTGCGGCGGAGCGGATCATCTTCTGCGATGGCTCGGGGGGAGGCACCTTTCGGTCCGAGACGGACCTTGATTTGAGCCACTGGCGGCCGAATCGGACGGCTGCCGAATACCGGGCGGGAACGTCGGCTGAAATCTGTTTTCGGTTTCTGGACAATCCTCGTCCCGGCGATTGGACAGCCGCTGTGAACAATCATGTGGACGTGGATGGCATCTTGTCGGTTTACGTCCTGGTTCACAGTCGGCACGCCCTGGCGCATCGCCGGACGATCATCCAGGCGGCGGAGATGGGGGACTTCTGGGGCTGGGGAGAGATCGATGCCCAGCGTGTCTTTCAAGGGATCACGCTATCGATGCGCTCGGGGGAGGGACGGGCAGTCTACGACGAGGCGTTTCGGCGGATCCCGGCCCTGATCGATGGAACCGATCCGGAGATCGGCGCGATCGACGCGTCGCTCGCGGCACTCCGCCGTGGGGCGGAGCTGGTCGAGAGTGGAGCCATCCGTCGATCGGTGCTCTCGGACCGCCTTTCCCACTACCTCGTCCCGGCGTGGGTGGCCGGGGAGGACGATCGGCGCGCGTCGTATGCGCCGGGTTTCAACGAGGCCGGTTCCGATCTGGGACTCCTCTGGCCGCAGGCGCGGGCCCGCTGGGATTCCCAGCGTGTCTGCCTGGTCTCGGTCGAGCGGCGGTCGGGCTGGTTCCATGAGCTGTGGTTTCCCGGCTACCTCTGGGCCGACACCGAAGGACTATGGCAGGTTCCCGGCCTGACCTATCATGACGGGATGGGAAGTTACACCCTCGACCACCCGCGGTTGACCGGTGCCATCGAGACATTCCAGCGAATTGAAACCGCGTCCGGCCATTGGGGACTGGGAGGCACGCCGTTGCCGTTTGGCGAAGAACTGCAACAGCGCTTTCCGCTGGTGGGACGATTTCAGAACGATCAAGGAGAAGCGGCGGCGAGCGGGTTGTCGCCGGATGTCGTGGCGCGGGGCCTGGAAGGGATTTTTGATTGAGTCAGTAAGTCAGGCTTTGCCTGCGCAGCAGCATCTCGACTTGAACCTTGATCGTGGTCAGGAAATCGGCGATTTCTGTACCTGCCCGCCCCCATCGGTCTCGCGCCGATGGAGCGAAAGATTCCCAGGCTAATTTAGAACGATGCCCCACCGAGAATCATCCCACGTGTAGAACCTCTGCCCCCCTCCCCGCCGCGCCAAAGCTGTTTCGTGCGCACCAGCGTTAAATGCGGCGGGGAGGGGGGCAGAGGTTCATGAGCGCGGGAAACGGCGTGTGGATGGCGTGGGTAGCTGTCAGGCATGCCTCCACTGGCACAAGGCCAGCGGGGGGCGGCGTATTGATAGCGTGATGCGTTTTCAGTCTGTCGGTAGAACAGTTCTCGGTTCAATTCGCCTCAATGTCGCGTCGGACTTCTACGCAGGCCAGGGACAGCGTCTTTCTCAAGTTGCGGGGGTTGGAATCGAACCAACGCCCTCCTGGTTCAGAGCCAGGCGTTGCTACCAGCAGCAACTACCCCGCAGTGTTGTCTGCCGTTATTGACCCGTCGGCAGCGAAAAGGTTCGGAGAGAAGGAATCGAACCTCCACGGACCGCTTCAAAGACAGACCGCCTACCGTCAGCCGATCCCTGAGAATGTCCGACGACACCTGTCGGATTGTCCCCGACGCCAAATTCAATTCATCAGGTGCTTCACCGAATGTATTCCGACATATGGCATTCGTTTCTCCCCTGGTAAACTGAATGCCCTGCCCGGACCTTTGAATCACCTGCCTGAGACTCGGCTCGACCGAAGCGATTTTTTTCCCCTCGTCAGGCATAGCCTGACTGCGGTTGAAATACGAGAATCCTATGAATGCCATCGACTTGATCCAACGGATCCATCAGCATCGCGCCTGGGCGAACGAACGCCTGCTGGCTGCCGCCGGGACGATCACCGCCGACCAGTTGAGCCGGGAGTTTCCGATCGGCCAAGGCTCGATCTGGAAGTCGCTGCTGCATCTCTACGCGGCGGAGTTCGTCTGGCTGGGAGCCTTACTGGGCGACGACAACCCCGTCGTTCCAGGAGACCTGCCGGGGCGGATTCCGGGGAATCAGCAAGGGACCGGCGGGATCGCGTCCTTCGCGGACCTTCGCGAGAAGTGGGCGGAACTGGAACAACGCTGGCGCCACTATCTGGCGGACCTGCCGTCAGATGCGCTCGACGAACCGGTCTATAAATTCGCCTTTGCCAGCGGCCAGCGGTTCGCCACCCGCCGCGCGGACGTCCTGCTCCACGTCTGCACGCACGCTCAATACACCACGGCGCAGGTGATCAACATGCTCCGGCAGTCCGGCGTCGCGCCGCTTCCGGAGACGATGCTGATCTCGTTGGCCAGAAGCGAAGTCAGTCGATAGGACACTTGGTTCGGCAGCCTACGTCGACTTGCTGACGACCACTTCGAGCACGCGCTGCCTCCAGTCGAAGATCATCTGATCGATGACGAAGTCCTGTCGCGTACCCCGCAATAGCTTTTGTGGCAACGAGACAACAGAGCGGTAGCGATGCTGGACTTGTCCATCAACCACCCAAGCAAACCCCTCCACGTCGACCCCTCGCCTGGTGTCTCGAATCGTTTCTGGCACAAAGCCATCAACCCAGAAATATTTCAATCTCGGATCGGTGGAGGCGCGAAGCCAACGGCATGCGGAATACTCCAATTCGCTCCAGAAGTGAGCGTCCGTCAGCACCTGATGCCTGTCGCTTAGATTGCCGAACTTGCTCTTGGGATGAACCATATGTTCTCAGATCGCAGCAACTTTCGAGCCAAACATGCCGGCGCTGAACAATCCCGATTCGAGTGATATTCTCTGGAATCATGCCGGTCAATTCCCGGAGAAGTAATCGGCTGTTTCCGCCCATCGCCCAACCGTCGCATCCCAAAAATGCTGACTGAAGTTGGATGAAGCCAGCCGCCGGGTGGTTCGGTTATTGTCATTGAGCGGGAAGCAGCACAAGCAGATATTGACCCGGGCCCTTAAACGACTGCGCCAGGACCAATGGCGTGGGTTTGTGACTGCCGCCAGTTGGCTCGCACGACGACCAGGCCGAGGATTACGGATGCGAGTCCGCCGAGTTCCACACCCCAGATTGACCCACCAACCCACGCAAAGGCGCGAATGGAGCTGAGCTCCGGCGGAGCGTCGAGAAACGTCGAACGGTAGAACTCAGGGCTCAGGGATGCCAGTCCCATCCCCGCGACTCCACCCAGGAGCCAGCACACGCATGCTCCCGCGAGGATGCCGAGTAGGTGTCGGACGGCAAAATCAAACCGGCACGATGCCCGCGTGATGATGCCGGTGCCGGTCGCGAACACCAGTGAGAAGAATACACCGAACAGAAGCCCCTCGAACGTGCCTTGGGCGATACTCGCCCGCCATACGTCCGAAACGTGATGCCAATGCATGATCGTGACGAAGTACCCCGGGCTGACCCAGCCATTGATCACGTTGATCGCTCCCCCAAGTGCGCCACTGGCGACGACGCCCGCCACAAAACCGCCGACGAGAGCAAACGGCCGAACGGGCGAGCGGGTGTCGTGATTGGTATCCGTCATTGTCACTCCGTCGTCAATCGACTCTAGCCTGTTCGACGACATGGGCTACATGCCGGTAAGATCGTAATCTGCACCATTTCTTGGTTATCCATCATGCACCACCGGAGAGTTGTCGGCTCGCAATTCTACCCGGCCGCGACAAGGAAGTCGCGGCCGCAGGTCAGTCACACGCGCGCCTGGACCAGCCCGGCCCCCACATCCGCGCTTGAGAACGACAACCGCCGGAAGTTCCGCTGAAAGATTCAGGCAAGAACATCTGCGGCATACCAAGGGCGGAAGGGCCGGCACTGTCGCAATCCTCGCCTCAGTGAGCCGTGTCCTGAAAATCAAATTCGAAAAGCGAATCCCCGTCCCGCGCGCGATCGCTGATGCTTCACAACACCGCAATCGTTCTTCCAAACATTGTTCTGCCAAACCCAACCCCGAATCCCGATTTGAGACGCTCAGTCGAGCGGTGAATCCGTTTGAACCGAGTCGCGCAACCGGGTGACCAACAAGTGACCAGCGCGATCGTCAGGAACGTCAACGATCGCTGGTGCATGAAGCGGTGGGCAACGCCCCGTTTCAGAATCGAGTTTGACTCTGCGCCGCAACATCTGACTTCGAATGGGAAATGGGAACAGGAGGACACACACATGAAAGGGCAGGACGATGGTGGCAGGATGATCAGGGCAGAGCGAGAGGAACATGCCCCGTGACACAAACAGACAGGACAGGAAAATGGTGGACAGGAAAATTCAAAACGGCCAACAATTTTCCTGTCCCCAATTTTTCTGTCCTTAACCTGGTGGGTGATCCGAGTTGTCGGTGGCGACGCGTGAAACTCAAGGGAATGTTGATCTGTCAGGGGATCGCCGCTTGTCGTCCTTCATTCGCGTTCATTTGCGTCCATTCGCGGCTCCCCTCTTTTGGTTGCGGCCCCAGGTCGCGCTGGGATCTCGTCGACTCCCTGAGCGGTTGTTCTCAGACGTGGATTGACCGTCTACGTCCGCACTCGTGGTATCTTCACTCCGTCGCAAACTTCTGAATCCGGCCGTTCATCGTGTCGGCGACATACAAACAGCCGCGGCTGTCGAGGGCGACGCCGTGGGGATAATGGAATTGGCCTGGTTCGCTTCCATCCCCCCCGAGCCTCTGCAGAAACTCCCCGTCATTCGTGAATTGCTGGACGCGGTGGTTGGTGGCGCTGACCCAGATACGGTCCTGAGGATCGACGCACAGCGAGATCGGCCCTCCTGTGATGGGATTGCCATTCTTGTCAACGGGTGGAGGCCCGAACCCGCCGGGGTCTGAGCTCTCTGAACCCCAAAAGCCGAGCAATTTCCCCTCGGGAGTGAATTTTTGGACGCGATCGAGCGCGGCGTCGGTGGTGTAGACGTTGCCGGCGCGATCGAAGGCCACAAATTGCGGACCGGCGAATCGCCCTCCCGCTGCCTGGCCGCCGCCGAACTGTCCCGGCGCGCTCCCCAGTTCGCCCCATTTTCCGACGAACTTCCCTTCCCGAGTGAACTTCTGCACGCGACTGTTCCCCTGGTCCGGCACATACACCAGTCCATCGGGACCGATCGCAATGGAGCCGGGAAGCTGAAACTCTCCATCCCCAGTCCCCTTCACCCCCCATTCCCGCAGCAACTCGCCGGACGAGGAATAGACTGCCACCTTATTGCTGTTCCAATGCGCGACAAAGGCATTCCCATCGGCATCAACGGCTACCCCCCCCGCATGCGGCTGCACGGGAAATGTCCCCAGGAATTGACCCTCGGGAGTGAACTTTTGGACCCGTTGATTGCGGAACTCGGCGGTGTACACCTCGTCCTCCTTGCCGATCGTGATCCCCACACACGCGGAAAAATTCCCGTTCTCGCTTCCCGGTTCACCCCACTCCAGAAGAAACCGCGCGGGGGGCGGCTCGGCGCCTTTCGATGTGCGGCTCGCGAACAGCAGCGAGAGCCCCGCCGCACCGGCGAACCCCAGGAATCGTCGCCTCGACAGGAGTGTCGGAACCGATTGCCCCTCCCGGGCCGCTCGATTCAATTCGCGACCCTCGTCGCGGCGTTGATCGCCATCGGAGCTTCCAGCGGAATTCGTCATGCCTATCGCCTCCGCTTCAGTGCCTTTTCGATGTACGGTGCTGCGTCGGGAGTCTTGCAGCTAGTTTCGCCGTGGTCCACCAACACTTTGCCGATCCGTTGAGCTGCCGCAATGGCCTGCTTTTTCAACACCGGCTTAAACACTCCGATCGAGATCAGCGCGCTATTCATGGCGTACCGCGCCCAGTTCGGAGACGGGTGAATCTCCCTCTCGATCGTTGCCAGCACTTTTTCGGCCTCGGCATCGCTCACCGAGTCGGGAGCATCCTTGAGGCGCGCCGCAAGAATTCCATAGCCCATCTCCCGAAAATGCTCGTTCGGCGACTTCATCCAGGCGCGCATCGTCTTTTCGGCGATCGGACAGCGGGCGACCAGTCCGGTCAGGTAACAACCGACGTAGCGAACCGGACCTTCCCGAACCATCCGGTCCGCGTCGGATCTGGTCACCTTCTGGGGATCGGTAACCAGGAGCGCCAGAACGCGCGCCTCGGCGTTCCCGGATCCCCACAACTCCCTGGCCAGGTCGTGATCCACCTTGATCCGCTTTTGAAGCCTGGCAATCTCCGAAGTCAGCACGCCGAAGACGTTGTCTCCCGCTCCGTGCCGCTTGTAGATCGCAGCCGTTTGCGGTTTTCCGAGCTTCTTGAGATGCGCCAGTACTTCGGCGGCGGTCATCGAATTTCTCCTGGTCGGGGGATGCCAAAAGTCTACCCGGGAGATGTCAGACTACGCGAGGTACTTGGGGTTCGTCGAAAGATCGCCTGGACCGGCGACACACCCCACAAGATCCCCCGCCAGTTCCAATGCCGAGACAGTTCTCCGAGATTTGACGCTCGGCTTGCCGTTCAAGAACCGGTCCAATGCCTCCCGCACGACGTCCGACTTGGTCCGTTTTCCGTGCTTGGCCGCGCGATCCAATTTGGCATGCACTCGGGATGAAAGCCTGAATGAAATTGTTTTCATGATGACTCGCGATGGACAAACCATTTGCACTATGAATGTTACACACGAATTCGATCCGGTAACAGCGTCTGCAGGCACATTTCCGTGTGAATGATGAAGACACCAGCGGTTGCCGCGCGTGGTGACAGGGGAGCGCGAATTCGCCCTGATAAACGGTGATCTCGGTTCCATCACGCCCCCATCCGGCCCTGTGCCGGTGGAGCGCATGACTGAATGCTATGGTCGAGCATCGTACAGTCATCTCACGTGTAGAACCTCTGCCCCCCTCCCCGCCGCGGCAGAGCGTTCATTTGCAAATCGACGTCAGTTGCGGCGGGGAGGGGGGCAGAAGTTCATGAGCGCGGGGAAACCGGGGGTGAATAGCGGATGTAGCAGCCAGGCATTGCCTCCACCGGCAACAAGGCCGGTGGGGGGCTGCTGACAGGAATTCCGCCCCTAATCGGGGCTTTTGGGTTTCGTTTGCCTTCCAACCCAGGGCTAAGAACGCCCTGGACTTTCAAATCTCGCCGTGTTGCGGCTGACGCGGTGACGAACCGGAGCGGGGTTGGATCATGGACCTGAACTGTTGAAATTCGATTAAGGGCGCTTCCACTGGAGCGGGAATTCTCCGAAATCCTGGGCGTACTCTCCACGAAGGCTGCGTATCGGGCGGCATGTCGCGGACATCATTGGGATCTTTCTATCGCACATGCTCTCCGGCGATCGACAATCGGAACCGGCCGATTGTGTGCCATTTCCAGGGGCCTTGTTGTTTGAGGACGACGCGCAGTTTGGCCGCGGGAGGGAGGTCGGCGGGTGTCGCCAGTTCGACCAGCAGCGATTGATCGCGGACGGAACCGTCAGGGCGCAAAATGGCCCAGGCGGGGAGGCCCCGCCCGTCGACCACCGATTGCGGATCGTGGTTCAACTGGACGTGGTCGGCGACTGCCCGTCGCAGGTTCAGCCGCGTGGCCGATTGCGTTCCCTCGCCACTTTGCAAGTACAACTCGAAGCCCGTGAGCACGAGATTGCCGTTGTTGTACCGGCCCGGCCCACCCGCCGGAAGTCGCTCATCACGCAGCACGTCGAGCTTCAAGGCCGTGATTCGCGACAAATTTCCGGGGAACTCCAGTGTGTAGGTCACGGCCTCGGGATTCGGACCGGAAGCCATGATCGAACCGTCTTCTTGCCGGGTGAGCGTGACTCCGTGGGTCGCCTCCATCGACTCGGGATGCACCAGTTTCCAGGTGTAGGGACCGGTCTCCAGCGTCCATTCGAGTTCGGTCGCCAGTGCGGCCAGGACGGAAGTGGAACTTGGGGAGCGCATGCGATCAAGAAACAACTGCCGCGACGCACGGGCCTCTTCGAGCCGTCCCAGATGAGCCTGCGCCATCGCTTGCATCGCAAACGCGGCGGCAGGAAATGCCCCCTCCATTCCATCGGCCAATTGTCGCGCCTCGCTCAGCGCCGTCAGCGCCTCCTCGAATTGGCCAACCCGGTAGGCCGCCGCTCCCCAGGTCGCCAGATACCGGGGGTTTGGCGGTTCGACCTGCCTGAGGCGCTGTGTGGGCTGTGCCGTGCGGCGATTTTCCTCGGCCGTGCGTTGGAGCGAGATGGCCGATTCCCAGCAGAGCGCGTTGAGGGCCGGCAGTTCGTCCGGCAAGAGTTGTCGCCCGTCGGCGGCCATGTCGATGAGTTCTTCCGCTGGTGGCAGCGGGGCGACCAACCCTTCGCCGCGAATCCGGAGCGGGGTCGCCGGACGAGAGGCGTCGTGCGGCTCGAGCGGAGGATTCCAATCCAGTTCCATGTCGCGGAGCTGCCGACGGATCGCGCGCAGATCCCACAGCAGCACCGCATTGTTTTCGGTCGCCACCGCCAGGCGGTCGCCGTCGGGACTGAACCGCAGGTCGGACACGAGTTTCAGGTCCGGCGGCGTGAGCGTGGCGATCTCGCTCCCATCCTGGGGATCGACGAGTTTGACGGCAATCGGTGACGCCGCGATCGCCATAAGCCGCCCGTCGCGAGTGAATGCGCACGCACCAACCAGATGACTGGAACGAGAGATGGCGTGCCCCTTCGTCCATGTCTCGACCTCCCAGAATCGGAATTCCTGCTGGGAACCGAGCACCAGCCAGCGTCCGTCGGGGGTGAAATTGAGCGTCGCATAGGCCCCTTCGGCGATCTCGCGCACGAGCCGCCCCGACTCATTGTCCCAGATTCGAACGGGGACCGGGGGATCCCAAGCCCAACTGCCGGTGGCGACCCAGCGGCCATTGGGACTGATCGCCACAAACTGGCAGGAGGGTTGCCCGTCGAGGACTCGCACGCGGATCGAATCGTGCGTATCGACGACGATCGCCCCGGCCGCGCGCGGCATCGCCAGGACGACATAGCGACCGTCGGCACTCGCCCGCATCCGATGAGGCACTTCGGGATTGATGACCACAGGGGCCGTGTTCCCTGCCTTCACGAAACCAGGGCCTGCCTGCGGCCACAACCTCCGCGGCGCGCCGATCGCAAGGAGCGCGTCGTCGGCCTCGTCAGCGACGATCTCGCGGATCGTCACCCCCGTGGGTCCGCTGAAAACCAGCGCCTGACCTCCAACAAAGCACCCTGTCCCCTGTCCCCATTGCCGACTTGTAAAGAACGCCACCTCGCGGCCGGTCACGGCGTCCCACAATCGCGGCCCGTCGGCCCCCCACGCGCCAAGCAGCTTGCCGTCGCCGCTGAATTCCACGTCCCAAGGACCGCTCCGCGTTTCTTCGGTGCGCCCCCGATTCCCCGGATCGCCATGATGCAGCAACCGGCACTCGTCGGCTGGGGCCAGTTCCAAAAGGGCGCCGCTATTTCGCAGGAACCGGCCGTCGCGGCTGAACGGCCCCGGCATGAAGCCGGTCGATCTCAAAACCATCTGGCCGCTGATCGGTTCCCACAAGCGACTGATGCCGTCGAATCCGGTCGTCAGCAGGAACCGACCACTCGGGTGAAAGTCCATACTGATCGCCGAGGAGTTCATTCCCTCGAGCGTCGATTGCAGGCGGCCTTCCGGGATCAGCCACAGATAGACCGAGCGGTCGCTGCACGAAACGGCCAGCATCCGGCCGTCGGGACGCCAGACCAGCTTCTCGGTCGCCAGGGGATGCTTCAACTCGAGCAGTTTCTCTCCGTCCGGAGCGGTCACGACGACCGTTTTCTCGACGCAGCGCGCGGATCGATTCGACACCGTATCGACAACCGCCGAGGATCCCGCGTTTGTACTGAGCCGATCGTCGGCGGCGAGAAATTCCGCTCCGACCGGCGCCGGCCGGAAATCGACGAGCGACAAACAGGCGATCGCTTCATTGCGCAGTTCGAGATCGGCGCGGATGGCGGCGGCCTCGCGCACCGCCGAGAGGCTCTCAAACCGCTGTCCGACCAGCCGACTGGCGCGGCCGGCCCGCGCGCGATCGAGATGCGATTGTCTCAGCTTGTCGGTCTTCTCTTGCTCGGCTTCGCGGGCGACACGCGTCGCTTCGCGCGATTCATCGAGCGCCCGTTGCGTCTTGCTTTGCTCCAGTTCGAGAGCGCGGGCGTTCCGGGATTCATGCACCGCCAGCAGGACCGGCACGACGATCGCTCCGGCCAGCAGCAACACTCCCAGCCCCGCAGCCGCCGTGAGCGCCGGATTCCGTCGAGACCAGCGCTGCGCGCGTTCGAGCCGTCCCACCGGTCGGGCAAGAACCGGTTCGCCGTTCAGATAGCGCCCCAACTCGGCGGCCAGGTCCAGGGCCGACGCGTAGCGCCGCGCGGGGTTCTTTTCCAGGCACTTCAGCGCGATCGTTTGCAGATCGAGCGGAACCTGAGGATTGAGCTGCCTGGGCGCCAGCGGCTCCTTTTCGACCACCTGCCGCAGGGTGTCTAAGGGACTGGCGGCCTGGAAGGGAGGACGCCCGGTCAACAGGCAGTAGAGAATCGCCCCCAGCGAATAGACGTCGGCGCGGGGATCGATCTGGTCGATTCGTCCCGCGGCCTGCTCGGGAGGCATGTAACTGGGCGTTCCCAGAATCTGCCCTGTCCCCGTCAGCCCCGAATCCTGGTGCATCTGTTTGGCCAGCCCGAAGTCGGTCACGCGCGGCTTCCCCTGGCCATCCAGCAGAATGTTCCCCGGTTTGAGGTCGCGGTGAATCACCCCGCGGCAGTGGGCGTACTCGACCGCTTCCGCCACGTCGCGGACCAGTTGCGCCGCCTCGCGCGGCGGCAACGGCCCTTCAACGACCCTTGCCGCCAGACTCCGTCCGTCGACAAAGCCCATCGAAAAGTAGTGCTGTCCGTCGTGCTGGCCGACTTCGAAAATCGGGACGATCCCCGGATGGTCGAGTTGGGCCGCGGCTTCCGCCTCGCTGTGAAAGCGTTTGACGTCGTCCGGCCCGGCGAGTTGACCGGCCAGGATCATCTTCAGCGCGACGATCCGGTTCAATTTGACTTGCCGGGCCTTGTAGACCACACCCATGCCGCCGCGGGCGATCTCTTCCAGCAATTCGTATTCGCCAAAGTAGCGCACCAGCGGTCCAAGAGCTGGCGCCGGATCCCTCCCAGTGGACTCGCCCGACTGGGTGACCAACGTTGCCGAATCGAAGCGCTCCGGATCGTCGTGAGGCGGTTCTGCGAAAGGGGGAATCAGCGTTGGCTGATCCACCCCCTCGGCCGTGCCGAGGAGCAGAGGCGCTGTCACGGACTGCCCCGGCAACTTATCGGGATCTTGTGGTTGTGGCGTGGCGTTCATCGTGCTGGGGAATGCGAGGCACTTCGAAAAAACTCCTGAGAATTGACTTCAATCAATCTCAATCAGATAACTCACCAGCCATAGTTCCACCTGTTCGAGACGGATTCGCCATCGCTCTTTATATTCCCTCATCCATTGGTGGTTCTCGACTGATTCCGGCACGTCGACGACGATCTTTCCGAGATTATCTCTGTAGACAACGCTCCCCTGATGCCAGTGACCTTCGACTTTCTGGGTCTCGTAACTCCCGGCGCCGAATCGATCGACGATTTCCAGTATCGATTCCGCCAACCAATCGGGAGGTATGTCGCGGCCGTCATTGAACTGGAGCGGGAGCAGCACCTCGAACCGACGCCAATTGTTCGGCATAGGTGGCCTTGCCTTTCACGGTGAAAGGAATGTTCTGGTCGGCCAACGCTTCGAGAGCCGCCTCGGGGACAAGGTGTTCTCCGCTGCGCAACACGCGGCCGGAAAACCGCCCCAGCAGGAAACCGAGCGCCCGTTTCTCAGTCTCGCGATCCAGAAAGCGAATCGTCACCATGTCGCGGCAACCTCACTACCCATTGGCATTCGCCAAAACCCCGAAACGGGATTGTGGGTCTGAACCGACCCGCCCTACCATTCTGCCCGAATCGCAGTCACATGACAACGGACAGCCTCGGCGTTCCAGAGAACCGACGCGGTGATTCCCTCCGGCGGTTTCCCAGGCCGATTCTGCCCGGTATGCTGGCGGAGAGTTTGCGGATCCTCTGGTTCTGATTCCCGTCCCCTGATTCTGATTCCTCGGAGCGAATTTCATGATCCCTTCGCTGTTCAGCCTGTTCCTCATTGCCGCGGCGGCGGACGACAACCTGACGACCCAGGCGGGGACGTTTACCGTCGAGCACCCCACGCTGCACAACCTGGGATTCGAATGGCGGATCGAAGGGGACGCCAATCGGAACGCCACGGTGCAGGTGCAATTTCGGGTGGCGGGGGAAAAGAACTGGCGCGAGGCGCTCCCCCTGTTGCGGATCGGGGGTGAGAACGTCTATCGCCGCCGCGAGCATCTCGATTACACCGTTCCCGACGGCTTCGCCGGAAGCATTCTCAATCTGGAATCGGGGACCGAGTATGAGTGCCGCTTCCAACTCAGCGATCCCGATGGCGCTACCGGAAAGGCGGAACAGACGGTGCGGGTCAAGACGCGGCGCGAGCCGGTCCCCTACGTCAAGGGAAGGATGTTGCACGTGTACCCGCCAGACCATGAAGGGGACCGCGAAGAACCGCACTTCACCAGTCTGCTGCAGGCGTATTACGGCGCCGGACTGGGAGACTGGAACATGGTCTGGGAGCGACGGGCGCAGCCGGGAGACACGATCGTCATGCATGCCGGTCTATATCGCAATGACCGCCTCAACTACGTCGATCCGCAGATGACCCCATTCGACGGAACGCTGCTTTTGACGCTGAAAGGGACGCCGGACAAACCGATCACGATCCGCTCGGCCGGCGATGGTGAGGTGGTGTTCGACGGAGCGGGAAACCATCGGCTGTTCGACGTCATGGCGTCGCGGCACCATATTTTCGACGGGCTGACATTTCGCAACACCGACGTGGCGATCGTCGCCGGACAGAAAGAGACGATCGGTGCGGTGGGGCTGACGGTCAAGAACTGCCGGTTTGAGAACATCGGTTTCGGCATCTGGACCGAGTTCGCCGGCTCCAGCGATTTTTACATCGCCGACAACCTGTTTCTGGGGCGCGACGATCGGTTCCGGCTGGTAGGCTGGACCGGCCCGTTGTGGGCCAGCGCCGGACCCTATGGTTCGCACCTCCTGACGAGCTACTACGCCATCAAGGTGTACGGTCCCGGACACGTCATCACCCGCAATGCCATCGCCTATTTTCACGATGGGATCGGCATCTCCACCTACGGCACCCCGCCGGACAATCCCGAGTTGCGGGCCTCGTCGATCGACATCTGTGACAACGATCTGCACATGCTGAACGACGATTTCATTGAAACCGACGGGGGGGTCCACAACGTCCGCGTGATGCGCAATCGGGGGGTCAACGCCGCGCAGGGAGGATACAGCGCGCAGCCGGTATTTGGCGGCCCGGTGTATTTTATCGGCAACCTCTTGTACCACGTGCCGGGGGGAGTGTCGTTCAAGTTTTCCGCTAAGCCGGCCGGGCTGTTCGTGTACCACAACACGATCATCGGCGAACAGGTGCTGCGCGATCCGTCGTCCAACATGCACTTCCGCAACAACCTCTTTCTGGGGCGCGACACCCCCGAACGCGGAATCATGACCTGGGCTCACGCCACCAGCCAGGGGAGTTCCGACTTCAATGGCTTCCGACCCAATCGGGGAGTCGAGAAACAATTCACCTGGCTGAGTCCAGTCCCTGGTCAAACGCTGTACGAGCCTGCGGACAGCGATTGGAAGAGCTTCGCCACCCTCGCCGAGCTGCGCACCGCGACAGGGCAGGAGCAACACGGGATCGAAGTTGATTTTGATGATTTCGAGAGTCTGGCGCCTCCCGATCCGGCGCGACGGCACGCGGTGTACCATGCCGTCGATCTCGATTTCCGGCTCCGCCCCGGAAGCCGACCGATCGACGCCGGGGTGGCGATTCCCACAGTCAATGAGGGCTTCGCCGGGCGGGCTCCCGACCTGGGGGCGCTGGAAGCGGGCCGGCCTCCTCCTAAGTACGGCCCGCGGTGGCTGAAATCTGAGCCGTTCTACCGCTAGTGATATCGGCGCTTGAGTCCAGCCTCGGCAATCGATACATCTGTGGCCCCACGATTTGATTCAACCCACTGGAGAAGAGGCATGCCGACAACGCCGACCATTTTCCAATCGCGACCCGACCGGCGCCCGGTGCAGAAAAGGCTGCACGCCGCGCCCAGCCAATTCCGACCGCGGCTGGTCGCACAAATCGTCTCGGGCCTATTGCTCATCGCGGCCGGCCCACTCCCCCACCTTCCGGCCGCTGCGCCGCTCACTGCTCAGAAAGGAAATCCTGTGTCCAAAACCCCCTTCGGCAAGACTCCCGATGGCGCCTCCGCCAGCCTGTTCACCTGCACCAACTCCCGCGGGGCGACCGCGCAGTTCACCGACTACGGCGCGCGGCTGGTGGCGCTCCGCGTCCCCGATCGGGACGGAACGCTGGCGAATGTGACGCTCGGCTTTGACACGCTCGAAAAGTACATGACGCACACCGCCTTTTTCGGCTGCACCACGGGGCGCTACGCCAACCGCATTGCCCATGCCCGGTTTGCGCTCGACGGCCAGGAATACAAACTGGCCGCCAACAACGGGACGGCACACCTGCATGGGGGAAAGAGGGGATTCGACCGGTACGTCTGGAAAGCGGAGGAGATTCACGAACCGCACGCATCCGGGGTCCGATTCACCCACCGCAGCCCCGACGGCGACGAAGGGTATCCCGGTACGCTCGACATGACCGTCACGATGCTCTGGACCGATGAGAACGAATGGAAAATCCATTACGCCGCCACGACCGACAAGTCCACCGTCCTGAATCTGACCAACCACGCTTACTGGAACTTGAGCGGCGCGGGTGAGGGGAAAGTCCTGGACCATCGGCTGACGCTCGAGTCGGACCAGTTCCTACCGGTCGGCGAAGCGCAGATTCCAACCGGAGAATTGGCACAGGTCCGCAACACGTTCATGGACTTCACGGCGCCGAAATCGATCGGTTCGCGAATCGCCGACACCAAATCGCCGCCGCTCCCTCTGGGGTACGATCATTGCTACGTCTTGCGACATCCCCAGGGAAAACTGTCGCTCGCCGCGCGGGTTGAAGAACCCAGTCATGGACGGATCATGGAGGTCTACACCACCGAGCCAGCGGTCCAACTCTACACAGGGAACTTCCTCGACGGCAGCCCAATCAACGGCGGCTTCCAGCAACACTCAGCGTTCTGCCTGGAAACCCAGCACTATCCCGACTCTCCCAATCAGCCGAAGTTTCCCACGACTGTCCTGAAACCGGGGCTGAAGTTCGAGTCCACGACGGTGTACAAGTTTGGCGTGAAGTGAACAGTGCTGGATCGCGAGAATTGGTTTCAGTCGCAGTCCGAGATGCGGTATCAATTGGCGAAACTTGGCCGATTTGCCGCGATTTTCACTCCCCTTCCCAAGGAACGGGACTATAATCCGACACGCGCGAACGAATGATGCCGCGCTTCGGATGTTACCAAATGTCACTCTGCCCTTGGGGCAGCCATGCCAAATCTCCTGGAGACACGACTATGAAGGGCGATCCCAAAATCATCGATGCTTTGAATGCCGGACTGACGATCGAGCTGACGGCGATCAATCAATATTTCTGTCAGGCCAAGATGTGCAAGAACTGGGGGTTCCAGAAACTGGCCGCCAAGCATTACGAAGAGTCGATCGGCGAAATGAAACACGCCGAAAAATTGATCGACCGGATTCTGTTCCTTGATGGCGTCCCCGAGATCGCGCGCTACGATGTGATCCGGGTTGGAACCAATGTCCGGGAACAGCTTGAAAACGACCTGGTGCTCGAATCGCGCGGAGTTGCGGCTTACAACGCGGCGGTTGATCTAGCAGCCCAACTGAAGGACAACGGCAGCCGCGAGCTGCTGGAAGGGATCCTGGTCGAATCGGAAGAGCACGTCGACTGGCTGGAGACGCAGTTGTCACTGATCAACGACGTGGGGCTGCAACTGTACCTGCAAAGCCAGATGGAAGGAGGCGCGGCGTAGGCGGGTCGGTCTTCCAACCTCCACCGGGGGCTCCAGCCTGGCGCTCAGTAGGACGTCACCGCCTGCTGGGCTTCCCGGATCAGCTCGCGAAGGCGACTGTGGCAGGCGGTACATCCCCCGCCGGCGCCGGTCTGGTGGCACAGCTCCCGGACCGAGGCGGCACCGCAGATAGCGATCGCCTCCACTAGGGTGCTCTCGCTCACCTTCAGGCAGTGGCAGACGATCGACTCGCAGTCGTCAGCTTCAGTGTGTGTTCGGCAGAGAACTTGCATCAGGGCGAAGCCTTGAACGCAACAGGGGAATCGGCCAACTCGGACCTTGAGAATGAGTCTCAATTGCAGTGTTATTATCGGCACGCTCCCCCTGGGTGTCAAGACCCAGGTTTGCTTTTTTTGGACGATCGAGCGTGGTTCGCTCGGGCAGCATACCGGTGGTTCTTTGAGAACCCGCGCGTCCAGAGTTCCATCCGCAAAACGAATGAGCATCTATGGTGGCGGAAAATTCATAACATGTTGATACACAATATGTTGTGGCGCAATCTCCATAGAATTCATTGATCATCTATGAATTCTATGGATTTTCAGGGCGTTTTTGCGATTTTGATAAATTGGGGGATTTGAAAATGGTGGGCCTGCGCTCACAACGCCGGTACGGGAGGTCGGCGGATTCGACTTCGAACGTCCTGTGTTCATCGGCGGAGCTCGTCACCACCCTACATTTGCAGTCTGAACTAAAAGACTGTCAGCAACAGCAGTTGTGACGACCGGATCAGCCAGGGACGCTCGTCCTCGCGGACGACTCCTCGCTCCAGCATGCCTGCGGTGGTCGTCTGCACATTTGAGACTGTGAAACGCTGGAGATTGCTCAGTCGCGGTTTTCCCCGTTCGCGGCTCTGGTCGTCCGATTCCAGCAACAGCCGCGTGATTCGATTCAGCGTCCGAACCTCATCGAGCGAATGGCGGGGGCGGTCGGTCCAGGCGGGGGTTTCTTGAGCATCAGCGACCTGTCGGCACACTTGCAACACCAGGTTCGATACGTGGGCCACTCGGTCATAATCGAGTTTTTCTGCCGTGTCTGTCGGCTGATGGTAGTCGGGGTGCTCCCCTCCCGAGAGGAATAGAAACGGAATCTTTTCGTTCCAGAATGGGCCGTAGTCGCTGCGAACTCCAATCAGGTCGATCCCCAGATGCGCCACCTGGAGTTCGGGGGGCATGGGGACCGCATCGACGATCTCCTTCAGTCCGATTGCATGTTCGCTTCCCAGAGAGAAGATCACTCCTAGGGGGAGATCGCCGAGCGTCCGCCCGATCATTTCCGAGGTGATGAACAGTTTGACCTGCCGGAGCGGGAACGGAGGGTGGG
>JBJXGA010000441.1:0-27165 GCA_046152955.1 Planctomycetales bacterium | reverse complement strand
GCTGGCCCGCTTGGGCTTGCCAAACGTCACCAGGAACGGATGCTGGTCGTTCGAATCGGGGAGATCGCTGGCCCTCGTTCCGAGGGGGAGGTTCGGGACCTTGGTGGGGGCGGCGGTAGCCGCATCGATCGCGTCCAGGAGCGCCTCGGCGCTGATCCGCTTCACTTTGTAATGGCTGTAGAATTTGTAGTCGGCGGCGTTCTCGGCGGTAGGCTGCGAATCGAGCTGGTACAGCCGGGAATGCATGATCGACTGCATGAGCCGTTTCACGTTAAAACCACTGGCGCGAAACTCCCGCGCGAGCGCTTCCATGAGCGCCACGTTGGACGGGGGGTTGGTGGCCCGCATGTCGTCGATCGGTTCGACAAGGCCGCGCCCCAGCAGGTAGCCCATGTAGCGGTTGACGACATTGCGGGCGAACAGTTCGTTTTCCGGAGCGGTCAACCATTTGGACAACGCGATCCGGCGATCGAGCGGGTCGTCGAGCGGATCGCCGTCCAGGGGAGTCGGCTTCATCACCTGCCCCGTTTTGGGATGCGTCACCTCGCCGCCGGAGCGGACCATGACGACCGATTCTCCGCCGAACTGGCCAAACTCGGAACTTCCCTTGGTTCCCACCCGCGAGAAAAAGGCGGCAAACCCGTAGTAATCCGCCTGGCTGTATTTCTCGAAGGGGTGATGGTGGCACTTGGCGCACTGCAACCTGATCCCCAGAAACAACTGCGATGTGGTTTCCGCCAGATCGGCCGGATTGTTGGCAATCCGAAAATAGTTCGCCGGGCCGTTGGAGAAAATCGATCCCTTGGCGGTCACCAGCTCGCGGACAAATTGATCGAACGGCTTGTTGGTGCGGAACGACTCGCGCAACCAGTTGTGCAGCGCCCACATCCCCTGGTCCCCCAGGGTGGCGCTCGTGTTGCGAATCAGGTCGGCCCATTTGAGGGTCCAGAACGAGGCGTACTGGTCGCCGAAAATGTCCTGCGCCGGATCCCCGGTCAGTCCCAGCAACTGATCGACCAGTTTCCGCCGCTTGTCTGGATCGGGGGAGTCGAGGAACGCCGTCGTCGCTTCGAGCGTGGGGAGGGTGCCGATCGCATCGAGGTAGGCGCGTCGCAGGAACGTGCCATCGTCGCACACGGGGGAGGGTGTGATTCCCAATTCGCGGAACTTGGCCGAGGCCAACTCATCGACCAGATTGTGGTTTTGCCACCCCGCCAGGTCGACCGAGGCGCCATACGGCGCCAGCACCGTCGAGATCGAGGCCTGCCCTTCGAAACGAACCATGACCGGCGCCTGGCCTTGTCCGACGACCGAGACGACTCCCGTGGGGGTCACGGCCACCACTGCGTCGTCCATGCTGTCGAACCGGGACCAGGCGGTCACGTCGCGCGTTTTGCCATCGCTGAAAACGGCCTCCACGCGAAGCTGCTGCTGCATCCCCGGCGCGCCGATCCGCGCCGCGGGAGTGACGATCAGACGGTTGACTCTGGGAGCCTCTGCGCGCGGCTCGGGCGCACCCCCGGCGATCCAGGCCGCCAGGATGTTGTAGTCAGTCGAGCCCGGCTCCAGGCGGCGGCCCCCTCCGTGAGGGGTGGTCATCGTCGGCTTCTTCAGGAGCAGGCTGTCTGCCGGATGGAGCAGATTGACCCGCCGCTGCATCCGATCGCGGACGATCGCGTTGCGATCCGCCGGGGGATCGTAGCCCATGACCGAGAGAGTGAAGCCCCCTTTGCCGTGCTGACTGGCGTGACATGCTCCGCCATTGCATCCCGCGCGGGTGAGGATCGGCAAGACCTGTTCGGTGAATCCGACCTTGGGAACGGGGTCGATCCCTTCGACGTGGACGTCGATTTCCCGGGTCGTACCTTCAACCGTCACGACGATGCGGGCGTCGCCATTGGACAACCCCAGGACGCGCCCGGTGGAAGAGACGGTGGCGACCTGAGGGTTGCTGCTGGCGAACGTGGCCCGGAGGGTGAGGTCTTCGCTGCGCTCGTCCACGGCACCTGACGCGCTGGTCGCGGCGACCAGCAATTGCGCCTGTTCAAAGCTGCGATCAAACAGCACTCGCGGGGGAGAGACCTGAAAATCAGAGGCGACTGCCGCCGACGACAGGAGCAGCAGCGCCAGCACCGAGTGCGGGATGCAACGTCCAGGCAGGAGCAGGGAACGCGGCATACGACCTCCCAGGGGTGAGACGAAAAATCAGGCAGGGGGCTGCCGCCGCGGGAACCACAGCGCCTGGCAGCGCTTTGGCCAATCTTCCCACGCGACAGCCCCGATTCAGGCAGGACTCCAATGGGGTTTATTATGAACGATGAAGCCGCCGGATGCCAGACTGAAGCGAAAGATCCGCGGTGCGGCGGCATGGGGTGTACCGCTGGGCGCACGTTCTGGCTCGCCCCCATTCGGCCCTGTGCCGGTGGAGCGCAGGACTGAATGCTAATACAAGGCATCGGTCAATCATCCCACGTGTAGAACCTCTGTCCCCCTCCCCGCCGCAGCAGAGCCTTGTCGCGCATGTAAACGTCCATTGCGGCGGGGAGGGGGGCAGAGGTTTGTGAGCGCGGGAAACGGGGTGTCAGGCGTGCCAGTAGCTTTCAGTCATGGCTTCCACCGGCACGGGGCCGGTGGGGAGCTGGCGATTCGTAGTGATTCGAATTCTCAGTCTGCCAGAATTCGCGGGGAGAGCCGCGGCGTGAAGAACTACATCAGACGCGGCGCCTTGACCGGAAGGACTACAGGCTCCGCGAGTTCCGGCTCGTCGGCTGCTCCGGCTCGAACTGTTAAGACGGGGCAGCGCGCATGGCGCATGACGTGCTCAGCGACGCTTCCCAGCAGCAGATGCTTGAGCCCTGTGCGACCATGCGTGCCAATGACAATCAGGTCGCACTCGTGGCGCTGCGCCAACCAGCAGATCACAGCTCCTGGCGGACCGGCGTGCAAGACGCGCGTCACGGCTGCCTCGGGGAGCGCTACGGGGATTTCCCGCAATTGCTGAGCGATGGACGAATCGGCCGGCTGGTCCTGGCTCGCCAAAGGAAACGGCGTCTCAAATGCATGACCGATGATCAGTCCGGCCCCCAAAGACAGCGACAGGCGCGCAGCGTAGTCGAGCGCCAGGTGGCTGGTCGACGAAAAGTCGATCGGACAGAGGATTCGCGAAATCGGAGCGGCCATGCTGTCCTCCCGTTCGTTAGGTTGAGTTATGCCGGCTGCGCCGCGCGCTGGCGATACAGTCGTTCGACGTCGGCGACTGTCACGGTGATCTCGCGGACGAATCCGGTGTGCGAGCGTTCGTAGCCGATCTTGGCCGCCTGTTCGGGGTGCTCATGGACTGCCTTGGCGAGCCACTGCTTGTCGGTCGCCGACAAACTGGCCAAGTCCGGGTCGAACATCGTACGGGTTTCCATCACCAGCGTCTCCCGCCGGGGATCGTATTTCTCTTCGGCTGCCATTGTGAATCCTGGAGGGAAATTTGGGTGGAAAGACGGCGAACCACCGCACGCCGCTGATCGGGCGGAGGAGAGGCCGCCAATCAGCGGGTCAGGAAGAACCGACTCGCACGCTCACTGGTTCTGGTCGTCCTGCTCGGCGGGAAAGCCCCCCTGCTGCAACATGATAAACATCTGGACGATTTTGGCCATACCCTGCATTTGCTCGACCGGTACGCTGGTATGGACGCGGAGTCCCTGTGCTTCGGTCGCCACGGACATTCCCAGGTACGAGGGTTGCAGGTTGAGGCTGCGGAACATTTCCGGATTGAGGGGGATCATGGGGGGGAGGAGACCGCTTTCGGCGACGGCTTCCAACAACTTGGAGATGCTTCCCGGCAAATCCATCAGGCCGACAAAATTGGCTTTCTCGGCGAGTCGGCTGCGGGCCGCCTGGAACGGCTTGGAGCTGCCGGACGCATCGGCCTTTTTGTCGAGAGCCGCCAGGGCGCGGGTCAGCGGTTCTTTCCCGCCGCCGGCCGCCTGGACCACTTTGTCTTTCAAGTAGACCGTTCGGCTCACCATTCCGTCCGGACCATACATCCCCTTCATCAGACGCTCCACCATTGCCGTGGCGGTGGGATCTCCCAGGTCACCCATGGCCATCGTCATCGTCATCACATCGACCGAATGGTTGCCCAGCTTTTCGGCATCCTTCTTCAGCTCGTAGGACTGCTTCATTCCCCCCTGCTCGATCGACGCCATGGCCTTGGCCAGCCGTTCGGAGAGGGAGCGAACCTTGGCGGGCTCGGAAACTTCGGAGACGGTGATCGATCGAATCGCCCCTTCGTCGAAATTGCCCAGATTGAACGTCGAGACGACCGCCCCAAACTTCAAATCCTTCATTTCGGCCAGTGCCTTTTGCATCTCTTTGGCGGCGTCGGTATCTCCCAGCATGTTGCTGGTGATCTTGAGGCCAAACTGCGCCATCTCGGACAGGTTTCCCTGCATGCCGACATAACCCAGCCCTCCCACGGGGAGCATTCCCAGACCGGCCAGAGCCCCAGGCGCGGCCTTCTGGAGAAACTTGTCGGTCGCCGAGCCGGAATCAACGCGGACCAGATCTTCGAATACAAGTCCCTCTTTGGAGATCGCCAGAGCGATCGTGCAGCTCTGCGTTTCGGAGAGCCCCTGCAACAGCATATTGAACAGTTCGCCAAACTCCTCGGCGATCGCTTTGGGATTCATGCCGGGCGCATTGGGGATTTCACTGGGAATGCTTTCGATCCCCTGCGAGACGTTGTCGCGGGCTTCCTCGATTTGTGCTTTGTACACGGTGCTCAAGCGGCGGACATTGATGAAGACCGACACATCCCCCTTGTCGAAGACCGCCAGGCTCGGCTTTTCGACGAGCGTGGAAATCGATTTGGATGTTCCCTTGAGCCGACCGGCGGTCAGCTCGGCGGCATCGGCGTCCGACGTGTAAACGCCGAACGATTCAAATTCCTGGAATTTCGCATTGGAACCGACCGCCTCCTGCATGGCTTTCAAATCGGTTGCCGGAATGACATACACCACTTCGGGCTCTTCACCCGCCGGGCGCGGATAGACTGCCAGCCACCAGTCGGCCTTCTTGTTGGCCCCGGCCAGCGTGGGGTTCGAGACCATGATGCCGATGCCGTCGGCTTGCAAACGAACCTGGGCTCCGGCGCCGGGGACCACCTGGTCGACCAGCGTGGCCACTTTCTCGATGGTTTCCTCGGGTTTGCGGATGCGAACCACGACACCGGCATCTGTGGAAAAGGCATCCCAGGCCTCCGCGGCCTGCGCCACCTGACGGGGGCCGGTCAACACCGCAACTAACAGTAAACAGGAACCGAAACGTCGCAGCATGACAACACCCTTGAGGAATGACGATTTGATGAGCCGAAAACCGCTTCGAACGTTCGCGGAAACGCCCGGACAGCCAAGCTAGAGAGTATAGCTGAGCCGTCCTTTGAAAGGAATTGTCAGCGGGCGACTTCCGGGGCCAAGCGCCACAGCCAGCGCAACGACTCGGGAAGAATCGCCCCGCCGTGCTTTCCGTTGTGTCCCCCATCGCCATATTCAAACCGGTAATCGTATTTGGAAAACTTGAGCGCCGCCGCCATCTCCTGATTGGCCAGGGGCCAGCTTCCATGCAGATTGTCGAGGTCGTTGGATCCCTCCTGCAGGAACACCCGCAACGGTTTGCGTTCGGTCTTGCGGATCAGCGCCGGATAGACGTGGCCTCCCCGAATGTTGGTGAAACTGCCGACGTGCGAAAGCACCTTGCGAAAGGCGTCGGGGCGCTCCCAGGCGACCGTCCAGGCGCAGATACCGCCGGAGCTGATCCCGCAAATCGCGCGCTCGTCGGGATTGTCGGTCAGTTTGTACTGCTTGCCAATTTCCGGAAGCAGTTCCTCCAGCAGGAATCGGGCGTATTGATCTCCCAGAGAATCGTATTCAAAACTCCGGTTCTGCCGCGGCTTTTGTCCGTCTTCCGCCGGCGGGACGACCCCCGGATTGATGAAGATGCCAATCGTCACCGGCATCTCCTGTTTATGGATCAGGTTATCGAACACGACGGTCGTGCGAAATTGTCCCTCGGGATTGAGGTACGTGGCGCCATCCTGAAACACCATGACGCAGGCGGGACGGCTGCCGTCGTATTGCTGCGGAACGTACAGCCAATAATCGCGATGCGTTCCCGGAAAGACTTTGCTGTCGGTCCAGGCGTGTTTCGTGACGACTCCCTGCGGCACTCCCGGTTGCACCAGGGAGTCACCTCCCAGTTGATAGTCGTCTGCGGAAAAAACGTCTGCGGCCAACGGCGCGAGAACGACGGCGATGGCCAGGATCAGCGAACGACAACGGTCGACAAGGGAGGGAGTGGGCATGGAGTCGGCTCGGGAAAGGGATGACGAATTCGGGGCACAAGCACTCGATTGTATCGACCGGATCATTTCGGGGGAGGTCTGCGCGGGTTGGGGCAGCAATCGACAGGGCAGACGTCATGGTTGGCGGGGTATTGGCCGATCGCTTCCCGATCCGGTTTTCCGTCCCATCGTTCCAGGACCAGTTCGCGGATCATCCGGACGAACAGGGGGTGGGTTCCCACCGTCGATGCGCGGACCATGTGCAGCCCCAATTCGTCCGCCACGCGCCGGGCTTCGTCGTCCAGGTCGTACAACACTTCCATGTGGTCCGATAGAAATCCAATCGGCATGACCACAACCTGCTGTACCCCCGCGCCAGGCAGTGAGCGGAGATGTTCGCAGATGTCCGGGGCGAGCCAGGGATCTTCCGGTCGCCCGCTGCGGCTCTGGTAGACGAGTTGCCAGCGGTCAGTTGTCAGACTGCAAGTCTCGGCGGTGAGGCGGCAGGTCTCGCGCAATTGCCGCTCGTAGTCGCAGGTGCGCGCCATCGTCTGCGGAATGCTGTGGGCGGTGAACACGACCTGGGCGGCGTGGCGCTGAGATTGGGGCAGACGCTCCAGCCCGGCGGAGAGTCGATCGGCACAGGCCTGGATGAAGAGCGGATGATTGTAGAAGACCCGCACCTTATCGATCGTTATGTCCGCGGAGCCCAACCCATCCAGCGCGTTTTGGATGTCCTCGCGGTACTGGCGGCATCCCGAGTACGAGGAATAGGCTGAGGTCACGTAAGCCAGTGCGCGGCGGACACCGGCGTCGGCCATCGCCCGCACGGTTTCGGCCAGCAGCGGATGCCAGTTGCGATTCCCCCAGTAGATGGGAATTTGCAGTCCGTCGGTGGAGAACTCGGTTGTCAGCGCGGCAATCAAGTCCCGCATCTGGCCGTTGATGGGACTGATCCCTCCGAAATGGTGATAGTGTTCCGCCACTTCCAACAGCCGTTCGCGCGGCACGTTTTTCCCGCGGAGGACGTTTTCCAGAAAGGGAATCACGTCCGCGGGAGCTTCCGGGCCGCCGAAACCAACCATCAGCAGGGCATCGTAGTGGGGGGAGGTCAAAATTCTGGTCCGATCAAGTGGAAAGATGTTGGAGTGGGGAGTGGCCCGGCGCCTGTGGAGCTTCCGTGGCGCGACAGGGCCGACCCCACATTCTAGTGCTCCCCGCCGCGTCTGTCTGTGAGGAGAATTCCGAATTTGCGAGAATTCCCGAAGGAGCCGGAGAGGGGGCATTTCTCGGCTATTCTGTGTTCCCGATCCTTTTCCGCAGAGGGTTCGTCCCGTACACACGGGTTATGCCGCGCCGCGGCAAATGATTGCAAGCGTTGCCACGGGAATTCCGATTCGAACAGGGACGGACAAGGAGTGCCGTTTCGCTCGCACGGTCCTCGGTGGATCGGGTTGCCCGATGGTTTTTGGGGCGTCCCGGTTCGGCTGGACAGGCGTACCCGGCGTGGAGAACGACCGCCGGTTCGAAGGCGCAGGGAGGCTCCGCAATCGACTCGCGCGACCTGACTGCGCTCGCCTACAGGATAGCCGCCGCATGACCCTTCTCCGGAAAGTCTGGCAACTCAAAAAATTCTTGCGCCTGCCGCCGGGCGCTGCACGAATGAACTGTCTGGCCGCCTTCATCGGCGCGCTGGCGGTGGTCATTCTGGCGCTCAATTTTCACGCCACGCCGGCGGGAGCGGGACTCGATGCGGCGAGCCTGGCAGGAGGGCAGTTCGCCACTGGTGCGTCCCCGATGATCTCCATGCCCCTGGGGGGGAGCGACCAGGGGCTGTCGGGGCTGTCGGCGGACGAACTCAACAAACGCATCCACGGTGCGATTCACGGGAGCAAACTGGCGCTGCAACTGCACGTGGCGCTGCTGGAACTGGGACGGCATCGGATCGAGAATTTCCCCGACTATTCCGCCACGTTCTTCAAGCAGGAACGGGTTGACGGGGACGCGCTGCAGGAACTGCAATCGTGCCAGTTGAAGCTCCGTCACAAACCGTTCAGCGTTTATATGAAATGGCTGGAAGGGGGAGACGTCGGCCGCCAGGTGCTGTTCGTGGAGGGAGAGCACGACGACAAGATGCTGGTGAAATTGGGGGGACGCAAGGCGGTTCTCCCCACGCTCAAACTGGATCCGAATGGCTCGATGGCCCTGCAGGAATCGCGCCATCCGGTCGTCGAAATGGGCCTCTTGCAACTGGCCGACCTGATCATCAAGTACCGCAAACGCGATCTGGCATTACAGAGCGGCTTGCGGTGGCAGATGGTTCCCGATCAGAAAATCATGGATCGCGACTGCCATGGCTTCGTTGTGGAATACGACAGCCGGGAGATCGAACCGGTCTACCGCAAAACGATCACCTACATCGACAAGGAATGGTCGATCCCGATCTGCGTGCGGAATTTCGGCTGGCCCACCGAACCCCCCTCTGAGGAACAGACGGAAACGCTCGACGAAGCGACGCTGATCGAATACTACGGCTACAAGGACTTGCAGTTCGAAACGCGTCTCTCCGATGCCGACTTCGACAAGGGGAATTCCGACTACAAGTTCCGGCGGTAGATGGGGCACGCGGCACAAGGCCAGCGCAAAAGTGCCTCGATCTGAACCGAAACCGAGCTCAGGAAATCAAAGATTTCTGTTCCAGCCCGCCCCCAACGGCCTGGTGCCGCTGGAGCGCAAGATTCGCAGGCTAGAGCCCAGCCCCATCAAGAATGATCCCACGTGTAGAACCGCTCCCCCCTCCCCGCCGCAGTCAACGCTGGTACGCGAGAAAACGCTGTGCCGCGGCGGGGAGGGGGGAGCGGTTCATGAGCGCGGGAAACAGGGTGACAGGCGTGTGTGTAGCTGCCAGGCATGCCTCCGCTGGCACAAGGCCAGCGGGGGGCTGGCGAATCATCAAGAGATGCCTTCTCGTCGTTCCAGCGGCACGATTAAGGGATCAATTCCCCGGATGAGCGCTTCAGACGTTTGCGCGGGCCGGACTGGAAGCGTTCCGTTCCTGTAATGTGCGCCAGATGCTGGCGACCAACTCGGGGAGTCCCTTTCCTGTGACCGCGGACAGGCAATGCACCGGTTGTTGCAGCTCCGCCTGGAGCGCCTCGGCCAACTCGCGGGCGCCGGGAAGTTCCGACTTGGTCACCACGACGATCTCCGGGCGCTCCAGCAGCGACGGATCGTGCAGCCGCAGTTCTTCGCGAATCTGCCGGTAGTTGACGAGCGGGTCCGACTGATCCATCGGATCGGGTTCCACCAGGTGCGCCAGAACCTTGGTCCGCTCGACATGCTTGAGGAACTCATGCCCCAGCCCGGCGCCGGCATGGGCTCCTTCAATCAGTCCCGGAATGTCGGCCATGACGAAGGCATGGTCCAAGCCCACCTGAACCATCCCCAGATTGGGGTATTTGGTGGTGAAGGGATAGTCGGCGATTTCGGGGTGCGCCCGCGACAATCGGCTGAGAAGCGTCGATTTGCCGGCGTTGGGTTTCCCCACCAGCCCGACGTCGGCGATGACCTTGAGCTCCAGCGAAATCTCTCGCTCTTCTCCGGGCTGCCCCCGCTCAAATTCGCGCGGGGTCCGGTTCGTCGCCGATTTGAAATGGGAGTTTCCTCTTCCCCCCTGTCCCCCGGCGGCGACGACCAGGAAGTCTCCCGGACTGGCCAGATCCTTCAACAGCCCCCCCGCCGGAGTGTCGCGGACGATGGTTCCCACCGGGACCAGGATCACGATGTCGTCGGCGCTTTTGCCATGCCAATTGGCCCCCTGGCCAGGGCGGCCCGAATCGCCGCGCCAATGCTTGTGCCCCGCCAACGGGGCCAGGCTGTCGACGTTTTCCTCGGCCCGAATGACAATGCTCCCCCCATTCCCTCCGTCGCCGCCGCTGGGGCCGCCGCGCGGGGCTTTGTACTCCCGGCGGAAGGCGACGCAGCCATCGCCGCCGTCGCCGCCGCGAACATGGATGGTGATCCGATCAAGAAACATCGTGCCAAAAACCGTAAGAGACCTGAAAACTCCGGACGGGGTACAGCCCCCGCCCGCTCTGTCGTACTCGGAACCGCGGAGGTCAAATGTCGTCGACCAGCATCGCGCCGGGGGGGGTGTCACCCGGCAGTTCGTCCGCCGCAACGTCCGCTTCGTCGTCCGGCTCCTCCGGATCGCCCGGCGCTCCGCCGCGAGCCCGATAATAGACCTTGATCGGAACTTCGGAAAATGGCAACTGCTCGTGCAGCACCCCCAGGAGGTAGCGTTGCCAGGTCTTATCGATCAGCACGGGATCGTTGCATTTGAGAACGATCGTGGGAGGGGAGACAGCGACCTGCGTCCCAAAATAAATCCGCGGCTCGCGCTGCCCGCGCGCCGGAGGATGATTGGCGGTGATGGCGGCCCGCAGCACCTGATTGATGCGGGCGGTCGGCACGCGCCACCGCGCCTGCTTGCCGATCGACTGCGCCAGGTTGATCAGTTTCTTGACGTTGACTTCATCTTTGGCGGTGATGAACGCCACGGGAACGAACCGCAGCGATCCGAACGAATCGAGCAGGTACTGCGACCATTTCTCGGTGATCATCCCGGCGGTCTGCCCCAGATCCCATTTGTTGATGACGAAGATGCAGGGTTTGAACTGATCGGAAATCTCCCCCACCAACTGCTTGTCGACGCCGGAGATTTTTTCCGTAGCGTCGAAGAACATCAGCACGACGTCGGCCCGGCGGACGCTCCGCAGGGCGCGGGTCAGCCCATAAAACTCGATGTCGTTGGCGAGGCTCTTTTTCTTGCGAACCCCCGGGGTGTCGATCGCCACGAACGCCTTGCCATCCAGCTCAAATCGCACATCCACGCTGTCGCGCGTCGTCCCGGCAATTTCGCTGACGATCATCCGCTCGGTCTGAGCCAGGGCGTTGATGAAGGTGCTCTTCCCGACGTTGCGGCGACCGACGATCGCCAGCTTGAGTTCCGGATCGGCAGCGAGCAGCTCCCCCTCGGTCCGTTCCGCGTCTTCGCGACGAGGCAACCCGTGATGGATGGCCTCCAGCAATTGATCACGATTGCGCTCTCCCAGCACGCTGGTGCAGACCAGCGGAGCCTCGACCAGTTCATAAAAGTCCCCCACCTCCTGGTCCAGTTTCGCCGAGTCGCATTTGTTGACGACCAGAATCACAGGCTTACCCAGCGGGCGCAGGCGGCGGGCCACTTCCAGATCGAGCGGAACGCGTCCCGCTTTGCCATCCACGACAAACAGGATCAGATCCGCCTCGTCGATGCCGGTGTTGATTTGCCGCTCGATGTCGGCGCTCAGGTCGTCGGAATCGACGATACCGATCCCGCCGGTATCGACCAACTCGAAATACCGCTCTCCTTCATGCATGAGATAGGTCACCCGATCGCGGGTCACGCCGGCGGTCGGCTCGACGACCGAAATGCGCTTCCGCGCCAGCCAATTGAGCAGCGAGCTCTTTCCCACGTTGGGGCGGCCGACGATGACGACTTTGGAGACACTCATAGGGGGGACGATTGCGATGCCGGAGAGGGAGAATGTGTGCATCCTATTTTACGCGATGGAGCCAATTGTTTACAGTAGCGGCGACACATTCGTCGATTTGAGGCCCGCTTGACCGCATTTTCGGAAGAATTGGCCCGCTGGGGGCCGGGAATCAACGGCGCGAGGGTTCCCTCGCCAGCCGAGGCGGAAGCGTATTGCCGAGCCTTGGCCCAGTCGCACTACGAGAATTTCCCGGTGGTCACCTGGCTGCTCCCCGCCAGTTTGCACCAGCATTTCTACAACGTTTATGCCTATTGCCGCTGGTCGGACGACTTGGGGGATGAAGTGGGGGATGCGGCCCGATCGCTGGAGCTCTTGGCCTGGTGGCGTGAGGAACTGGCGGCGTGCTTCGAGGGACGCCCAGGGCATCCGGTGATGGTGGCGCTCGCCACCACAATCCGGGAATTCGACATCCCGCGCGAACCGTTGGTGGACCTGATTTCGGCGTTTGAGCAGGATCAGACCGTCCAGGAGTACGAGACGTTTGATCAATTGCGGGATTATTGCCGCCGGAGCGCCGACCCGGTTGGGCGTCTGGTGTTATCCTTGTGCCGCCGGGCCACGCCGGAGAACTTTGCCTGGTCCGATGCGATTTGTACGGGCCTGCAGCTTGCAAACTTCTGGCAGGATGTGGCGCGCGACCAAGCGATCGGTCGGGTTTACCTCCCCCGCGAGGACCGGGACCGGTTTGGATATTCAGTGGACGATCTGCAAGAGCGCCGCGAGACGCCCGCGTTCCTGGCGTTGATGCGGTATGAGGTGGATCGGGCGCGCGAATTCCTGCGCCCCTGGCGACGACCGGACCGACCGGAACTGCGGCAATTCCCCTGGCGCATCCAGGTGGACCTGGAATTATTCGCGCGCGGCGGAGAGCGGATTCTGGACCGCATCGAGCGGATCGGCTACCGTGTGTGGTCGCAGCGTCCAGTGGTGACGAAGGGGGACGTGGTGGGGCTGTTCCTGAGGGCCTTGGGTCGTACCGCCTGGCGCTGCTGCGTGGGGCGCGGCGATTGACCTGAGCGCTTTCCGTTTTTTTCCCGCTTGGATCCCTGTTCCGCATGGGCGCCCCGCTGGCCATCGACGAATCGTATGAATTCTGCCGCCGCCTCACGCGGCGGACGGCGGGCAATTTCTATTTCTCCTTTTTGACATTGTCCCGCGAGCGTCGCCGGGCGATGTGCGCCCTGTACGCCTTCATGCGCGTCACCGACGATCTGGGAGACGACGCGCAGCCCGGCGTCGATCGGAGCGCGGCTCTGGCGCGCTGGCGGTCGGAACTGAATTTCGCCTGGAACAGCGGCGCGTCGCTCCATCCGGTCCTGCCGGCCGTGGTGGACATGCTGCGCCGCTGCCAGGTGCCGCCGCGCTATCTGCTGGATGTCATCACCGGAGTCGAGATGGATTTGCAACCGGTGGCGGTGGCGTCGTTTGAGGTACTGCGGGGATACTGTTATCACGTGGCGGGAGCGGTGGGACTAGCCTGCATTCACCTGTGGGGCTTTCACGACGAACGGGCGCTCCCGTTGGCCGTGGACTGCGGCACTGCGTTTCAGCTGACGAACATCCTGCGGGATCTTCAAGAGGACGCCTGCCGGGGGCGAATTTATCTGCCCGCTGAGGACTTGCAGCGGTTTGGAGTCCCGCCTGCGCATCTGGCCCAGGGGACCAACGACGCTCCGTTTCAGGAACTGATGCGGTTCGAAGCGGGCCGCGCCCGGGACTACTATGCGCAGGCGCAGGGACTGTTTGAGTTTCTCGATCCGCCGGGAAAACCGATTCTGGAAGCGATGATCCACATTTATAGCGGGCTGCTCGACGAGATCGAGCGCAGAGGGTTCGACGTCTTCACGCGGCGCGTCGAGTTGCCCCGCCGCCGCAAGCTGCTGATCGCCGGTCGGGCATTGGTGCGCCACAAACTGCGGGGATTATGGCGCGGCTAAGACGCCCGTGGGGCCGTCAGCGCAAGAGCGTCTTGTTTGTCCTGCCACGGCGAAGTCAACGCAATCAATTTCTGTTCCGACTCGCCCCCATCCGGCCCTGTGCCGGTGGAGCGAAGGACTGAATGCTAACGTCTCACTTCAGAAAGTCATCCCACCTGTAGAACCTCAGCCCCCCTCCCCGTCGCAGCAGAGCTTTGTCTGGCGAATCAGCGTTTGTCGCGACGGGGAGGGGGGCTGAGGTTCATGAGCGCGGGAAACGGGGTGTCGGGCGTGTGTGTAGCGTCCAGTCATGGCTTCCACCGGCACGGGGCCGGTGGGGAGCTGGCGTTTCGCAATGATTCGCGTTTTCAGTCGGCTAGCGGAATAACTCTCGGATCAACTCACCTGAATGCCGGGCGGGGCGTTTACAGCGGGGCCGCGGGCCTATCAGGCGGCGTCGAGTTCGGTTCCTTCGCGCAGAGCGCGGACCCACTCTTCGTTCAAGAGTGCGCGGGCGCGGCGTTCGGCCTTGCGTTGCGCCCCCTGGTGACGCAAGGGTTTGGCCGACGAGACCGCCGCCGTTCCATGCGCCACATGCACAACGTGGCGGGCCATTTCCCAAAGGGGAATCGTCCGGGTTTCGTATCCCTGCCGCCACAACTGGCGGGCGATGGTGTAGCCCCCGGTGATCTCTCCCGGTTCGGGACAAAACGTCAGGTGATGCCGGAGCAGCACCTCCCGGCGGTACATGGCGCAGTAGTCCCTCGGATAGTGCCCTTCGCGAAACGAACTGCGGGCGGGGCGCCCCAGCAGACGCTTGACCCCCGCCACCGCACTCCCCAGCAGACGCTTTTGCCAGGCATACAGGGGACTTTCCAGCGTGAGTTTCCAGGCGCCGGCGGCGGCCACTTCGGGCGCTGCCATTTCTCTTAGCAACGGATCGAGCCAGTCGTCCCGTTTGACGAAGACGTCGGAGTGCATCGTGACGAAAAACTCGCCGCGCGCCTCGGTCAGGGCGTGATCCCAGGCGGTGAAGACATTGGCCGGCCAGTTGGCGACTGATTCCTCGGGGCGCTCGATCAGCCGGATCCAGGGGAGCGTGCGGAGCCAATCCAGACTGTCATCCCGCGAACCGTTGTCAACGACGAGCACTTCGAGCGCATAGTTCGCGGAATGGCGACGGATCGAACGCAGGCAGATGGACATCATGTCCCGGACCTGCCAGTGCGGGATGCAGATGCTGATCCGGGGCGGGCTCTGGGAGGGGGACGCGGAGGGGGACATGGCACAGGAGGGGGAAAGCGGTCGGTGGTTGGGCATCTCGTATCGGGGAGTGACAGCGCCCGAAATGTCCGTCAGCGAAAAGCAAAACCGCCGGTAACCTAGCAGGTTACCGGCGGCGTGAGAATCCGAGTTTCCTCGTCGTCGTCGCGTCCTATTGGATCGATTCGACGCCGATCTTCTCCTCCTCTTCTTCCTGGATGATGATCCGGGGAGTGACCACCATCATCAGACTTTCTGTTTCACGGCCCACGCCGGTGTTCTTGAACAGACGGCTGATGTAGGGGATCTTGTTGAGGATCGGGACACCGGCCATCGTGCGTCCTTCCTTGAGCCGCTTGATGCCGCCCAGGAGCACGGTGCCGCCGTCCGGCACGCTGACGGTCGTACCGATCGTGACGAACTCAAACGTCGGCTGCTGCAAAGTGATGGCTCCACCGCCACCCCCCTGGCCCTGCTGGCCACCGCCGCCACCCTGGCCGCCACCCCCCTGGCCACCCTGGCCGCTGCCGCCAAAGCCACCCTGGCCGCCGCCACCGCCGCCGCCAAAGCCACCCTGACCGCCGCCACCGATGCCGCCGAGGCCGAATTGGCCACCGCCGCCACCCTGGCCGCCGCCGAATCCGCCACCGCCCTGGCCGCCACCCCCTTGACCGCCGCCTTGGCCACCCTGCCCGCCACCCTGCCCGCCACCGGCACCGCCGCCAGAGACGAACGAGAAGGTGCTCACGTCAGTGATGTTGGAGAAGAACGGCAGGAGGCTGAGACGCACATACCGGCGGTCAGCCGAGATCACGGCGGTCACGGTCAGCGTGACCCCTTCCGTGAGGGTTTGAATGACCGGCTGGAATCCGACCGAGAAGAAGCCGACTGTGGGAACGACGCTGACGACGAACGGTCGGGCCGAAACGTCGGACACGAACGCCGTCTGGCCGTTGAACAGCGTCACCTTGGGGGCGAACATGATGTTGTTCCGCTCGTCACCCTGGGCGGCATTGATCAGGAAGAACGTTTCGATGTCGCTGAGAATCGCCATCCCGACCTGCAAGCCGGCGTCCGGTTGGAAGCCACCGAATTTCGGCACACCAATCGGGAAAGAGCCTTGTCGGAAAGGAATATCCAAGTCATTGGGGAACGTATTATTTGGCAACAAACCGGCGATCGATCCGTATCGACCATAGGAGTTCTGATTCGCCAATTGGCGCGTCGGTCCAGGTTGGAACGGAGCTTGCGTTTGACCACCCAACGCTCCACCCTGGGCCTGCTGGCCGCCTTGACCGCCTTGACCACCCTGGCCACCACCACCCTGGCCGCCCTGGCCGCCGCCACCTTGACCGCCGCCACCTTGACCGCCGCCACCCTGACCCTGGCCACCACCCTGGTTGCCGGTCGTGAAGGCGGCGTTGGCGATGCCATTGCCGAACGGCGGGACAGGCGTTCCAAACCGCTGCGGGAAGTTCCCGTCGCCGATGTTGTCATGGACGTTGAAGTCAAAGTCGATGCCGATCCGTTCGAAGAACCGATCGCTGACGGTGACGAATCGCACTTCGATCGTCACCTGCAAGTCTTGCAGGCGTCGGAGCTGGCCCAGGAGTTCAGCAATCTCGTCATGCACCTCCTGCGTCTGACGAATGACCAGACTTAGCGTGGTATTGAAGGGGCGGACGGAACCGGAGCCGCCGACTTCATCCCACGATTCCGGTTGCACTGTCGAAGTGATCAATTCCATCAACTCAGTGAAGTCCGCCTGCGCGCCTCCACCGTGACCTCCATGACTCGTCGGACCGCCGGGGAACGGACTGCCGGGGCGCGCTGCCCCTTCGTCTCCGACCTGGGCAAAGGCCTGTCCAGCCGGACGGTGGGGACCGCCGGTCGCCGAGACGTTCATCTGGCCCCGACCGCCAAAGCCCACGTTGGGCCGAATGTCTCCGACCGTTCCGCTGGAGGAGGTTCCCAGATTGGGATAGTTCTCAAAGTTCTGAATCGGAACCACCAGGTCAGCCACCGGATAGGACTTGGTCTCCAAATCCCCCTGGACCTTGATCTTGCTGGTGATCTTGAGCACTTCGTCCCGAATCGTGTACCCCAGTTGCAACTGCTCCAGAAGCAGGTTCAAAACACTTTTCAGGCGAATGCCCGTGACGTTAATCGTGACCCTGGTATTGGAGGTGACCCCCACGTCCTGCAATCCGGCTTCGTCGAGGTGGAAGTTCACCTCGGCCATCGCCTGGAGATGGGCGATCACCTCGGACAACGGAGCGTTCTCCACCTGCAGGGTGATCTCCCGTGCCAGGCTGTTCTCGATCCGTTCCTCTTCCTTGGTGCGGATACGGTTGTCGGGACGGCCGTATTTCTTCTTGCGGTTTGCCGAGAGGGCCGACCATTTCTTGATGTCGCCGTAGGAAATGTCCTCGACGTAGCTATTGGCGTTGGAATCTTCGACCGAATTCAGACTGGCCGTGAACATGTCGGCCTTCTTGGCCTTCAACTGCTGATTGAACCAGTCCTGATAGGCAAATTTCGACTTGAGCACCATGACTTCCGCCACGGGGTTGCCGGGCATGAGCTGACTGGCCTTCTTGGCTTCGAGGTCCGCCGCGGCGAACTGTTTCTGGTCCATCAGTTCATTGAACCGCTGAACCCGCTCGGCGAATTCCTGTTCAATCTTGATCTTGATTTGTTTTTCATTCTTGATGGTGTGCTCGACCTCTTCCTTACGGCGTTTGGCTTCGAGCTTGGGACCATGGATCCTGGAGACGTACTCGATTTCGCCGCGGCTTTTCGCCAGGGCTCCCAGCAACTGCCGCAGCGTCGCATCTTCAGCGCCGGAATTCTCCACGCTCGCCTGCGTCTTGTCGATCAGCGCCAGGGCGTCGGTGGGGTTCTTTTCGGCCAGTTTCTCCGCTTTGAAGACAGCATTGCGGACTTCGGTCCGGAGCCGGTCGGCGACGACTTGCCGCTGTTCACCCACGACATCAATGCGCCGGGGAGACTCGTCGTCGATCGGCAGATCGAGTCCGGCGTCCTCTGCGGACTGGGTGCTGGCCAGTTGAATTTTCTTCTTCGAACGCGTGGGGGCGTGCTGAGCCAGGTATTCATTGATTTCCTGCATCTTGCGATGGTCGAGGCGCTGCCCCGACTGGTGCGCTTCGAGGAAGTACCTGTACGCCTCGGCGGTGTTCTTCATCCGCACCGCCTGCTTGCCGCGCTGATACAGTTCCATGGCGGTGAGTCCCGAGGGACGCACGACGTTGGGATCGTCGATCATCAAGTCGCCGTCGAGATTCCCCTCGTCGAGTTGGGCCAGTTCGTCGCCGGGAATTTCCGGCACGTCGAACTCCTCCGACGCTGCGGGGGGAGTGGCCTTGGCGCTGGGAGACCGGGTCGCCACCTGGCGCTCTTCGGTTTTTGCGATCGTGTCCAGAACCTCTTCCGGCGTGTCCTCCAGCATATCGAAGGCCACGTCCATGTCCTGGGCCTGGGCGGCTTTGGCCTTGGCCGCTTCGATCCGCCCCGCCTCCAGGTCGGCGCGGGCCTGTTCGGTCAAAGTCGTCGCCGCTTGCCGTCGTCCGGCGACCACGGGAGCGTCCCCCGCAGACCCGCCTGATTTGCGAGCCAGCATGCCGCTCTGTTCGGCACGCTCGATTTGCGCCAACACGTAGTCGGGAGTGATCGCCATGACGTCGTCGTACACCACGTCCAGCGCTTCGGCCTTCTTCGCCTTGGCCTTGGCTTCCTGCAGTTTGCCTTCCGCCAGATCTTTCTCGGCGGCTTTCAACAAGGCGCTCGCCTCGGCACTGCGGGCGGCGGCGGCGGCCAGTTGCTTGGCGTCTGGTTTCTTCGAGGCAGTCGCGGCCACTTTCGGGGCCGGCTCCTCCATCGGCAGATCGAAGCCATCGTCCGCCAGGGCCGTTTCCAGCGAGTCGTCGGCCGCGGTCACCTGTTTGACCTGTGGCTTGCGGGCAGCCGGAGCGGACGCGGGGGCCGGGGATTTCTGATTCGCCGCCACGTTGACCGAGCTGCGCGAGGCGGCCGGCTGACGGGCGAGCATTTGTCGGAGGTGTTCCGGCTTCAGATCGTTGGGAGCGCGACCCACCTTGATCTGTTCGGCGTCACGGATATTCCGTTCGGCGCTGGCCACGTCTCCTTCTTCAACGAGCTGCCGGGCGCGGCGCAGCAAGTAATTGGAGCGATTGCGTTTGGCGGTGTTCGAGGCGCTGTCCTTTTTCCAGCTCACTTCCTGCTGGCGGAATTCCTGAATGTCCTCCAGCAGCTTTTCCGGGCTGTCCCCGAACAACTTGGTGCGGACACCCGACTTCTGGCACGTGAGGGCCAGTTTTTCCGCTTCGTCGACCTGGCCGGCATTGAATTTCTGCCGTGCGTCGGCGACAGCCTTCTTGGCCGATTCGTTCTTGCGGGCCGGCGCAGTCGAGGAGGCCGGGGGATCGGCTGACTGCCCGCGGGCAATCACTTGCGGCTGGGACTGGGCGTTGCGACGGGCCCGCACCAGGAATTCGCCCAGGGCGCGGCGGTCGCTGTCGGACAGCTCCGACGCTGCGGCTTGCGCCGTCTCGAATGCCGTCACCGCTTCAGCGAAGCGCCCTTGCAGGTAATGTTCTTTTCCGGCGCGAAGGGCTTCGCGTGCGGAGTGCGAGGCGTTCGTTCCCGTACGGGGCGGAACCGAGTCCGCGGTGAATCCCAGGTTGACCCATGCCAGACTGGTCATGAGCAGACTGGAATAGGCGATGCATCCAATTACCCTTCGCAAGGTCGTTTCCTCCTTATGACTGCGATTGTGAAACCCTGGCTCGCAACGTGATGTCGTCTGGTCAGGCATCCGAAACATTGTGTGTCCTTTAACGCAACCGGGAACGCTGGTGAGGGGAAAAGACCTGCCGTAACACAACCGGTGGAGAGTCTCGATTGTGAACAGGCAGGATCCGCCAATGTCACGGGGCCGTGACGACCGACAGGTAAACCGAAATGTTGAGAGGGGAGAGCAGAAGTGCGGGGTAGATATCGCAAACCCCGAAAGGAGGTCAAGAGCGTTCAAGCGGATTTTTTGAAAAGTTTGCAGACTTTTCATTGGCCCCGTTCCGGCGTGAGCCAACGCGGGTCAAAATTCCCTCAATGCCCGACCGTTTCCCGTTCGGGATGCCGCGCCCGATACCAGCCAAACACGAAGAACGTCGCTCCCAGCAGCACATACCCCAGCGCCAGATCGAACGCCCGATACCGTAGCGGTTCGCTCTGGGAACCGGCAAGGGGCTCTGTCGCGATGAACCGCTCCAGAAGGTCGATGTTGAACAGATAGTCGATGTTGTTTCCATCGACCTGGAAGGCATGCATCAGCCCGATACTGGTGAAGGCCGCCGCCACCAGCGCCCAGATGCCGGCGCTAAAAAATTTGCGATCGATCAGAAATGCGGAAATCGCCGCCAGAATCATGCAGGTGAAGATGTACCCGCGCTCGATCGCAATCAACCCATGCAGCAGAAATCCGTTGACCAGCGTGTCTGGTCCGAACAGCTGCCGGGCAGGGTCCACCGTCGTCAGTGCCTCCTGCAGTGTCGTTCCTCCGGACACTCGGAAGGCCCCCTCCACCACCGTCGAACCCCAGGCGGCGATCGCCGGAAACAGTCCCACCGCCACCGCCGGCGCGTGATTTCGATCCGACGCCTGAAAGGCCTGCGCCGTGATGATGATCCCCACCCACAGAACGATGGCGATCCCCGCCTGTGTCGGAACGACGGCATCCAACACCAGCACCGTCCCCGAGAGTCCGATGGCCGTGATCACCAGCCCGTTGAGCGTCGAGTACCCGGCCCGCGCTCCCAACCCCTTCCAGCCGGGATGCCCGATGTAGATCGTCGTCGGAAAGCAACTGCCAAACAGCGCCGCCGAAATGGTCCCCAGGCCGTTGGCGGCCAGCGACGAGAAGGTGCTGTACGAGTCCCCTCCCGCTTCCGCCGACTCGATGTTCTGCAGGCTGCCGATCACGTTGAACAGCCCCATCGGAACAATCACCGAGAGGTAACCCAGCCATTCCCGAGGAGGAAGGCGGAAGACTTCCAGGACTTCCGCGCCGCAAAAAATCGGAGGGGACCAACCGCGCTGGCTCCAGGCCTGAGCGACCCGTTCCGGCGACAGCTCAATCCCGGTCCAGGTGGCGGGAAGGAGCCAGCCCACCGCCGTGCCGAGCACAACCGCCAGCAATCCTCCCGGCAGTCCCAGCGGAAATGAACTCCGCGCAAACAGGGCGATCAGGATCAGCGCCAGCGGAAGCATCGCCACGACCGGCTTCTGATAAATCTGCAAGGCGAACGTCATGGAAATGAACCCGATGGCGATCCCGGCCAGCGTGGCCAGCAACGCGGCCCGCGGCGTGCGGCGGCGAATCCACCCCGCCACGAACGCCCCTCCCAATTCGATGACACCGCTCCCCAGGCAGGCAAACAGCCCCATCCGCCAGGCAGCCTGCGCGCTGTGCGTCTTGGCGTACACCGGCGCCATCACGAAGAACACGTACACCAACAGCGACGGCGTGTTGATTCCATAGGGGAGTGCCGTGACGTCGCTCCGCCCCGTGCGAGCCGCCAGCCGGTGCGCCTGCCAGGCATAAAACAGGTTGCCCAACAGGATGCTGACCGCGGCCCCCGGCAGCATGTACTGATTGATGAACCGCGCATCCGCACCCTGCATGCCGCACGCTGCCGCACACAACTGAATGATCAACAGCAACTGCACGAGATTGTCGATCAACAGCCCAAAAAAGCCGTCGAGATCCCGTTTGACAAACAGCGGATAATGTCGCGACATAGTGCGGGGAGACTAGCGGGGGCTGGAGGAGGGAGTCAAGGGGCGGGTGGCGGGTGGGTGTTCTAGTCTCAGATTTCAGATCTGAAGCCGCTCCCGCATTGGCCCTCAAAAACTGGACTGCTATCATTGTCTTCGCGCCGCGGGTTTTTGTGCCTTGCTTTGACCCTCGTTTTTCCAGGGAGCCTTCCCCATCGACATTTCCAGGTTGGACGGATTGACCCGCTTTTCGCCGCATGAACAGTGGATGCGGCACGCCTTGGCGGAGGCCCGCGCGGCGTTTGAAGAGGGGGAAGTTCCGGTCGGCGCGGTGATCGTGCAGCACGATCGCATCATTGCCAGCGCGCACAATCAGCGCGAAACACTGAATGACCCCACGGCTCATGCAGAGATGGTGGCGATCACGCAAGCCGCGGCGACGCTTGGCTCGTGGCGGCTCCTCGATTGCACGATGTATGTCACACTGGAGCCTTGCCCCATGTGTGCCGGCGCCATCGTCCAGGCGCGAGTTCCCGCCGTCGTTTATGGCGCATCCGATCCCAAAGGAGGGGCGTGTCATACGCTCTACCAAATCCTTTCCGACACCCGACTCAATCATCAGGCCGCCGTGATGGGGGGGATTCTGATGGACGACTGCCGGACGATCCTGCAGGAGTTTTTCGCCGAGCAGCGGGCGCAGGGAAAGAAGTAGGCGCAGGTTTTCAGGCAGAGCCGTCCCACGGTTCCTGGCGTGCCATCGCCCGATACAGGAGCAGGTCGTAGACGATCTTGATCGATCCCGCCAGCAGCAGGGGGAGACTGGCCAGCGCGGGGATCGACAGCATCAATGCCGCCAGGAGTGGCGAGATGGCGGCCCCCAGCGAGCGGGCGACTGCCGTCACTCCGGCGGCGGCAGAGCGCTCATCGGGAGCCACCACCGACATGGTCAATGCCTGACGTGTCGGGACATCCATCTGCGAGATGCTGAACCGGAACAGAAACAGGCCGACTGCCCAATTCACATCGGGCATCAGCGGCACCAACAGCAGCAGGATGTTTGATGGGAGATGCGTGACGACCATTGTCCGCACCAGTCCGATCTTTGCCGCCAGCCTGCCGGCCACCAGCCCCGAGAATCCCGCGAGCAGATTGGCCACCAGGAAAATCCGGCCAAGCGTCGCGGCGTCGGCCCCGAATCGCAGGTGGAACCAATAGGCCATGAGGCTTTGCAGGATGAACCCACCGGCGAACGCATCCAGAGAGAAGAGCCCCGCCAGGAGCAGCACGACGGAGCGCGACTGGTGGAGCCCCAATTGGAAGCGACCGGCTGGCCGGGAACTCTCGGCTGCGGCACGGGGCTCCGGTTCGATGGCTGACGTGAGGCCGGCAAAACCGAGCATCAGCAACACTCCCGCAGCGACATAGACCAGGATCACCGGCTGGTACGCCGCTGGTCCCGCAGCCTCCACGCGCTGGCCGGATTGCACGAGTTGCCCCCCGCACCACGATCCCGCCGCTGCCGCGAAAGAACCCACGAGGTGATACCAGGCAAACAACTCCGTCCTGCGCTGGGCGGGGACAAGTTGCGAGAGGGAGGACTGTTCGAGCGACAAGAACGGCCCGACCTCTTTGTCGCTGGGGCTGATGATGCCGATCGTCGCCGCGACCAGTAGCACCCAGAAGTTGCCGGAGCAGGCAAAAATCACACCCGAGACGGCCATCAATAGCGCACTGACCAGCAGCATGCGACGTCGCCCGATGGCGTCGGCCGACGTTGTGATCCACAGAGAGAGGGCGATGTCCCCGATCAGGGTCATCGACAGGAGCCATCCAATCTGCCAGCCGGTCAAACCGACCTCCGACAGGTACAGCACCAGGACAACCGAGAGCAACCCGTAGGCAAACATCCGCACGGCGCGCGTGGCAAACAGCAGCCAACCATCGCGTGTTAGAGTTTGCCCGACGTCGAATTTCAGCCACCTGTCCGCCAGCGGAATAGTCCTCGCAAAAATTGGCACGAAGGCTCGGAGGCCATCGTCGATTAAGGGTGCGATCCGGCCAGCGCCTTTGTCATCATCTGCGCCACTTGCCTTGACTGGTCATCTCCCGACTGCGTCAGGGCATCAATCACCTTGTGTCGCCGTTCTGGAGGTTGGTTCTGGCTCAGCTTCCATTTTCCTTCGATCGCAGTCACGGCAATGCGGAACGCCACGATCCCTTCCGCCAGCCGCTGCATCCAGGGATCGTCCGGGTCAAACTTCCAGGACTTCGGCATCCCCCGTTCGTAGAACTCCACCAACCGCCCGAGCACTTCCAGCGATTCGTGCGCATCTTCGACCAGCGTCAGTCGGCCGCGGACATGGACAGCGGCATAATTCCAGGTGGGGACGACCTGCTCAGAGTCGTACCAGGTGGGGGAGACATAGGCATGCGGCCCGGAGAAGACGGCCAGGACGTCACCGACCGCCTCCCTCCAGTGCCCATTGGCCCGCGCCATGTGCCCGTAGAGCGTCCCGTGAGTTCCCGGCTGCGGTTCGTACAACAGCGGGAGATGGCTGACGCTGGGGATCCCCTCGCGCGCCGAGACGAGCAGCGCAAAACTGTGCGTTGCAATGAACTGCGCGAGGCAGTCCGGGGCGGTCTGAGAGAAGGCGGGGGGAATGTACATGCTCTGGCAGTCTTCCTGCGGTGGGTGGTTATTCCCTGGCCGTATGGCAATCGATACAGGCGCTCGCGAGCACCTGCGGATTGATCCGATGATTCCCTTTTCGATAGGGAGTCAGTTCCCCATGACAGCGGCGGCAATCGATCTGCCGCTGGTCGATCACCTGATGAACCAGGTCGAAATGCCAGTACCCTGGGCGGGACTGAGCCACCAGGTCGGGAATGTCATGACAGGATGCACAGGCGCCCGGCTGCTCGGGCGCGGCCGGAGCGAGGGTCAACCCGGCCAGGATGCTCCGCGCCGCCACGCGACCGGTGACAATGCACGGACCCAGGAACGTGCCCTCCAGCGCCGCCTTGCCATTGATCCCCGCCAGTCCGGCCAGTTCTCCTACGGCGTACAGACCGGGAATCACCTGCCTGTCGGCTTTGACGACGCGACACTCCCGATCGATGGCGACCCCCCCCATGCTTTTGCGGGTCAGGGGAAAGGTCTGCATCGCGTAATAGGGAGGCGTGTTGATTGCGGGAGACGCGCTGTTGGAATAGGCGGATTGATCGGGACCGAAGCGATGGAAATCTTCATCGACTCCCCGTTCGACCAATTCGTTGTACCGACGGACCGTCGCCAGTAGGTTGTCTGACGGCAGCCCCGCCTTCTCCGCCAGCGATTCCAGCGTGTCGGCGCGATGGACCAGCGCGGGGTTATTGAGAATCTCCCGCTCCACTTTCTGGAAATCGGCCCAATCCGATCCGGAGACGACGAAATTCGGTTTGCTCTGTTCGTCGAAGATGAACCAGCAGGTTGCCTCCGGCTGCTGGAGCAGCGCGGGCATCACGACCTTGGCCCAGCCGTGCAGGTTGGCAAACCGCTGCCCCTGGGCATTGACGAGAATCGCATGCATGTTCGCCGCATTCAGTCCGCGGTTGGTTCCCGGATATCGGGGATCGGGAATTCCGGTGAAATAGTTCCACTGATGATCCATCCGCGCCAGTTCGCCGCCGACCTGCTGTGCCAGATCATGCCCGAAACCGACCGAGTTTCGTCCGGATCCAGCCAGGAGTCGGTCGGGAAACCGGAATTCGGCCGGCCAGAACTGGCGCACCATGTCGAGGTTGCTTTGAAAACCTCCGGTGGCCAGGATCACTCCCTGGGCGCGGTAGACTGTCTCGGACTCCGAGCGCTGGTTTCTCCCGACGACTCCCGTGACCCGTCCCCCTTCGCTCAATAACTGTTCGACTTTCGTGTTCCACACAAAGCGGATGGTTGAGTGCTCCAGACACGCGCGATAGATGGGGGTCACCAGGCTGATTCCGCGTCCGGCCGGTTGATGTTCGCGATCGACCGAATTGCCCGGCGAAGAGACCACTCCTTCAAAACGCACCCCCAGTTCCGTGACCCAGTCATAAATCTCGCGGCGAGAGTTGTCGACGTAGTACCGCACCCAATCGGCCTGCGCATCTTCTCCCCAGCGCAGGAAGTCGTCATAAGCCAGATCGGGAGTATCGTGGAATCCGGCGGCTTCCTGCGTCGGCGTGCCGACGATGGACAGACTTCCCTGCGACATGACGGCGTGCCCGCCGAACACTGACGACATGTCGATCACCGTCACGGAGGCCCCGCCGCGTCCCAGCTCCAGCGCCGCCGCCAGTCCCGAGATTCCCGCCCCCACGATGATCGCGTCCGTTGCATCGTATGCTGCAGAATTCGCAGAGGGATCCGTGGCGCGATCCGCCCCTTCCAATGCCGTGCGCTTCTCGCTCGGCCCCTGGTTCGTACCGCTGGTCGATGAGGCCGGCGGAGTCTCAGGACCACAGCCGCCAAGTGGACAACTCAGGATCGCCAGAAGAACTGCGAATCGTTGCAGAGGGCTCATGGAGAAATCATTTCTTTTTGACCAGCCCATCCCGTTCGGCAAGTCGCCGGGCGAGAAGTCCTCCCGATTGCAGCGCCCCTTCCATGTAACCGATGAAGGCATAGCAGCAATGTTCCCCGGCAAAGTGTAGCCGCCCCAAGCCTTCGTACAGTATCGGACCCAGCGTCGTCACCTGCCCGGGAGCGGGGAAGGAGTAACTCCCCAGCGCCCAGCGATCCTGGGGCCAATTGATGAATTTCCCGGCGAGGAAGTTTGCTGCGATTCTCGGATAGAGCGCCTTCAATGCGGCCAGGTAGTTGGGCTGGCGATCGGGGTCCGGCCAGTCGGAGGCCTGTTTGGCGGTCGGACCTCCGCCGTAGACCGTCAGGCAGACTCCCCCCTCTTCCGGCTGGTTGCCGGTGTCTTCCCAGGTCAGCGGAATGACTCCGTCGGAAAAGCTGCGGGGCGACTGATTGTCCTCTTCCCAAAAGCGGGTCTTGACGTGCGTCAGGAACTTCGTGTTGATCCCCATCTGCGGCTTCAGTTCCGCGGGCAACGGGGGATCGAACTCGATTTGGCCCCAGGTGCTGACTGGAGCGGTCAGGATGACGTCGTCTCCTTGCAGAACTCGCCCATCCGCCAGCGTGACGGTCGCCTGTTTGTCGTCGAGCGCGATCGATTTGACCGGCTGATTGAGGATGAAACAGTGCGAGCCAACCCGGTCG
>JBJXGA010000440.1:0-3594 GCA_046152955.1 Planctomycetales bacterium | reverse complement strand
GGGGGCACCGAGGCCAACAACATGGCCGTGCTGGGGTTTGCCACACCTCCGGCGGGGGCCATTGCCCTTTCCGCCGGCGAACACCCCGCAGTGCTGGAAGCGTGCCGGCATCTGTCGGGTCAGGGGTGGAGCATGCGCTGGTTGCCGGTCGACGACGAAGGGTTGTTGGCCCTGTCCAACCCCGCCGACGAGTCCCTCGCCGACGATGTGAAGCTGGCCGCGCTGATCCTGGCGCACAACGAGACCGGCGTCATCCAGGATTTGACCGCGCTGGCTGCCGCATGTACTCGTCGCGGCATCCCTTTGCACGTCGATGCCGTCCAGGCAGTCGGCAAGATTCCGGTGAAGTTCCACTCGCTGGGAGCCGCGTCGCTGGCGCTGGGAGCGCACAAGTTTTATGGCCCCCGAGGCATCGGCGCGTTGCTCCTGCGGCGCGGATTGCGGCTGGCTCCCTCGGCGTTCGGCGGGCACCAGGAAGGGGGGCGTCGGCCGGGAACCGAAGCGGTCCCCCTGATCGCCGGGATGGCGCGGGCACTGGAGTTGTTCCACGCCGAACAGGACGCGCGACAACAGCGCCAGCGGCGGCTGCGCGACCTGCTGGAACAGAGTCTGGCCGCGCTCTGTCCGCCGGTTGTCCTGAACGGCAGTCGCGAACGCCGACTATCCAATACCCTGAACATCGCCTTTCCGGGGACTGACGGCGAGGCGCTGCTGGTGGCGCTCGATCTGGAAGGGGTCGCCTGTTCCCTGGGAAGCACCTGCGCCAGCGGCTCGGCGGAGCCGGCCCCCGTGCTGCTGGCGATGCGCCGTCCTCCCGAAGTGTGGCGTTCATCCGTCCGGTTCAGCCTTGGCGAGGAAACGACCGAGGACGAAATCTCCCGCGCGGCCCAAATCATCAGCCGCACTGTGAACCGCCTCCGAACGCAGAAAGGCTAGGGCCGCACAATCGTCCGACGCGATACTGCGGCGAATTCATTTTTGGTCTACCCACCCGCGAAGTTTCCCGTCCCGACATGGACGATTGCACCCGGCGTGCAGGCGGTGTCAACGCATGAGTTTTTGGAGTTGCTCTGAACACGGAGTTTGAGATCGCCCCCCGCCGAATGGTATACTCCAGTTCGGTCGGGTGGCCGGATCCGAGATCAAGGGCGCCATGGTGGAGAGAGTGACATGAGCACACAGTTGGGTGAAGTGGCCATCGAGTATCCGGAGTCGGATGGTGAACCCATGGGCGAGACTGACCTGCACCGTGACTGGATGTTTGACATCATCGAGCGGCTGCGCTATCGCTATCGAGGTCAGCGGGTCTACGTCTCTGGCAATCTCTTTTTGTATTATCAGGAGGGGAATCCCCGGCGATCCGTCTGCCCGGACGCATTCGTCGTCAAAGATTGCGACCCCGGACGTCGGCGGATCTACTTGCTCTGGGAAGAGGAGAAAGTTCCCAATGTGGTCTTTGAAACGACATCCAGTAGCACCAGGCGGGAGGATACGATTTGGAAGCCGCCGGTGTATGAGACGCTGGGAGTCCCGGAGTATTTTCTCTACGATCCCACGGGGGACTACCTCGATCCGGCGTTGCGGGGATATCGGCTGAGAGACGCAGGCTATCAGCTCATCCAGCCCGATGCCGATGGTCGGCTGATGTGTGAGCAATTGGGAATATTGCTCGGTCTCGAAGCGGGGGCCTTGGTCATGTGGGACAGTGTAACAGGAGAAGAACTGCCGACCGAGACCGAGGCCGAACGGAAGGCGCGCGAAGACTCGGAGGCAGCCCTCGAAGCTTCGGAGGCAGTCCTCGAGGCTTCTGAAGCGGCCCGAGCCGCGGCGGAGGCCAGGGCAGGGGCTGCCGAAGCGGAACTGGAGCGGTTTAAGAAGCAATTGCCCCCCCGATCCGCGTCGCCGGACGTCTGAACCGGAGGCCGGAGACGCCAGGGGCGCCGAGTCCTTGCAGTTCACTTCGCCAACGATCAGGATGGTGGGCGCTCCCGGTATGCGCTCGTTGCGGGAACGCGCCGGGAAAAGTCTCACATCACCACAGATTCACGAATCGGCGGCCACCCACGAGGCACTCATGAATGACGATCGCATTGACCACGCCCCATCGACGACCGCCAATCGCCGCGGTTTCCTGGAGCGGATGGCCCTGGGGGCTGGCCTGGGAACGCTGGGCGCGCTGAGCGGCTGCGGACAGGAGACTCCCGTCAGCGCACCGGATGGACGCAAGCGTTTGAAAGCGGCCTTTTCCAACGCCGGTTTGCAAAGCACCTGGTGCGCTCTGGGGAAGACCACCGCCGAATTGTGGGGAAAGCTGCTCGACGTCGATGTGGAATGGATCGACGGCGAGTTTGACCCTGAAAAACAGCGGAACAAGATCGACAACATCGTCTACCGCGATTTCGACTTCTGCTGCTTCCAGGCGGTGCAGATCGACTCGCTCGCGGCGCCGGTCAAGACGCTCAAGGACCGGGGGATCCCGGTCATCTCCATGGACACCCTGCTGGTCTCGATGGACCAGATGCGCGACACCGGAGTGTGGGTCGAAGTCACTCCCGATCAGGTGTTCATGGGAGAAAGCAGCACGCGCTATTTGATGGAGAAAATCGGCGGCAAGGGAAAGGTCATTCACATCGGGGGGCTCAGCGCCCACAGCGGCGCGGTCGGACGACAAACCGGTTTCGACAATGTCCTGCGGGACTTCCCCGAGGTCGAGGTAGTGGGAGGGGGCGTCCGCTGGTGCGACTGGAAAAAGGAAAAGGCGCGCGACACGTTTGAATCGCTGCTCAATCAGGAGCAGGCGCCCATCGCCGGCGCCTTCTTCCACAGCGACGACATGGCCCTGGCCTGCATCCCGGCCATCGAAAACACGATCCACAAAGACATGGTGATCACGGCGGTCGATGGTCAGAAGGATGGACTCGATGCGGTCCGCTCCGGAAAACTCGCGGCGACGACGGTCAATCCGGTCTGCCTGATCCACAGCACGGCACTGATCATTGGTCAGTTCATCGTGCGCAACAGCGAAAAAGTCGATGACGTCCCGCTGGAGATCCTGACTCCCGGGCCGCTCGTGTCGCTGGAACGCAAGCCGGTGCTCGACGCGATGTATTACCTGGCCAACCCCATGCATTGCATGGTCTGACGCAGTGACCGCAAGAAAGCCCCCTGCTTCTTTCTGTCCGAAATCCCCGCCAGACCCTATTCAGTTGCTCCTCATGTCTGCTCCACCCCTTCTTGAGTGCCGCGGAATTGGCAAACGATTCGGCGAGACAGTGGTCCTGGAGGGGGTCGATCTGACGCTGCCGGCGGGAGAGATTCATGGCCTGGTGGGAACGAATGGCGCCGGCAAGAGCACGCTGATGAAGATCCTGGCCGGAGCGATCCCTCAGCACGACGGGACGATCCTGATCGATGGGCATCCGGTGTTCCTCAACAGTCCGGCCGCCGCACTGCGGATGGGTGTCGCCATGGTCTACCAGGAACTTTCCGGAATCGGCCCGCTGTCGGTCGCGGAAAACCTGTTCCTGGGGCGCCAGCCGACGCGACGCGGGGGACGGATCGACTGGCGCGGGATGTTCACCGCGGCGCGGCAAT
>JBJXGA010000433.1:0-10592 GCA_046152955.1 Planctomycetales bacterium | reverse complement strand
GGTGGCGTGCTGGGGCAAACGAAACTATCGACGATCAGCCAGGCGCTGCAGGCCGAACTGGCGCTCTGACTGGCCGCTCGACCTGGCGATGAGGCGCTCACAGCGGTCCAGCGCTGAGGGTGCGCCCCGAGCGAAGCTGGAACTGCGTTCGGCGCACGCTGAGCGGACCACAATTCGATCTACTCGCCCCAAACCTCCCAACCTCGGCTTCGCCGAAAGTTGACCGCCCTACGAGCGTCCCCGAAAACCTGCCGAGTGTCCTCGGCGAAGATTTACATCGCAACCGGCTCGACACCATCAGACCGCCGGTCTGACTTACACCCACTAGGATTGGACACTTGACTCGCGACTTCATCGTCCCTTGAGTCCGCTGGCGTTTCCCGTTTGACTCCCCGAAATCGCGGTGTATGGTTGCATTGTTTCACTGATCGGACCATTTGCTGAAACCGGATTTTCCTATGCGGCAATTGGATCGCCTGGCGCGACCCTCGCGATCGTTACGATTGGCCCCGTCGGCGAGTGCGACGCACACACGAGCGCATGCGATTTCGTTCGTCCCGATGCGGAGAGTTGCACCAGGACACGCCACAACTGGCGGCGGGTGGGCCTTCCACATCGGCGCTGGCTGGCGAATTGGAATCCCAACTCAGGAGTGACATGGTGACGCCGGATATTTGCGGTTTTGTGCTGCTGGTCGACGACGACGAACTCCTGCTGGAGTCCACAGCCGACCTGTTGCGCAGCGCCGGCCATCGTGTCGAAACAGCGCGGCACGGAAGAGAGGCATGCGCCCGCATTCGGGAGTCTCCCTTCGACGCCGTGGTGTGCGACGTTCACCTTCCCGACCGGGATGGGTTTGGAGTCCTGGAATTCTGTCGCCAGCGGCTTCCGGCAGCCGGTGTGATTCTGATGACCGGTCAGGGAGAGATCGAAGGAGCGGTTCGGGCGCTCCGCGGAGGAGCGATCGACTACCTGGAGAAACCGGTTCCCGAAGAGGGGCTTCTGGAAGGGTTGCAGCGGGTTTTGGAACGCCGCCGGGGATTGCCCCCGGAGCCTGGCCCCCGACATCGCTCCGACGCTCAGCCCGAGTTGGAGAGCATCATCGGCGGCGACCCCCGGATGCTACAGATGTTTGATCTGATGGAAAGCGTCGCCAGCACCCGCACGACCACGCTGATTCTGGGGGAAAGCGGAACGGGAAAAACGATGACCGCGCGGGCGATTCATCGCCTCAGCCCCCGGCGCGACAAACCGTTTGTCGAAGTCGCCTGCGGAACCCTCTCGGATACGCTGCTGGAAAGCGAACTGTTTGGACACGTGGCGGGAAGTTTCACCGGCGCCCAGGGGGACAAAGTGGGAAAGTTCCTGCAGGCCGACGGAGGAACGCTCTTTCTGGATGAAATCGCCAATGCCTCCTCTTCTCTGCAGGTCAAACTGCTGCGAGTCTTGCAAGACCGCGAATTCGAACCGGTCGGAGGGGCCCGCACGCACCGGGTGGACGTGCGGCTGATCCTGGCGACCAACGCCGACCTGGAGGATCTGGTGGCTCGCGGGGAATTCCGCAAGGACCTCTACTATCGCATCAACGTCGTGACGCTCATGCAACCTCCCTTGCGCGAACGCCGGGGGGACATTCGACTGCTGCTGGACCACTTTCTGAAGGATTTCTGTCGCGAGAACGGCCGCACCGTTCTGGGCTTCGACGAAGTCGCGCTCCAGCTCCTGGAACGATATCGCTGGCCGGGAAACGTTCGGGAACTGGTGAACGTCGTGGAGCGCGCCGTTGTGCTCACCAAACACGCTCGCATCGGCGTCGACGACCTGCCGGAATCAATCCGGTGCGAGGCCCCGGTCGGCGGAATGGACGAACTATCCAGCGGTTCCGGTTTGTCGCCACTCAAATCGGCACTGGCGCATCCGGAACGTAAGATCATTTTGAATGCCTTGCAGCAAAACGGCTGGAGTCGGCAAGGGACCGCCGAGACATTGGGAATCAACCGCACGACGCTCTACAAGAAGATGAAGAAATACGGGATCGACTTTGAGCGTTTGAGGGAGCAGATTATCTGAAGGGGATCGCAACGGCGGGGGTTGCAAACGGCTGCACGCCACATTCTAATTCCCGTGCGGTACACATCTCCGTCCATCTGAAAACTTGTTGAGGCAAAGGTTGCGATCCATGCGTTTGACTGCCAGTCTGAAATCGGTGTTGGCCCTCCTCTGTTCGAGCCTGCTGGCCCTGGGGTTCATTGGCTGCTCTCCCGAAAAGAGCCCCCCAGCCGGAACGAGCGGAAAAACAACGGGACCGGCAGTGAGCAGCGGCGCGGCTTCCACGTCTGATGAAGAGTCGGACGAAGTCGGCGACGACGAAGGGGACGATTCCCTCATGATGCCTCTGGGAAAAGATGACGATTCCAGTTCCTCATCGTCCGGCGAACAGGCCGGTTCGGGCGAAGACCTGGGCGCGGAAGTCCCCAGCCCGGCCGATGCGCCGGAAGATGGCTAGTAAGCCCTGGGGTTCCCTCGAAACAATTGGTCACCGAACCGAAACAACGACCGACGCGCGCCGCAACTCGGCGCGCGTTACTCGTCGGATGACGCCGCGGCCGGTCGCCGGGCGCGGCCTTGGCCGTTTCCATTGCCGTAGCCGTTGCTGCCGTTTCCCTTCCGCTTTTGCGTAGACATGAACCGCACGTTCCCGGCCCCGAGCACCTGCTGGAGCTCCTGGGCCAAGCGGACGTCGGCGGCAACTTTGAGATTCTGGCTGGGAGCTAGCAGGTAACGCAGCTTCTGGGCCGGGTTCTTTTCGTCGAACGATTCCACCACAAGTGCCACGCCACAACGGCCGGGGAATCGGCCCAGGATGGCGCGGACCTTGTCGATGTCCCCTTCGCTGTGCAGTCCCCGCTGAAACTTCAGGGCGACCTGATCGGTAAACCGCTTGTCCGCCTCCTCCAGCGTGATCAGGTTGTGAACGATCAGGTTGGGCTCCCGTCCGCGACGGTCCACCTTGGCTTCCAGAAAGCAGATCGTGTCCTGCTGCACCTGTTCGCCGAACTTGGCATAGTCCTCGGGCCACATGATGCAGCGCACGGCCCCCCGGACGTCTTCAAAGTCGAAGTTGGCGTAGCGCGTATGCCCATTGCGGCTAGGCTTTTTGGTATTGGTCCGCTTGATCGCCGAGATCATGCCTCCCAGGCGGACTTCGGCTCCGTCATTCAACCCGGCCAGATCGGCGCTGACGTGCGTCGAATACAATTGGAGCTTGTCGGAATACTCCGTCAACGGATGCGACGTCAGGTAAAAGCCGAAGACTTCCTTTTCCGCCGTGAGTTTCTCGCGGTGCGTCATGGGGGGCACGTCGGGGAGCGCGATCGCCACCGGCTTGTCCGCCTGTTTGGCCTCTTCCCCGCCGAACAGGTTCTTTTGGCCCGCCTGCCGGTCGCGGTGTTTGGACGCCGCGTTTTGCGCGGCGCGATCGACAAGCCCCAGATGATGATTGCGGTCCGGGCCAAACGCATCCAGCCCCCCCGCCTTGATCAGAATCTCCAGCATCCCTTTGGTGAGTTGCTTGGGATCGACCCGCTCGCACAACTCGAAGATGTCCTTGAACGGACCGCGGGCGATCCGCTCGTTGGCGATCGCGGCGACCGCCTGCTCGCCGATCCCTTTGATGGCCGCCATGCCGAACGTGATCTTGTCCCCATCGACGCCGAATTCGACTTCGGACTTGTTGACGTCGGGGGGAAGCACCTTGATCTTCATGCGGCGACAGTCATCCACGTGCTCGTAAATGCGGTCGGTGTCTTCCATTCCGCAGGAGAGGAGCGCGGCCATGAACTCCACGGGATAGTGCGCCTTGAGATACGCCGTCTGGTAGGCGATCGCGGCGTAGGCGGTGGAGTGCGACTTGTTGAAGCCGTAACCAGCGAACTTTTCGATCAGGCCAAACAGGTTTTGCGCCTCGGCCTGACTCATCCCCCGTTGCTGCGCTCCGGCGACGAATTCCTGCCGGTTCTTCTCGATGATCTCGGCCTTTTTCTTGCTGATCGCCTTGATGCAGGCATACGCTTTCGACAGCTCGATCCCCCCCAGACGGTTGAGAATCCGCATCACCTGTTCCTGGTACACCATGACGCCATAGGTTTCCTCCAGGATTTCATCGACGACCGGATGGACCTTGGGAACGGGCTCTTCCTTGTGCTTGACTTTGACATAGGTCATGACCATCCCCCCCTCCAGCGGCCCAGGGCGATAGAGCGCCGAGGTGGCGATGATGTCGTTGAACATGTCGGGACGCATCTTCGTCAAGAGGTCGCGAATGCCTCCACTTTCAAACTGGAAGATCCCCTTCGTCTCGCCGCGCTGCAGGAGGGCAAACGTCTCCGGATCATCCAGCGGAAACGTGAGGGGATCCAGAGCGATTCCGCGGTGCTTTTTGACGTTCTGGACTGCCTTGTCGAGAATCGTCAGATTCCGCAGCCCCAGAAAGTCCATCTTGAGCAGTCCCGCCTTTTCGACGTCGGCCATCGGCCACTGCGTGACCACGTCGTCCTTGCCCCCGATCTTCTGCAACGGGACGTAATCGGTCAGCGGCTGATCGGCGATCACGACCCCGGCGGCATGCGTCCCGGCGCTTTTGGCCAGCCCCTCCAGTTTCATCCCAAAGTCAATCACCTCCCGGATGGCCGGATCGTTGTCATAGGCGTTCTTCAAATCGGCGCTCGACTCCAGCGCATCCTCCAACTTGATATGCAAATCGGTGGGAACCGACTTGGCGACTTCGTCGGCGCGGCTGAGTTCCACCCCCAGGGCGCGGGCCACGTCGCGGATCACCGCTTTGGCCCCCAGCGTTCCGAACGTGCCGATCTGCGCCACGTTGTCGGTGCCGTATTTGCGCTTCACATAGTCGAGCACCAGTTCGCGACGATCGCGGCAAAAATCGATGTCGATGTCGGGCGCCTCGGCGCGGCTGGGATCGAGAAACCGCTCGAAGAGCAGGTCGTACTTCAGGGGACAGACGTTGGAGAGGCCCAACAGGTAGGCCACGATCGCGCCGCAGGCGGAACCGCGGGCCAGCGCCGGAATGCCATTCTCGCGGGCAAAGCGGGCAAAGTCCCAGACGATCAGGAAATAGCTGGAAAACCCCATGCGGGTGATCACCCCCAGTTCGAATTCCAGCCGGTCCAGCACCTCCTGCGAAGGCTCATCGCCATAGCGCCATTTCAATCCGGCCTGGCACAACTCCTTGAGGTAATCGACGTCGCTTTTCCCCTCGGGAGGGGCAAACACCGGAAAGTGCCGCTTTTTCAAATCCAGGTCGATTTCGACCTGATCGGCGATTTCCTGGGTGCGGGCCACTGCGTCTTCATAGCCGGGAAAGGCGGCGTACATCTCCTCCGGAGTCCGGACGAAGAGCTGGTCTCCCTCCATCTTCATCCGCTTGGGATCATTCCGCGTGGTGTGGGTATTGACGCACAACAGCACGTCGTGAACGCCGGCATCTTCCTGGTTCAGGTAGTGCGCGTCGTTCGTCGCGACCAGCGGGATTCCCATCCGCTGCGCCAATTCGATCGTCCCTGCGGCGCATTGTCGCTGGATCTCGAACCCGGCATTCTGGATTTCCAGATAGTAGTCATTGCCGAACAACGCGCGATACCAGGCCACGGTCTTCTCGGCCTCCGCCATGTCCCCCGCGAGAATCTGATTGGACAGTTCCCCCGCGGCGCACCCGGAGAGGCAGATGATTCCTTCGTGAAATTGCTCAAGCAGCTCCTTGTCGATGCGGGGCTTGTAGTAGAAACCTTCGAGGAACGCCTTCGAGGCGAGTTTGATCAGGTTCTTGAACCCGGTCCGATTCTTGGCCAGGAGCGTCAGGTGGTAGCTGGCCTCCTTCATCCGCGCGGCGTCTTTATGGGTGCGGTGACCAGGAGCGATGTACGCCTCGTAGCCCAGGATGGGATTGATCCCCACCTCCTGGCACTTCTGGTAGAACTCGATCGCGCCGTACAGATTGCCATGGTCGGTGATCGCCAGGGCGTTCATCCCGGCGGCCTTGGTCTTCTTGACCAGATCGGGAATGCGATTGGCGCCGTCCAGAAGGCTGTAGTGCGTATGACAGTGCAGATGAACGAACGAGCGGGTGCTCATCGATACTCCGTTATCGAGGCCGAAAGCGGCCAGTCAGGATGAATTGGCAGTCAGGATGGATTGAGCACGAATGGCTGAACGGGGCCACCCGATGCCGATGACACGGGATGCATTCCCGATCACGGCGCAATCGAGTTTTACCACATCGCGTTCTCTGTGGAAAACCACTTCGCCTCGTAGATTGGTGGGGCGAACGCATTTCCGCGTCCTCCGCGTCTCCGCGTGCACAATCCACCAGAATCTTGTCTCGCTAAAATATTTGTCCCGACGAAAAAACTCCCGATAACGAAGCGCCCCACCGAACGGGATCGCAGGATGCGGCTGGCCAGTGTCTTTCATGTTCTTCGAGGGTTTCGTGGTTCCATGTGGCAGTGGAACAAAAAGGCCTCGCGCGGAGACGCGGAGGTCGCGGAGAAGAAGGCGGCGTTGGGTACGATGGAGCTGAGACGGTAAACCATCGACGGCGATCAAAATGGAATCGTTTGGCCGACCACCGCCCGATCCTCTCCGCGCCTCCGCGTCTCCGCGTGAGCTATCGTGATCGCGTGATAGGAGCACAAACCTCCCGCGAAACCACTCAGTGTCCTTCGGTTCAATCCGTTTTTCGGTTGCGGCCATCGGCCGCGCGGTGATCTCTGCCTCCGTCAGTTCCGGTTCCTTTTGATTTCCCTTCGTCGTTCAACCGGCCGGCGACAACTCCACGATCAGAAAAATCCCCATCAGAATGCCAAGGATCCCCACGCTGATCGCCACGATGGTTCCCAGGGACCAGCGGTAGAATCGCAGCGGCTCCCCTTGTTTCAGCGCGCGCACGGTGGACCAATGCATGTAGGCGGCAGCCAGATTCACGAGTACGCCGAACCCGACCAGCGTCACCCCGATCCAGAGCGAGAAGGCGACATTCTGCGGCGGCGTTGTCGCGGGATGCGCCGACAGTTCATGCAGAAATAGCCCAAACCGGGCGACGACAAACCCGAATCCCATCAGGGCCAGCCCGGTTCGAACCCAGGCCAGTAGTGTCCGTTCGGAGGCGAAATAAACGCGCGGATCCCCCGATCCGCCGGAATTTCTAATCTCTGGTTCCATGCAAAACCCCCGGAAGAATCCCCACGGTATTTATCGCCAAGTCAGAGAATCCACGCCCAACGCCCACGCGGCTGCGACAGGTGGAGACCGGACGGCGAGCATGACAGGATTCTCGGATGAAGGCAACTTCGCGCAAGGCCCAAGAGTGTCAGTCACCGCAGTGCGGCCAGAAGATTGGTGACTCGAACTGCTGGACAACCTGCGCAATGCTTGCGACGACGCTCTCCGCCTGCCAAGATGGCCTCGACAACTGTCACCAGATTGTGGAGGGGACGATGGCCAGAAACATCACGCGAACCGGGAAACGGCTGCGTCCAAAAACCGCCGTGAAGGGGAAGCGCTACCTGTGTGCTTCGTGCCGCAAACGCAGTCCGCAGCCGGTCGCCGCCCCCGCCCCCTGGTACTGCCCGAGTTGCCTCAAGAACAAGGAATTGTCGGAATGATCCGCATCGGAATTGTCGGGATTGGGTTCATGGGAATGACCCATTTTGAAGGAGCCAAGAAGGTCAAAGGGGCCAAAGTATCGGCCATCTCCACGCGCAATCCCAAAAAACTGGCTGGCGACTGGACCAGCATCCAGGGGAATTTCGGGCCGCGCGGCGGGCACGTCGATCTCTCGGGAATCCGCCCCTACGCTGATTACCACGATCTGCTGAACGACCCGACCATCGATCTGGTCGACGTCTGCCTTCCCTGCGAACAGCACGAACAGGTGGTTTTGGAATCGCTGGCTGCCGGCAAGCACACGCTGGTCGAAAAGTCGATCGCCCTGGACATCAAAGCAGCCGATCGCATGGTGGCTGCGGCGAAGAAGGCGGGGCGGCTGCTGATGGTCGCGCATGTGCTCCCCTTCTTTCCTGAGTTCCAGTTTGCCGCGGAGTGCATCCGCGGGGGGAAATACGGCAAGCTGCGGGCGGCCCATTTCCGCCGCGTGATTTCCAAACCCGACTGGTCGGCCGACATGGGCAGCCTGGAAAAGACCGGGGGACCGGGGGTCGATCTGCACATCCACGACACGCATTTCATCGGTTATGCCTGCGGCGTCCCCCGGCAAGTCCAGTCGCGCGGCATCCTGGAAAAAGGCTATGCGCAATATCTCTCGACGCAGTACCTGTACGACGATCCGGAACTCGTCGTCAGTTGCGTCAGCGGTGGAATCGCCGCGCCGGGACTGGCCTTTGCGCATGGTTTTGAAATCTATCTGGAAAAAGCCACGCTGCTCTACGAGTTCAACACGCTGGCCGGTGAGCCGGTGCTGAATCGCCCCCTGACGCTACTCACATCCACCGGCAAGGCGACACAACCGAAGCTCAAAGGGGGGGCCGAATGGTGCTCGGCCTTCACGGCGGAGCTGCAAGTCGCTGCCGACGCGGTCCGCACCGGCCGGGAACCCGCCCTCCTCTCCGGCAGCCTGGCGCGCGACGCCCTCAAGCTCTGCCTGCTGGAGGCCAAGAGCGTCGCCACCGGCAAAGCGGTCCGCGTCTCCTGATTTCAATCGACCAGGCCCCCAGACATTCCAGAGACCGGAACTTGTATTCGACTCCCGTTCCTCCGAAACTCTCTGCAGCAGGCTGATGGAACACACCCGACCTTTGAGCCGTGATCGCATGCAACCAGAACGAATTCTTCAAGACGCCCGTGGCATTGCCGATTGGATCGTGAAACTCCGCCGCGAGTTGCACCAGCATCCCGAGTTGGCGTATCAGGAGGTCCGCCCCAGCGCGCTGGGGCGGCGGACGCGCGACGAACTGGGGATCGCCTACAGGCACCCGATTGCCCTGACGGGGGTCGTGGCGACGCTGGGGAATGGCCAGGGGCCGTGCGTCGCGCTGCGGGCCGATATGGATGCCCTGCCGATCCATGAAGAGAGCGACGTCGACTTTCGCAGTCAGGTGGATGGGAAGATGCATGCCTGCGGGCACGATTGCCACACGGCGATGTTGCTCGGAGCGGCGCGGCTGCTCAAGCAGCTTGAGCCGGAGCTGCACGGGACCGTCAAACTGCTGTTCCAGCCGGCCGAAGAGGGAGGCGCGGGTGGAGAACGGATGTGCGACGAGGGGGCGCTGGCCGATCCGCCCGTCGCGCGGGTTTTCGGACTGCATGTCTTTCCGACGATCGCCACGGGACATGTCGGTTCGCGCGCGGGAACATTTCTGGCGGCAACGGGGGCGCTGGACATTGCCATCATCGGCCGCGGAGGGCACGCCGCGTTTCCTCACCAGACGATCGATCCGGTGGTCACGGCGGCCAAACTGATTTGCGAATTGCAGACCATCGTGTCTCGCGAATTGGATCCGCTGGAGTCAGGGGTGGTCAGCATCACAACGATCCACGCCGGGGAAGCGTTCAATGTGATCCCTCCGCAGGTGCGGATGACGGGAACGATTCGGTCGTTGACGCTCCCTGGCTTGCACTTCCTGCAGGAACGGATCCGCGAAATCGCCCAACACGTCTGTCTGGCCAACCGCTGTCAGGCCGAGGTGCTCTTTCCCGGACACGACTTGCCGGCGACGGTCAATGATGCCCATTGCTGGGAGGTGGCGCGGGGACTGGCTGCCGAACTGATCGATGGCCAAAACGTCCATGAGATTCCGCCGGTCATGGGAGGCGAAGATTTTGCGTATTACGCCCAGAAAGTCCCCGGCTGCTTCGTCGGGCTGGGGATTGGCAACGAGCAAGTCGGCTCAACCTACGGACTGCATCATCCCAAGTTCAAAGTCGATGAAGCGGCGCTCCCGCTGGGTTCATCGCTCCACGTCGCATTTGCCCTCCGATCGCTGCAGGAGCTGCGTGTCGGGACTTGAACGGACCCTGCCAGCGAACTTTGCCATTCCAATCACAAGGCGGGGGCCGTCGGTCCCTGCCGGTGACAACCAGATTGAGGCGTCGAGTCAACATGTCGAACCGATTCGGTCTCTGTGCTGTGATCGCTGTCGTCTCGTGGTTGTGGCTCTCTGACGCTGCTGGCGCAGTTGAACCGACGACTCCGGCCAGCGATTCCGCACCGAATGTTCCCAAATACCGCTGGAAAAGGGTGACGCTAACGGCTCCGTTTGCCCCGCGCGACGGGGCCGGGGCACTGACGTTCAATGGTCGCCTGTGGCTCCTGGGAGGGTGGAATCCGGGGGACAAGAAGTACTTTCCGCGGATCTGCAACAACGAAGTCTGGAGTTCCCGCGACGGAGCCGACTGGCGGCTGGAAAAGCCGAACACGTTTCTCGACGATCGGTTCGATCCCGCCTCCGACTGGGAGGGACGGCACACCGCCGGGTATGTCGTGTTTCGCGATGCGATGTGGATCATCGGGGGAGACGTGAATCAGCGGCATTATCAGAACGACGTCTGGAACAGCACCG
>JBJXGA010000418.1:0-2503 GCA_046152955.1 Planctomycetales bacterium | reverse complement strand
CGGTTGCAGCGTGCAGCGGCAGGTGGCCGAAAACAAGCTGCACCGCATTCAGCCGCGGTACAACCCCAACGCGAACGACTGGTGGATGTGCGACGCGGGACGATACGAGAACCAGTACGTCTCGGCTCCCGAGCGACTCGATGGCGTGAAGATTCGCAGGAACAACGCGTGGGAGCCGCTGGAATGGCCCCAGGCGATCCGTGAAGTCTACAACCATGTCGCTGACGTCGCGCTGCAGTACGGGGGTTCGCATCTGGCGGTCGTGCTGTCGCCGCACCTAACCTGTGAAGAGGCGTATCTGCTGGCGAGTTACGCCACATCGATTCTGGCCGACGTGGCCCTGGTCGTGGGGAAAATCCCCTCCCAAGGGCAAGACGAGAAATTCAAGGCTGGTTTCACGATTCGCGCCGAGAAGTGCCCGAACCGTCGCGGAGTCGAAGAGATCGTCCGGCACTTCGCCAAACAGCCTCTCGATTGGGTGGGAATGCTGGCGAAGATCGAGTCGGGGGAGATCCAGGGAGCCTACGTCACCGGAGGGTACCCCGACGCGTGGATCGACGACGCCGAGGCGGCCAAATTCGAGCGGCTCGAAAGTCTGGTCGTGCAGGACATTCTTCCCTCGCCTCTCGCCCGTCGGGCGAAGCTCGTGCTGCCCGGGGTGACCGCGTTCGAAAAAGACGGCAGCTACGTCAATCACGCGGGGTTGATCCAATCGACCTCGTGGGGACTGCGACCGCACGGCGGCGCGCACGTCGACGGACAAACGTTCGCCGACCTGCTCGGCCGCCGTGGGATTTACCATGCGGCCGACGTGCTCTTGGAGCTGGCGGCCAAAGTCCCGTTCTTCGCCCGCTGCGCCCAGGGAGTCCCTCCGGCGGGCCTCAACCTTGTGACCGGTCAGGAGAAGCGCCCCCTGACCACCGAGTTGGGCACGGTGACGCACCCCACCCCCACGTTCCGCAGCGAAGCGTCCCGCATGCTTGAAGTGGAAGCCCCCGTTTTGAACCCCACTACCTAAGTACATCATGGCCGAGTGGATTGAACCTCTCATCAAGATCGCGCTGGTCGTCGGCGCCTCGCAGGCGGCCGTCGCCTACCTGGTGCTGGTTGAACGGAAGGCGGCCGCGTATCTGCAAGACCGGCTCGGCCCCAACCGGGTCGGTCCCTGGGGTTTGTTCCAGCCGATCGCGGATGGGCTGAAGTTCATCCTCAAAGAAGAGATCATCCCCGATGGGGCCGACCGGGTCCTGTTTCTGATCGCCCCGTTGTCGATCCTGGCCGCGGCCACGTTCGTCTTCGCCACGATCCCATTCGGCTACGTTGTTCCGTGGCCCGGGTCGGATCCCATCGCGCTCACCATCGCCCCCAACATCGACATCGGCGTGCTGTTTGTGTTCGCCGTCGGCAGCCTGGGCGTGTACGGCGTGATTTTGGGAGGATGGTCCTCGAACAACAAATACAGTCTGCTGGGGGGGTTGCGGTCCAGCGCCCAACTGGTCAGTTACGAGATTCCGCTCGGATTGTCGGTGATCGGGGTGCTGCTGTTTTCGGGCTCGCTCAAGATGGAGACGATCATGACCTCGCAGGCCCAGTCGGGCTGGTGGTGGATCGCCGTTCAGCCGTTGGGTTTCGTGGTCTTCATGGTCAGCGGCTGCGCCGAAGCGGCTCGATTGCCGTTCGATCTGCCGGAATGCGAACAGGAACTGGTGGGGGGATACCACACCGAGTACACCGGGATGAAGTTCGGCATGTTCGCCTTCGCCGAGTATCTGCACATGATCACCGTCGCGTTTCTGGCGGTCATTCTGTTTTTCGGCGGCTGGCATTTCTGGGGGTTGGCCCCGTACACCGACGCGAATGAAGTGGGGTTGTTCGGAGCGTTGGTTCGCGTCGTCGTGCTGAACACGAAGGTTCTGCTGATGATCTTCTTCTTCATGTGGATTCGCTGGAGCTTGCCGCGCTTCCGATATGATCAGTTGATGGACCTCGCCTGGAAGGCGATGATTCCGCTGGGACTGATCAACCTGGTGATCTGCGCCTTCTGCCAGGAGTTCCTCGCGGAAGGAGATTATGTGACCCGCGCGATTCTGGGGTGGCTGGCGGTCGGCGGGTGTTTCGCCTGGGCCGCAGCTTCGGTTTCATCCAAACCGGTCCGCACCGTCGCGGTCCGCCCCAGTTAGTCCAGCGCCCCTTGAAATTCGAACCATGCAACCCGACGACAAGTCAATCAAGTGGGTCCGCGAACCCCAACTGGGAATCGCCGGCCGAATGTACCTGACCCCGCTGTTCGACGGCCTCGCCACGACGGCGAAGCACTTCCTGTCGACGGTGCGCGGCGATGGTTTCACACGCCAGTTTCCTGAGGAACGCCCTGAGTTCGGCAATCCGCTGATCTATCGCGGCGTGCACCGGTTGAACAAAGACGATGAAGGGCGCGTGAAGTGCGTCGCCTGCTTTCTGTGCGCCACGGCGTGCCCAGCCCACTGTATCGACATCGTGGGGG
>JBJXGA010000416.1:0-11891 GCA_046152955.1 Planctomycetales bacterium | reverse complement strand
CCGCCAGCTCCTTTTCCAGCCGGGCGCACGTCGGACATCCATTTCCGGTCGGCACTGTCATGGTCGACAGAGCCTATCCTTGATTCCCAAAATCGCCAAGAGCAATTCAAAAGCCGTGAACGGTTACACAATTTCCAAGTGCATGGCTAGAGCCACTCACGGGTTCGATTGCAAATGATTGTCGCCACGGTCGCGGCTGAGTGGCGGCCCCTTCAGCCGATACATGCAGCCGATCACTCCCCCCGGAATCGTGGCCCCAGCGGGGACGACGATCAAGAGATAGTCCCAGCACGCGATACTGGCGGCGGATGCCACGGCGGTTGCCATCGCAGCCCAGCGCTGGTTGACTGTCCCGATCGCGAGCGTCAAGGTAGGAATGATCATCCAAGACACGTAGATCATTGCCAAGAGTTCGTCCTCTGGTCGTTGCGTGATGCAGATCGCTAGAAACACGGCGTTTTGAATGACCACGAGCGTGATCAATGTTGCGCGGGCTCGCATTGTTCCACTGGCTCCCATAAGGCAACGATCGTATCAGTCGATGATCTAAGTCCGGAGATCGAATTGTCGTGCATGGCCCAATGCTGTAGAAGCGCGTTGCCCTTATTCACTGTGTGTCTCCGAAGACGCGAATCGTGCCCGTTCTTCTGAAAAGGGCGTATCTCTCAAGTGACAGGTCAATTGGTTCGTCGTGCTCTGCGATGATGATGCGGAAGTCATCAGTCTTCGGAAAGGTGTTGAGATGACCTGCTGCCTCGACCTGCTGCATAGCTTGGCAGGCAACGCGATGAAGTTCATAAGACTTGGCATGATTCTCTTCGTCCGTCAGGGCGGCAAGGTGGGTGTAAAACCAATGATCCCAGTGGCGCCAATGTGCGGCGAATGCAATCGCATGATCATCTGCGAGATTCCAATCCGTTGAGATGGGCCAGTCGCCTAATTCGAATCTCTGCGTGTGGGTGAGGAGCTTGGCTTGAGAATCAGGTAGGAGGTACAGGCCCGCGCATCCGTAGTAGGCATCGATATGAAGGCCGACGCCCGCAATTGGTCCACCATGTGCCAGTCGTAATTGGAGGGGAAGTGCAGCCGATATTGCGCTGGCAAGGGCCATCCGGACTTCTGACCATAGTGGTAGAGGCATTAGGGAGCTCCGTGTTTTGTGCAAGGGCTTGGCGGCGTTTGCCTGCTGGAAGAGACAAATGGAAACTGGGTTTGTGGTTGGCCGTCCGCTGGAGTCTCGATTCAGCCCCGGTTCCGCTTTATGATAAGGCTAAGCTTCGAATCAGTCACGACCCCAGGTCAGTTCGTTCAGTGCAATTGTGCCGACACTATGTTGCTCCGTTCTAGCCTGCGAATCTTTCGCACCAACGGCACAAGGCCGTTGGGGCCGGGCTGGAATAGAAACCTCAAAATTCCAGAGCTCGGTTTCAATTCAGATCGAGGCACGATTGTGCGGGTCGGTCCCACCCGACGGCGGATTACGGTCGGTTGCCGGCCCACTCAGGGAATCGCATGGACGAGCATTAGGTCGTGCCCGGCGGCGGACCAGTTGGAACTGGCGACCAGAACCAGTTTGCTCCCGGAGCGCAGCACTCCCTGCCGCCGTCCCCAATCGACCACGAAGCGGAGCAACTCCTGCGGGGAGGCGTGAACTTTATCGGTCACGAGCGGCGTGACTCCCCAATACAGACTCATGCGTCGCCCCGTCGCTTCGGAGTCTGTCAGGCCCAGAATGGGAATGTGGCTGCGCTGCCGCGAGACCGACAGAGCGGTCCTTCCGGAGTGCGTGGCGACGACGATCAGATCGACCGCCAGGTGTTCCGCCGCCTGCGCCGCTCCCAGCGTCACCGCCTCGGTCACCGCCAGCGCCCGAGACCGCTGGTGGCTGTGCATGTCGGGATGGCGAATGGGAGCGAGGATGCGTTCGGCCTCGTGGGCAATGCGGCTCATCGTGGAGACCGCATCGACGGGGAATTTTCCGATCGCCGATTCTCCCGAGAGCATGACGGCGTCGGCGCCGTCGAGCACCGCGTTGGCGACGTCAGCGGCCTCCGCGCGCGTGGGACGGTTGTGCTCCTGCATGCTGTCGAGCATTTGCGTCGCCGTAATGACCGGAATGCGATGCTGATTGCACAACCGGATGATGCGTTTTTGAAAGACCGGCACCAGCGCCAGATCGACTTCGACCCCCAGATCTCCGCGGGCCACCATCACGGCGTCGGTCTCTTCCAGGATGCGGTCCAACTGATTCACCGCTTCCATTTTCTCGATCTTGGCGACCACCTGCGGTTCCCAAACCGGTTTGAGCTGGGCAATCGCTTGCCGGAGGAGTTGGATGTCGTCGGCGCTGCGGACGAACGACAGCCCGATGAAGTCCAGCCCGTGTTGTATCCCCCACGCCAGGTCTTCGCGGTCCTTGTCGGTCAGGCTGGGGGTGCTGAGCGTCGCGCCGGGAAGGTTGATTCCCTGGCGACTTCGAATGACTCCCGGTTGATCGACGACACACACCACTCGCCCCTGGGCCGCGTGTTTTTCCACCACGCGCATCGCGACGGCCCCATCCGCCAACAGGATGCGATCGTCAACTTCCAGGTCTTCTACCAGCCGTTCGTAGGTGCAGGTCAAGCCACCCGGATGTGCCGGATCCGCACAGCGGACGAACTCGACGCGCTCTCCTCGCTGACAGACGAGGCTCCCGCCGGGAAGTTCATTGAGGCGAATTTTCGGTCCGGCCAGATCTCCCAGGATTCCCACCGGTCGGTCGAGAGCCTGCGAAACTTCGCGGATCGACTGCACGATCCCGGCCAGCCAGTCGTGCGTTCCGTGCGCGAAATTGAGTCGGAACAGATCGACCCCCGCCTCGACCAGCGCGGCGAGCTTGTCGGTCGAGGCGCAGGCCGGGCCGACGGTGGCCACGATCTTGGTTTTGACATACGTCAATCGTTCGCCAGCCGTCATGCGTTGCATCGGTCGATTCCTCGTCGGAGTGGTGGCACTCATCGTAACGTGTGGCTGAGCGGGGGGCGAGACAGGTTCTGCTCTGGCCTGCGCAAAAGTCCCTTGACTTGAACCGGAATAGCGATCGGCAGATTTGATTTTCTGTTCCAGCCCGCCCCCATCCGCCTGGCGCGGAGGGAGCGAAAGATTCGCTGGCTAGAACGGAGCGCCACCGAGAATGATCCCACGTGTAGAACCGCTCCCCCCTCCCCGCCGCGATCAACGCTGGTGCGCGAGAAAACGCTGTGCCGCGGCGGGGAGGGGGGAGCGGTTCATGAGCGAGGGAAACCGGGTGGCAGGCATGTGTGTAGCTGCCAGGCAGGCCTCCGCTGGCGCAAGGCCAGCGGGGGGCTATCGCAGATGCGGATACCATCGCGCAAGCCGCTCGGGGGAGACTCCTGCCTGGGCCAGCACAGTCAGCAGCCAGTTGGTCGCCGTTTGGCGAATGACGCCGCGCTGCTCCCAGCGGCGGGCCGAGACATGCAACCGCGCATCGAGCAGCGCCACTTTCCCTTCCTGGCGCAGGCGCTTCATGAAGAACAGGTCTTCCATCAGGGGGAGTGGAGGGAAGCCTCCCAGCCGTTCGAACACCTGGCGGCGGCAGAAGATCCCCTGGTCACCATACGCCAGTTTCCACCACTTCACCCGCAGCGCGTTCCCCCGTTCCAGCCAGCGGTAACGCCTCCCCACCGCTTCAATCCGCTGTTGAAAGCAGCCGCCGACGCATTGGATATCGTCAAGCGCCCTGGTGATTGCCTGCAGCGCGTCCGGTTCGAGCCAGCAGTCGGCATGCAGGAACAAGAGCACATCTCCCCGACAGGCGGCGGCGCCCTGATTCTGCTGCGTCCCGCGACCGCGGGGGGCGGTGTGGACCTGATCGGCCTGAGCCGCCAGCCGCGGCGTGTCGTCGTCGCTTCCCCCATCGACGACGATGATCTCCAGCGGATTCAGTCGCCGCGCGCGGGAGACCGCTTCGGCGATCGCCTCGGCCTCATTGAGGGCGGGGATGATGATCGAGACGCGCACGGGGGCGGTCTCCATCAGCGCGACAACCATCCGCCGTCGATCGCCACAACGCTTCCATGCATGTAGTTGGAGGCGTCGGAGGCGAGAAACACCGCCAGTCCCTTCAGTTCCTCGGGCATCCCCCAGCGCCCGGCGGGAATTCGATCGAGGATTTGCGGACCGCGCACCGGATGGTACTTGAGCGAGTTGGACATATTGGTTTCAAAGTAGCCCGGAGCGATGCAATTGACGTTGATTCCCTGGGCGCTCCACGAAACGGCCAGCGATTTCGTCAGGCCGGCGATGCCGTGCTTGGCCGCGGCGTACGCCGAAATATTGAGTCCCCCTTCGTAACTCATCACCGAACCGATGTTGATGATTTTCCCCCGCCCGCGCGGCAGCATGTGGAGGGCCGCCTGCTGCGACAGATCGAAGGCGGAGAAGAGATGGACTTCGACCAGATCGCGCCATTCGGGGAGGGGATATTCTTCGGGTGGAAAGCGGCTGCCACTGCCGGCGTTGTTGACCAGGATGTCGATCTTTCCCAATTTGGCGACGACCCGATCGACCAGTCCCACCCGGTCTTCGGGCTTGGCCAGATCCGCCTGAAAACTCACGAACTGGCGCCCCAGCGCTTCGACCTGCGCGCGAATCTCGGCGTCGTTGGCGGAGCGTGACACGCAGGCGATGTCGGCCCCCGCCTCGGCCAATCCCAGAGCGATCGCCTGTCCCAGGCCGCGATTGCCCCCGGTGACGAGCGCCACGCGGCCGGTGAGTTTGAACAGATCGAGAATCATGGGGGGCTGAAAGCGTGGGGGTGCCGGAGGAGTTTGGACGACCTCCGCAGTATAGCGATCGGCCCCCCGCGTCCGGTAGCGGAACGCCGCGCCGTTACCGCACCGCCTCGGGGATCGGCTCGTCGAACAGTAGCGCCCGCACGAAGCGCACGGGGGGGGAGCCGAAGGAGATGACCTGATCGTGGTAGCGTTTCAGCTGGAATTCGCGGCCCCACGCCCGTTCGGCGTCCCGCCGCAGGTCGAGGTGTTCCTGGACGCCGACAAAGTAGGTCGATAGCTGCGTGGAGGTGAGCTGCGCGCGGACCCACTTTCCCGCCGCTTCGCGTTCCTCCTGAAACGTCTCTTCGATCATCAGTTGGAGCGCCTCGTCGCGGCGCATCCCATCGACGTGGATCGCCTGATCGAGGAGCGCGTTCCCGATCGTCCGGAGATACCACTTCAATCCCACCAGCCGCATCAGGGGATCGCCGTCGAGAAAGCCTTCGGCCGCCATCATCTGTTCGGTGTAGCAGGCCCAGCCTTCGATGAATGTTCCTGAGGCGAGGACGGCCCGGAGCGGATTCGGATTCCGATTGGCAGCAGCGAGCTGCACAAAGTGTCCCGGCATCGCCTCGTGGATCGTCAGGTTGTGCATCGAGCGGAGGTTGTACTCCCGCAGGAACGATTCGATTTGTGTTGCGGTCCAGTCCGCCGGGAGCGGCGCGACGGCGTAAAACGTCTTTTGTCCCGCGTCGAGCGCGCCGGGGGCATCGCAATAGGCAAACGAGACTCCCCGTTGAAATTCCGGCATGATAATGATCTCCAGCGGATCGTCCGGAAGGGTGAGCAAGTCTTTCTGGCGGATGAATTGCGTCGTCAATTCCAGCGAGTCGCGGGCCGTCTCGACGATGGCGTCCGGGGGAGGCGTTTCGCGACAGGCGAATTCCAGAGCGGCCCGGATGATCGCCTGCTGATATTCCCGCGTCGGTTCCGCGGGTATCTGCGTGAGCGGGTACTTCTTGCGGTACACTTCGAGCGCCAGCCGGTACATCTCGTGCCGAGCGCGACGCAACTCGCTTTCGGCCCGGTCCTTGATCTCCTGCCGCGTCAAGGGGGTCTGCAGCGTAAAGGCCAGCTTCTGATCGAACAGTTGGGGGCCCAGTCGAAAGTCGGCCTGAGCCGCCGGGAGCAGTTCCTGTTCCAGCCAGGTCTGATGCGCTTCCACCGCCTGCCGTGCCGTGGCGATGGCCGTCGCCAGCCGCTGGCGGTCGGCTGCCGGCAGGTCGGTCAGATGCGGCAACACCTGTTGCTCCACGACCCCCAGGACTCCACGATTCTGTTTGACGGCCGTCTCGGCATGGATCTGTGGAACGCGCCGCGGAACCAGCGTCTTTCGAACCTGCTCCAGCAGGCGCGGGAACTGTTCCAGTCGATCGGCAACGTGCATCAAGCGGCGCGGGAGAGGGGCGAAGTCGCGGGCCATCAGTCCATACACGGCGCTCCCGGCCAGTTCGGTGTAGAGCAGCGGATTCCAGGCCCAATCCTTGAGCGTCTCCAGTCGCCACAAGTCGGCGCGCAACGACTGTTCGAGCAGCGCGTGATCGACCTGAAGCGGACGAGAGAGCCGACTGCGATCGATGCGCGACAGTTCCTCCAAGTAGCGACGATTCATCGCCACCGATTTGGAGCGCGCCTCTGGACTCAGTTCATCCAGACGGCTGTCGAATCGGTGATCTCCCAGGACGGTGGCGCCGACGGGAGACAACTCCGGAAACTCCCGGACATAACGGCGGCCCAGGTCTTCAAACGATTGATCCATAGCAGCCTCGGCGCCAATCCCCGGAAAAAGGAGCGCGACAGGAAGGAGGTAAATGAAAGAAGAGATCATTGAGAGACACCACCAAAATTCATGAGCTATCGTCGCCGTCGCCAACGCTCGCGACCAGCGGAGGACAGCTTACTGAGAGGGCGAGTGGGAGGGAAGCGGGTGGCGGGGGGTGGGTGGCGGGGGACGGGGGACGGGGGTGAGGAATTCAAATCTCAAATCTCAGATCTCAGGACTTCCTTGAACATCGCCAGTTGGTCCGAAATCTGGTATAATCTCTCCCTCGGTGATCCCCTCGTTTCTGATCTCTTGTTTCAGGAGAGATGCCGTGGTTGCGCGCTCGGGTTGGCTGGTGGTGGTGGTTCTGTCCCTGCTCGTGCGTTCGGCGGCTGCCGATTGGACCGACGAGCAACTCTCCCGCCTCCCCGCGGGGGAGAAGCCGATCCGCCTGTTCAATGGCAAGGATCTGACCGGATGGGAGGGGCACACCGGCCGGTATTTTTCCGTTGATCAGGGAGTCATCGTCGGCAAGAACGGCCAGGACAACGCTCCCAAATCGAGCACGTATCTGTTGTCGAAGAACAAGTACCGCAACTTTCGCCTGCTCTTCGAAAGCCAACTGGTGACGAGTGAAATGCACTCGGGGATTGCCCTGTGGGGCAAGGTCATCGAAAAAGACGAAGGGCCGTTCACCTACCAGGGACACCTGGTGATGTATCCCTCCGGATACGGCTACTACGACCTGTTCCGCCGCAACAGCATCTACACCGACGCGCTGGGAGTCGCCCGCCGCGCCGGCAAACAGCATGACTGGAACCGGATGGAGATCCTGGCGATCGGCCGGCGGATTCGGCACGTCATCAACGGTCAGCTCGTTGCCGACTGGAGCGATCCCCAGCCGGAATTGTGCGAATCGGGTCCGATCGGTCTGCAACTCCACTCGAACACCGTTCCGCAGGAAGTGCGCTGGCGCGGCCTGGTCCTCACCGAGAATCCGCAGGATCAACTGGTCACCGCCGCCAGCCGCGATGCCGGGCTGATCGTGGACGGAAAAGCGGCCGAGTCGGGCATGGACGAGAAGGCGCTATCGAAGATCGACGAGCGGATGCGAGAGTTTGTGGCGGCCAAGCAGGCCGCCGGAGTGGTCACGCTGGTCGCCCGTCGCGGGCGCGTGGTCCATGTGGGAGCAGTCGGGCAGGGAGACGTCGCCGCGGGGCGCGCCATGACCAAAGACGCGGTCTTTGCCATCGCGTCGATGACCAAGCCGATTACTGCTGCCGCCGTCCTGATGCTACAGGATGACGGAAAACTGAAACTCGACGATCCGGTCTCGAAGTACATTCCGACATTCTCCCAGACGACGCTGGAGAATGGAGACAAACCGGCGCGCGAGATCACGATCCGCGACTGCCTGCGGCACACCAACGGGCTGGTGAGCGATCAGCGGAACACCGGGTCGCTGGCGGAAACGGCCGAGAACCTGGCCAAATCGAAGCTGGCGTTCGAACCGGGATCGAAGTGGCAGTATGGTCCCGGATTGAGCGTCGCCGGACGGGTGGTCGAGGTGGCTTCCGGCAAGCCGTTTGACCAGTTCCTCGCCGAGCGGATGTTTGCGCCACTGGAAATGAAAGAGACCTCGTTCCGTCCGAACGAAAATCAGCAACAGCGCCTCGCCCGACTGTATCAGCCGACGCAGGACAAGAAGGGGATTGAACCGGGAACGCACTGGCTGTTTGAACTCTCCCCTGACACGACGCCGAATCCCTCGGGAGGGCTGTTCTCGACCGCGGCTGACATCGTCCGCTTTTATCAAATGGTGCTCAATGGCGGGGAACTCAATGGCCAGCGGGTGCTTTCCGCCAAAGCGGTGGAGGAGATGACGTCGGTGCAGAGCGGCGACCTGGAAACCGGCTTCACTCCCGGCAACGCCTGGGGGCTCGGATTCTGCCTCGTCCGCGAGCCGAAAGGTCCAACCGCCATGGTCTCGGCCGGGACATTCGGACATGGCGGCGCGTTCGGAACGCAAAGCTGGGCCGATCCCAAACACGAGATGGTGTTCATTCTGATGGTCGCCCGCCAGAACTTTGGCAACGGAGATGGGTCCGACATCCGTGCTGATTTTCAGAAACTGGCGGTGGCGGCGATCAAGGATTGACATGATTTTCACCGGCTGGTAAGTGGGGCAGAGGGGGGATTTCCGGGAGCGACCGATGCTGTCGATTTGGGGAGCGCGGCAAAAGAGTTTGTGCAGCGGCCTGGCCCGCCGCGATTTTCTACGGATCGGCGGTCTGGGAGCGTGCGGCCTGACTCTGGCCGATCTACTGCGCTTACGGGCCGAGGGGGGCATCCGGGAGGGATCCCGGGCCAAATCGGTCATTATGGTCTACCTGCCAGGGGGACCGAGCCATATCGACATGTACGATATGAAGCCCCACGCGCCCGTCGAATTCCGTGGGGAATTCAATCCGGTTCGGACCAATGTTTCGGGGCTCGAATTGTGCGAACTGATGCCGCGGCAGGCGCTCCTGGCCGACAAGTTTTTGATCCTCCGCGGCGTGAAGACCTTTGGTAACGGGCATGATGCGTATGAGATTCTGACGAGCGACCCGCGCGAGGCGGCGAAACTCCCTCCCAATCCCCTCCCTGCGTTCGGTTCCGTGGTGAGCAAAGTCCGTGAAGGGGAGCGAGGGGACGTTCCCTCGTATGTGGGGATTAAGAACCTGCACCTGGTGCTTCCTTCAAACAACGACGACCCCGAGACGGCCGCCTACCTGGGAGACGCCTACCGTCCGTTCCGCACTGACGGGCCGGGGCTGGAAAACTTATCGCTGGCAGCGGGAGTTTCCCTGGATCGGCTGGCGGAGCGCAAGAGTCTGCTCGGGTCGCTGGACAATCTGCGGCGCGGCCTGGATGGAGGACGCGGCACGTTTTCGACGCTCGACGCTTACACGGCGCAGGCCCTGGCGCTGGTCAGTTCCAACAAGGTCCGTGAGGCGTTCAATCTCGAACGGGAACCCTCCAGCGTCCGGTCGCTGTACGGCGAGGCAACCGATTTTCTCCTGGCGCGCAGGCTGGTAGAAGCGGGGGTCTCTGTCGTCACGCTGCCATGCCGCTTCCGGGTCAAGATCGGCGACTTCGCGCACGGCACTCTCGATCACTGGGACACGCACTGGCACAATTTCCGATATCTGCGGGAAATGCTCCCCCGCTACGATCAGGCGGTGGCGGCCTTGATCACCGATCTGTATCAGCGGGGTCTGGACCAGGAGGTGGCGGTCGTCGTCTGGGGAGAGTTCGGCCGCACGCCTCTGATTGATTATACCCTCGTCCCCGGCACCCCCGGCCGGGGGCATTGGCCCGAAGCAAGCTGCGTTCTACTCTCGGGGGGCGGACTGACGACGGGCCAGGTGGTGGGAGAAACCGACCCGCGCGCCGAGCGCTCCAAAGGTCTGCCCCTGACCCCTTCGCACGTCCTGGCAACGTTGTACCACGTTCTGGGAATCGACCCCGCCCGAACATTCCCCGATCGCTCCGGTCGGCCGCGGTTCATCCTCGATCAGCGCGATCCGATTCGGGAGTTGATTTGACGGAGGGATCGGCTACGGTCAGCGCTTCAAGTGCCGCTCCAGGCGGGCGGCCAGCAGCGAGAGGGGGTAGCTCATGGCCAGGTAGAGCAGGCTGGCGAGGGCGGCCATTTCCAGGAACATGCCGGTGCTCTTGGCCCCCATCGAGTATTGCTTGGAGAGTTCTTCCACGGCGATCACCGAGCAGACGGCGGTGTCTTTGAAGAGCGCGATGAAGTCGTTGGCCGAGGCGGGGATCACCAGCCGCACTGCCTGCGGCAGGATGATCCGCCGCACCGCCAGCGAACGCGACATTCCCAATGACAGCGCGGCTTCGAGCTGTCCTTTGGGAATCGCTTGCAGGCCCAGCCGGAAGATCTCCGCTTCGTAGGCCGAATAGTTGACCGCCAGAGCGATGACTCCCGACCAGAATTCGCTGATCCGGATTCCCGCCTGTGGCAGAATGAAATAGATCACAAACAATTGGAACGCCAGCGGAGTTCCGCGGATGATCTCGACGTACAGCGTGGCCAGCCGCCCGCCCCAGCGGGTGGCGAACGATTCGGAGCGGTCGGTTCCTCCCAGGGTGGGAGAGCCCCAGGCGCGGCACAGCGCGACGGACAATCCGATGAGCATCGCCAGCGGCATGGATGTCAGCGACAGGGCGACGGTGACGCAGGCCGCTTTGAGCAGCAGAGGCAATTGGCGCGACAGGTCGATCCATTTGCTGCGCTGCCGCTCCCCCAGTTCCGAATGCCAGTTGGCCCACGCTTGCGGAAGCTGCTCCTGCGTCTCGTTCCAGATGGCGTACCGTTCGTAGATCGTCCGGAGTTCGCCGCTTTCATACAGCCCGCGGATCGCCTGGTTGATTTCCCGCAGGAGCGCGCCGTCCTCGGCGCGGGCATAGGCCACGTAGTATCCCGACGCAACGGGGCGATCGACGAGCGCCAGGCTCGGAAAGAGTGTGGTCCGTTGCAGATAATACTGGAGTGCCGGGAGGTCCTGAACGGTGGCGTCGATCTGACCTGCCGCCACAAGCTGCAAGGCGTCGGTCGTCCCCTTGTGGCGGACGACGTCGCACTGGCCTCCAAATTGCTCGGTGACGTAGCGGTCGGCGGAGGATTCTTCCAGAACGCCAATCCGAGGACGCTGGCCGGACGCGGGTTGTTTCAGGTCGCCCCAGGTGGCGACCCGCCCGTTCTCGCGCCGCACGCACAAGCCCAACTCGTAGATGTAATAAGGGAGGCTGGCCAGGTATTGCGCGGCGCGCTGCGGCGTGTATTCGTAGCCGTTGAGCGCCAGATCGATATTGCCGCGCGACAGGATCGGCAGCATCTGGTCCCAATCGCATTGCACAAACTGCGCCGGGCGTCCGAGGCGTCGGGCCAAGGCCGCCGCCAGATCGACTTCAAATCCGGTGACCTGTGTGGGGTCGTCGTCGAGCGGGAAGATGAACGGGCCGCCTCCCTCTTGATCGCCGCCCCAGCGCCAGGGGGTGGGTTGGTTTTGGGCCTGGGCCGGGCCGGAGAGCAGTAGTGCGGCGCAGAGGGTGGCGGTGAGGAGGCTGGCGAGTCGCGGTCTTGAGAGAGTTGGGGATTGTGGATCGTGGAGTGTGGGTTGGGGAGTTGCGGGGCGGCGCTGGGGGCTTGGAGACGCTCGCCCCCCCCTCCCCGGCCCTCCCCCCGCGGGGGGGGGAGGGAGAAAGAATTGTGCGCGCGGATCGCG
>JBJXGA010000414.1:0-56788 GCA_046152955.1 Planctomycetales bacterium | reverse complement strand
CGGAGCAACAGCCGCACATCTTTTTTGGTGATTTGCCAGGCGTTCATGGTCAGTCGCGCAACGTCTTTCCGGTGAGTTCCAGAAACAGCCGCTCCAGATTGTGCTCCTTGGTTTCGATCGCCAGGATCTCGACGCCCGCCCCCTCCAGCGCTTGCAGGAGGCGGACCAGCCGCGCGTTGATCGTCGCGGGAGATTCCTGGCGACCGCGGTGGACGACGAGTTGCGACTGCGCGTCGCTGAGTGGTTCGACTCGGGCCAGATCGTCGAGCTTCCCCTGCCAGAACGAGGCCGGGCTTTGAACGCGCAGGTAGAGGTCCGAACGGGAGCGATCAAGCAATTCCTCAAGCCCGCCACACGCCAGCATCCGTCCCCCCTCGACGATCGCCACCCGCTGACAGATCGCCTCCACCTCTTCCATGTAATGGCTGGCGTAGATCACGGCGACCCCCTCGGTCGCCAGCCGTCGGACGCAATCCAACAGGTGCGCCCGCGACTGGGGGTCCACTCCGACGGTCGGCTCGTCGAGAATCACCAATCGCGGCTGGTGCAACAACGCCGCGCCAAAGTTCAGCCGCCGTTTCATCCCTCCCGAAAACGTCTCCACAAAGCCGTGAGCATGTGTCGTCAGGCCGATCAATTCCAAAACCTGCTCGATGCGTGGCTCCAGGTCTGATCGCGGAACTCCATAAATGCTGCCAAAGAACTGGAGGTTTTCGCGGGCGGTCAAGTCGGGATAGAGTGCCAGTTCCTGCGGCACCACCCCCATCAGGCGTTTGACCTGATCGCCGCCTCGGGCCAGAGTCTGTCCGGCGATCGTCACAGAACCGGAATCGGGCCGCCGCAACCCGGCGACCATCATCATCGTCGTGGATTTCCCTGCCCCATTGGGCCCCAGCAAACCAAACACCTCCCCCGCCTCGACGGAGAAGCTGAGATCCTGCACGACCGGCCTGCGGTCGTAGGATTTGAACAAGTGGGACACTTCCAGCAGACTCATGGAGCAACAACCAACGCGGCCAGGGGAACTGTACTGTCGCTGTCGATCTCGACCCGCCGGGACGCAGCCGGGGGGCCGTCCAGCGCCCCCCGCAGCGACCCCATCCCGGCGAATCCGGACGCAGGGAACTTTCCGGCCGGAGCGGCGAGCAAGAGGCGCACCGTGGCCCCTCCGGACCGCAGCCGCGATCGGGCATCACCTTAGTGTCGAAACAATGCGCAGTCCGCATCCACCCAAAGGCTACGGTTCCCGGCGACCGATCGTCTCAGTGCGTCCCTCGGCGGATTGATCGGCAAACTGGTTACAGCCGTCAGGTTCGTCATCCCGGCCCGCCGCTGGTCAACCGGACTGCCACTGGCGAATCGCGTCGAGCGGAAAAGCGAGCATCAGCACGTTGAGTGTCAGGTTGTCGCGGATCCACACCAGGAGCAAGAGTTCCGTCGCCGCGAACAGCACCGCCGACCTGCGCCACCCCAACCTTCGCGCCAGCAGGAACCCCGCGCCGCAACAGACGATGTCGCTGAGCGAATTGATCACCGAGTCTCCCACATATCCCTGGGCAATCGTTCCGGTCCGATATCGATCGATGATGAACTGCGAGTTTTCCAGCAGTTCCCAGAGCGACTCCAGGATGACGCCCAGGACGAACGCCGGGCGAGGGTCGAGCCTTGGCCAGGCCCACGCCAGGATTCCGGACAACAGCACTCCGTGCAACACATGCGTCAAACTGTAGGGATCCAGCAGATGCTGTGAACAATGCGCCCCGAGCGGATCGCCGATCCAGAGGTCTGTCTGACCGCAATCGCACCACCAACTCCTCCCCCACCACCGCAGGAGCAGCGCCGTCGCGATTCCGACCGCCACCGTCCCCCAGAACCAGCGCGAGGGAGAAAGGCCGGCGGCTTGTCGTCCGGAGGATGGTGTCGATTGCGACATGCGATCGATGATACCTGAGCGCGACACCCAAGGCGAACGGCCCAGCGTAAGCTGGCCGGTTTTCGCAAGGCATGAAACCGACGATGCCCGACCTCGAACGATCGGTACAAGGATTCTCGGAAGAACTCCCTTCGGGACGCAGTTGTGGTACAATCACACTTGCGGCATGTAATGTCAGATACGCAATGCGCCGCGGAACCATGATCCAGTGACCTGTCCGAGGACTCTCGAACCAATTGCCTGAGTTGACCTGCCCAAAATGCAACTCCCTCCACCAAACAGCCAAATCGAGCGTCTCATTCCGCTTTCTTCGGAATCCGCGCCTTTCTCCGGCATTGCCTCGCGCCGCGAGTTGCTGCACCGCTGCGGCATGGGCTTCGGCCTGGTGGGACTGGCGGGAGTCCTGGCCGATGGAGGCTGGCTGGCCCCCGCGGCGGTCGCGGCCAGTCCTGGGGTGAACTCTCCGCTGGCCCCGCGGCCGCCACAGTTCCCAGCCCGTGCCCGGCAGGTGGTCCATCTGTTCATGAACGGCGGGCCGTCGCAAGTCGACACGTTCGATCCCAAGCCGGCACTGGACAAATACCACGGACAGCGTCTCCCCCATCCCAATCTGCGGACCGAACGCAAGACCAGCGGGGCGCTCCGGAGCCCGTTCAAGTTCCAGAAGTACGGCGCCAGTGGCATCGAAGTCAGCGAGTTGTTCGCCAAAACCGCCGCGGCCCATATCGATGACATGTGCGTCATCCGCTCGATGCAGGCTGACGTTCCGAACCACGAACCGTCGTTGTGGCTGATGAACTGCGGCGAAGCGCGGCAGCCGCGCCCGAGTTTTGGTTCCTGGGTCACCTTTGGCCTGGGTTCCGAGAATCAGAACCTTCCAGGGTTCATCGTGATGTGCCCGGCGGGACTGCCGGTGACCGGAGCGATGAACTGGCGTTCGGCCTTTTTGCCGGGCGCCTTCCAGGGAACGTACATCGACAGCCAGCATACAGAAGTCGCCAAGCTGCTGGAGAACATCCGTCCGACCGCCGGTTCGCCCGGTGAGCAGCGGCGGCAACTCGACCTGGTCCGCGCGCTCAACGAACGGCATGCCGCAGCCCGCGGGGGGGACCCGCAACTCGAAGCTCGGTTGCAGTCCTTCGAATTGGCGTTCCGCATGCAGACCGAGGCGGCAGAAGCGTTTGAGATTGCCCGCGAGCCCGAAGGGGTTCGCGAAGCGTACGGCTCCGGCCCGATCGGGAGGCAGTTGTTAATGACCCGTCGATTGCTGGAGCGCGGGGTGCGATTCATTCAGCTTTACAGCGGCAACTTTCAGCCGTGGGACAACCACAGCAATCTGGAGAATGAGCATCGCCGCCTGGCCGGGGAGTGGGACGGACCGATCGCCGCTTTTCTCACCGACCTCAAACGGACTGGACTATTGGAAACGACCCTCGTGATGTGGGGCGGAGAGTTCGGACGGACGCCGGTGGCGGAACTGCCGGAACTGAACGGTCGCGACCACAACCACTACGGCTTTTCGATGTGGCTGGCGGGAGGGGGCGCGCGGGGAGGATACGTGCATGGCGCGACGGACGAATTCGGGTTTGCTGCCGTGGAAGACAAAGTCCACGTCCACGACCTGCACGCCACAGTGCTCCGACTCCTGGGGTTCGACCACGAACGCCTGACCTACCGGTACGCGGGGCGAGACTTTCGGCTGACCGACGTGCATGGGAGGGTGGTGGAGGAGTTGATGGGGTAAACTCGGGAGGTCAGCGAACTGTTCGAAGGAGTATCCGTCAGTCAAAGTATATATACTTTGACTGACTGTATACCGCAAAATGTGAAAAAGAATCGACGTTACCGATTATTGCACAATATGTTATGAGCGTTTTCATGTTCTTTTTTTACGATGAAATTGCAGGAATTGGCGGCTTTTTGCACAGGGTTTCGCTGGCTCGATAAAGTATATATACTTTATCGAGCTATGAGTCACCAGTTCGTCGTGTTTCGGAATCCACCGATAATGCAAGCCCCCCTCCAAGGTACATGACAGTGCTCCAGTCCCGCGTAAGAATCGCCAAACCAGACATTTTTCGGCTGTTCGACCAATTGCCAACGAAAGTCCATCGGCAGTCGGAAATTGCGGCGATACTCAATCGAGAGCGGTCGTCTTGGCGCCTGGCGCAATCCACTACGACTGCCAACTTCATCAATTTTCTCCTCGACTCAGGACGTCTTGCCCGGATTGTCTTCCCCTTTCGGAAACCGTACCAGCGCGAGACTCGATATGTATGGGGTAACGTGGCCTTTGTTCAAGTGGCCTTGTCACTTCGGCCCCATTGCCATTTGTCCCATTACTCTGCGATGGACTTTCATGGGCTGACGGAGCAGATTCCCAAAACCACGTACATCAATTTTGAACAGGCGCTTGCCAGTACCTCCACGGGCCGGCTTTCACAGACCAGCATTGAAGGCGCTTTCAAGCGAAAGGTCCGGACGACTCAGTTCATCGCCGAAACCCATGATTTTCGGGTCGTTATGCTCAATGGAAAGAACACCGGCTACTTGGGGGTCATTGAGGCGCCCGCGCCGTCGACCGATTCCTCAACCGGAGAAACTCAAGGGACAGTCCGCGTCACAAATCTCGAGCGGACTCTGATCGACATTACGGTCCGCCCGGTCTATTCAGGCGGAGTCCACGAAGTCCTGCAGGCGTTTCGCGCGGCAAAACCGTCTGTCTCGATCAATCGACTGGCGGCAATGCTCCAACAACTGAATTACATTTATCCATACCATCAAGCGATCGGCTACTACCTCGACCGTGCTGGATACTCAAGCCTGCAATTGGACTTGTTGCGAAAGTTTCCGATGGAATTCGACTTTTACCTGGCGCACCAAATTAACGACCCCGTATTTGACAAGAACTGGAGAATCTACGTCCCCTCGAGCCTCTGACGGGGGCCGGTATTGTGCCGTGCAACGCAGTTCGCGGCCAATTCCACTACGAAGTCAAAGTAGAAATCGAATGATTCCAATTTGACACCGGGCTTAACGGTATCCAGGACTGCTCCAAAACTCGCGGCATGGAATTCCCGGTATTCGCTGATGCGCTTCAACAAATCGAACGAAACCCGTTTCGCCTGAAATACGGCTTCCAATAATTGCCAGTTGGCTGTCGCAAGCAAATCGATCGACCGTTGCGTGACCAACGAATGGACATCGAGAAAGTCGCGTGCTCGCGAGCTTCCCGCCCGATTTCGCTTGACGACGATGCTGTACTCCCGCATTTGTTGGCAAATGGCCCGGAGTTTCTCACAGACAATCATTGCGGGAGAATAGACGTAAATTCGATATCCTGCCAAGTCGACTGCGAGTTTTCCCGTGACATACTCGTGACGACTGATATCGATCGAGAATCGTCTTCCTCCTCCTGGTTCAATTTCCAGGGATTGCCGACGCATGTCGTCCAGCTTTCCGCCGAGCGCCTGCGATGTATCCCGTTCGATCAGCTTGAACTCCACAGAATAGCCACCCCAAAAGTCAGCCAAGTCTGGCGTGAGCCCCTCGGGAACTTCCAGCATCTCAAAGTCGAACATTTCCAGGTTGGACTCGCTCATCGTTTGCTTCAGCGTTTTTCCGATGCGCTGTTTGATGTCCCCAAGTTCCGAGGGGGCAAAATCTCCCTTCATGGAGAAGTCAATGTCACGGGATGCTCTCGTTCCAATGTGATGGACAATATTCATCGCGTTGCCCCCTTTGAGGACAAGTCGATCAAGCAGCACATCGTCTGAAAACATGGCGATAACCACCAGTTCTTTGATTTGTTCCAGTCGATGGCGCGCGCCTGTATCGGAACTCATTTGTTGCTTCGACATATGCGACTCGCTTAACGCAAGAGGCGTGTAAATGTCACCCACACATCGCAATCTCAGCCGGAATGTCAACCACAGCGGCGAACGGATCGCATGCGATCCTGCAATTCCTTATTGCTCCCACAGTTATGTTCACTCGCAGTCGGCCATCGATTGTACCGTTCGACCGAGCCGGCTACGATGGTCACCTGTTTGGCTTACATCCGAATCTGTCGGTCTTTATCCCGGAGCGTAAGCCCTGTGGCTACCGCGGCACACGATTCGAAGGCCCGCCGATCCATCGCAATGCTGTCCGGTGGGCGCCATCCGATTTTCGTCGCCCACTGCGTCTGCCGAATGTGCTTCCAATTCTAGAATTCGCTACACTTGGCATGAAATGCCATTGCAGCCCGTTTCCCTGCGGCAGTCTTTTGTAGCCGCATGGACCCTCTCGATGGTGATTTGATGACCCCCCCTCATTTCCGACGGTTACGAATTTCGCACCCCGTGATCCCCCCCCCGCCTCAACTCCCCCCAATTGCCTATGGGACTCTCCATTTGGAGACGCGGTGGCTCCTTTCGCCGCTGGCGGGGTTCACTAATCTTCCTTTTCGCCGGATCGTCCGTGCGCAGCGGGGACTCGGGCTGGCGACGACCGACCTGGTCAATTGCCGCGGGCTGTTGGAAAACACTCCCAAGACCGCCGAATTGATCGCCACCTGTCCTGAAGACGCACCGCTGGCGGTGCAGATTTTTGGCGCCGATCCGGAGCAGATGACTGCGGCGGCCCGGCTCCTGGAGGGCCGGGGAGTGGCGTCGATTGACATCAATATGGGATGTCCGGTCGCGAAAGTGACCAAGACCGGTTCGGGGGCCAGCCTGATGTGCCATCAGGATGCCACCGTCGACCTTGTCGCCCGGATTGTACAGTCGGTCCGCATTCCGGTCACGGTGAAAATGCGATTGGGCTGGGATGAGCGGCAGATCACCGCCCCCGCTTTTGCCCGCGCCTTCGAGCAGGTGGGTGTGGCGGCCGTCGCGATTCATGGTCGGACGCGGCAGCAGGGGTTCAGCGGCTTGGTCAACCGCGACGGAATCCGGCAGGTGGTCGAAGCGGTGCGGTCTATTCCGGTCATCGGCAATGGCGATGTCCGGACTGTCGCTGACGCGGCCCAAATGCTCTCCGAGACGGGATGTCACGGCGTCTCGATCGGCCGCGGCGCTCTGGCCAATCCGTGGATCTTCAGGCAACTTTCCCAATGGGAACAGACAGGGAGTTTCGATCCGCCGGGGAATTTCGACGACCGGCTCGGACTGCTGCGGCAACAATTCGAATTCGTGGTGGAACTGCGCGGGCCGGAGCGCGCCATTCCCTTTTTCCGCAAGATGGCCCATTGGTATCTGAAGTCGATGCATGTACCGGCTCCCCTGAGAGACGCCTTCCAGAAAACGCGGACGACGGAAGGGGTACATACGATGCTTCAGGAGATCGCGGCTCGAGGACCGACGGTCGGCGACCGGTCGGATCAGCTCCCGGAAATGCACATCCCCGTGCCGTCGGGACCAGTCTCGAATTGGTAAAATAGGCAATTTATGGTCTTGCCAATTCTTTGGGCCGGTCTGGGGCCAATCCCTCCAGACGGCTGCGTGCTGCCTTCCAAACAGAGAGTCAGAATGTCTTAAACCACGAATATCAAAAAGCTTGTGGAATGCTCTCCCTCCCGGATCAGCCGACCGAGTTTCCCCAACTTATCAGTGAAGTCACATGCTAAACTTTGCCGATAATTACGATCAGGCTGACGCTACCGGTTGTAACGGGATATTGCGCCCGATTCAAAACTCGGCATGTTGCCGGTCGGACGGGACGGATCCCCTGGGGAGACCTGACAGTGAACACACGTTTTGGAGCCGCGAGACTGGCTAGGTTTGGCCGGTTCTTGATGATCGCGTCAGTCGCCCTCAATGGCCTGTGCGGGTCGTTGTTTGCCGATCCTCCGAAGTTTCGCCTCTGGAAGTCGAATGACACTCCGGGGGCAGCGGCGGGTACCACCGGAGCGCCCGCGGTGGCGCCCGTGGCCACAACTCCCACTGTGAAACTAAACTACCTGCACGCCTCCTGGTCAAAGGTGCTTCAGGAGTATGCCACCGCGACGCAACGAGTGCTGGTCGCCGACATCGTTCCCGAAGGGAATTTCAACCGCATCGACATGAAGCCGCACACCGCCGACGAGGCGATGCGAATTCTCAATCTCGAGCTGGAACCCAAAGGCTATCGGCTGATCACAAAAAAGAACTTCCTGGTGCTGATCGGAATCAAAGCCGACCGCAGGGAATACCAGCCGGCGGTGATCCACGACAATGTGCCAACAGACGACGAAGAAGACGCGCCGGCCAGCGCGCAGGTCGCCGTTCCTCCCCGTGCGAAACGCAAAGCAGAGGTCTCTCGCCAGAACGTCGAACCCGCCTCCGCCCAGCGTCCTGCCTCGAAACCGGCCGCGGGACGCCAGCGAGGAGTCATCCAACAGGTCTCGGCAGAAGAGGACGGGAACCTCCCCCCCGCGCCACAGACCCCCAAAGTCCCCGAGCTCAAGACGACCAATGTCCGCATCAAGGCGCGGGACGTCGTGACCATCTCGAAGATTATCTACAACGCGTTCAAGTCGCAGGCCGACTTGATTGAAGAGGGGCCGCGCGGGTTGCCTGGCTTCCGCGTCTATCGTCAGGAGTTCGATAAGAAGGGGGCCCCGCTTCCTCGCGGCGACGACGCGCCCATCCGGTTCACCGTCGGCATCGATGAAGACCGCAACCAGCTCGTCATCGAAGCGACCCCGCAGGAAACCCACTCCGTGGTGCGTCTGATCAAGACGCTCGACAAACTCCCAGAAGAGGGACAAGGGACCGTGCGGGCGGTGCCGACGACGAAAGACGCCGGCCAGATCGCCGAGACGCTGCAACCGGAACTCGATCGCCTGACGACCGCCACGCGAAAAGCCGCGCGGCGCAAGGCGGTGTCGTATCGCGGAAAATCCGCGGCGAACGACGAGGACGCGAGCGACGACGAGGAAGAGTCCGACCCGTCCGGGGATGCGGAAATGGGGATCGTGGGGCGCAACGGAGCGGCCGAGTCGCTGATCGGCAGTCTCAAAGGGGAAGTGACAGTCGAGGCGGTTCCTGAACTGGGAATCCTCATCGTCAGAGGCAATGAAAAAGACGTCGAAGCAGTGATGGCGGTGATCGCCGAGATTGAACGGCTGAGCGCCGGGACCACCCCCGAAGTGGAACTGGTGCTCCTGAACCACGTCAACAGCGAAGCGCTGGCGGCGCTCTTGACCAGCGTCTACGAACGGCTCAGCCCGTCGCGCGGCCCACGCACCGGGGGACAGCAACAGTCGCAAAACGTCGTCGTGATCCCCATCGTGCGGCCCAATGCGATCCTGATCGTGGCCGCCAGGGTCGATATCGAATCTGCCAGGGAGCTGGCCGACGAACTCGATCAACCGAGCGACCCGCGGACGGAATACAAGATCTTTCGGTTGAAATTCGCCATCCCTTCGCAAATCGTCGAGGCAGTGGAAGCGATGTACGGCGGGGGAACCGCCGGGCAGCGGACAGGCCAGGGGCAGCCGCCAGCTCCGGCCGCGTCGTCCAGCACCACTATCGGCCTGGCGCCCAAAGTGCAGATTTTTGCCGACCCGCGGACCAACTCGGTGATCGTCCAGGCTCGCCCGCGCGACTTGCGGGAGGTGGCGCTGTTGATTCGCGAACTGGATGTGAACGATTCCGCTGTCGTCAGCCAGATCCGCATTTTTCCATTGAAATCGGCGGTCGCCGATGAACTGGCCGCCACACTGCAAACCGCCTTTTTGAGCCTGCTCAATCCCGCCCGCGTGATCAATCCGCAGGGGCAACAGGGGGGGCAAAACCAGTTCAATCAGCAAGGCACCCAGGGAGGCCAGGGTGCGCAGGAACTGCGCGAAGTCAAATCGACGATCCTGGAATACAACGACGAAATGGGAGGGCAAATACTGCAATCGGGCATCCTCTCCGACATTCGCATCAATGCCGACCTCAGAACCAACAGCATCGTCGTCACGGCGCCGGCTCAGAGCATGGAACTGGTCGATCGACTGGTCAAGAAATTCGATCAGCCCAATAAGATGGTCGCCGAGATCAAGGTCATTCCCATGACCAGCGGCGACGCCCAATCCACCGTTACGCTCCTCAACGGACTGTTCGGCGCCCAGAACACGCAACGGACCGGACAGGGAGGCCAGGCGGGTCAGAACTTCCCCGGTTTGCAGGTCGCCAACGCCGACGATGCCAGCAGCACGCTGATCCCCTTGCGGTTCTCCACCGACATCCGCACCAACAGCATCATCGCCATCGGGGGGGCTGAAGCGCTCCGCGTGGTCGAAGCGGTTGTCCTGCGGCTGGATGAAAGCGACATCCGGCAGCGGAAAAACGAAGTCTACAAGCTCAAGAACGTCCCAGCCGCCGACGTGGCCAACGCGGTCACCAACTTCCTCACCAGCCGCAGAAACGTCGACACGGCCGATCAGGGACTCGTCAGTCCCTTTGAACAGATCGAGCGGGAAGTGATCGTCGTCGCCGAACCGGTGAGCAACAGCCTGTTGATCAGCGCCACGCCGCGGTTCTTCGACGACGTGATGAAACTCGTCATGCAAATCGACTCCGCCCCCAAACAGGTGCTGATCCAGGCCATGCTGGTCGAAGTGTTTCTGAACAACGTCGACGAATGGGGGGTCGAGCTGGGGATTCAAGATTCGATCCTGTTCAATCGCAGCTTGCTCGACAACATCCAATTTCTGACCACCACACAGCAAGTACCCGCAGCCAATGGGGGCACCGTGCAGACGACGACACAAAACATCGTCTCACAGAGTGGCGTCCCCGGTTACAACTTCAACAACCAACCGTTTGGCAACAACACCACCCCCGCGGTCAACCAGAGCCGCATCGGTCCTCAGGGACTGACTAGCTTCAACATGCAGCGGACCAATGCCGACCTGGGTTACGGCGGACTGGTGCTCGCGGCTGGATCCAACAGCGTGAATGCACTGTTGCGAGCCGTCGCCGCCCGCACACGCATCGACGTCCTCAGCCGGCCGCAGGTCCGCACGATGGACAACCAGATTGCCAGGATTCAGGTCGGTCAGGAAATTCCCCGCGTCAGCGGCTTCCAGGCGACTGGTACGACTGGCGTCAACTCGCCGTTGATCGAGCAGCGCAGCGTCGGTGTGATCCTGGAGGTCATCCCGCGAATCACGCCGGAGGGGATGGTGGTCATGGCGGTCGTCGCCCGCAAGGACCAACTCAGCACGGACAGCGTTCCCTTGACCGTGAGCGGCACCAGCACGATCAGCTCCCCGATCATCGATACGACCAACGCCCAGGCCACCGTCAGCGTCCGTTCGGGCCAGACGATCGTCCTGGGGGGGATGATTACCAAGCGCAATGACGTGACCGAGCGCAAAGTTCCGCTGTTGGGTGACATCCCGATTCTGGGGCAGATCTTCCGGTACGACTCGAAACGCACGGTCCGGTCTGAGTTGCTGATATTCTTGACGCCGCGCGTGATCCGCAGCGACGCCGAAGCGGAAATGTTCAAGGAGATCGAAGCGCAGCGAATCAACTTCATCGAGGCCGAGGCGGAGATGATGCACGGTCCACTGTTCGGTGTGCCGGGAGAGATGTTCCATCCGGAATCCGATTCCGGCGTTGATCCCAATGGGTCGCCGCTATTGCCGCCGCCGTCGCCGGCACCACCGGTTCCCGGCTTGGGTCGCCAAACCGTACCGATGTCATTGCAAGTGGATGACGATCCATCCGTCCCCACGACCAGGATGCCAGCCGAGCCCGCCCAGCTTCCCGCCTACCCTGACGAAGACCTCAACATCGACTTGTCGCGGAAAAGAAAGCAGGGGAAAAAACCGTCGGCGGTCGTGACCGCCAGTTACGACCAGGAAAAGAACGGGTCCGAAACCCCAGGGCGAACGTCCTTGAGCCGAAAGAAATCGGCCGGCGCCGCTCGTACCAGCAAGACAACCAAGCCACGACCTGCCCAGGACTGAACCGCCTCCAAGTGGCAAGTCAAACTCTCGCAGCCAATCGACGACTCTCCAACCCTCCCCGCCACGCACAGTTCCATGCACACCCGACACCACCTCCCCACCGTCGCGGCACTGCTCGTCTGTCTGAGCGGCTGTGCGATCCCCGGTTTTCTGAAATTTGGCAAGAACGATTTTCCAACGGCGAGCGCGAAGCGACCGGTTGTGAAAGTGGTCGGCCTGTGGCAGCCATCCGACGGCGTCGGAATCGACCAACGCGCCTGCCGCGGATTCGCCGGCCAAATCATGTTTCTCGTCGAGGACAGCCCGACTCCGGCGCTGGTCGATGGCAGTGTGCGGATCTATGTCTTCGACGATCAAGGGGGGGCCGAGGAACAAGGGAAACCGATTCACCAGTTCGACTTCCCTGCCGAAGCCTGGAAAATGCACGCCTGCACGAATAAGCTGGGCTTGATGTATTCAGTGTTTATTCCTTACACCCGGAAAGGAAACCACGAAGCACATTGTAGCGTCATGGTCCGCTACTCACCGCTTCAAGGACCGATCGCCTATTCGGAAATGGTCAATATCGAGTTGCCGGGCACGAAGAACACGAAGAAGCCAGCCGAACAGGGTGCGTATGACGACGATGATATCGACTCAGCCAGCACCTCGCCTGACCGGCCTGTTGGACAGGCGCTCCACACTCGAATCAATTCCGACGAACCGAACTGGACTCCGCCGGATCTGGAGCAACTGGCCGCGGAAGTCGGCGCCTTCACCAAACGTACTGCGCCGGCCAGTCGCGCTTCCCGGCGGCTTTCGCCTGACGACGAAGAACGCATCCTCCGCGAAACGAGGGCGCGTTTGCAGACGGAATTGCCAGCCGCGGAGGACGATCGACCATCCCGCCGGTCGAGTGATCGCCGAGTCTTGCATCTGAAGAAAAACCCCTTGTCCGAAGCGGATGGAGCCGCCGATACTGATGATGAAGGGAGCGTTGCCGGCAATTCGCTGGCGACAAAACCCGCGGCTCGTCGCCATATTTTGGACTCCGGCGACTCCGGTGACTCCGAGGAAGAACTTGAGGATGACGCGGAATTGCCCCTGCGCCATCCAAAGAGCTCCAGGGAAACGCGCGGGTTGGGGCGCGAGTCTGCCCGGCCACAGCGGCATCCCCTCGCCGCGGAGGAACCGCACAAGGCCACATCCGGCCGACGCAAACGACCGGAAACACTGACAATTTCTCTCTCGGGGGGCAATTAGGCAGCATCGCGCGTCAGCGCCGAGTTCTGGTCGTCGGGGTGAAGTCCAATTTGACAATTCCTGAACTGAGTTGGTAGACTAGCGTTAGGGACTGGCAGAGTGGCCCCAGCAGTGGGGTGTGGCGATGCGTGTCTGTTACAGGACGCGTTGAACCTGAGTTGAGGCACTTGGAATTCACAAGGTTCGGGAGTCGATTATGTCCTTGAAATGCCGGTTGATCTCGTCGATTTCCGCCCTGGGTCTGTGCCTGATCGCCACCAGCTCCGGGTTCGCTCAGCAAGGTTCGATCTTCGGTAACAGCAGCCCGCTCGCCGGTTCAGGCGGTTTGGGGACGGGCTCTATCGGCAGCGGACCTTCCGGCACGGGCGTCGGCAGTGCCGCGTTCGCGAAGGCCCCGACCGGCGGTGCTCAAAACCAGCAGGGGGCCAGCGGACTCGGGGGACAATCGGGACTGGGACAAACCAACGGTCTCGGGGGAGCCGCAGCCGGGCAGCAAAGAGGCTTACTCGGCGCCAACACCAATCAGAACGGTTTTCTTGGTGCGACCCAGCAGGGACAAAGCGTCGCCGGTGGCCGCAACCAGATGAACAACAATCAGCAGCGCAATCAGTTCGGCACTCGCGGCGGAAACCGCGGCAACAACAACAATCAATTCCAACAGCAGAATTTTGCCAACCAGGGTGGACAGGGGAACGCCTCCAATTTGCGGCAGATCCGGCCGCAGCAGCGCGTGGCGTTTGAATTCCAGAAGATTGCCCCTGCCAAAACCGAAACAACTCTCACCAAGCGCTTCGACCAGTTGTCGGTCCGCTTTGAAAAGCTGAAACTGCGATCCAGCTTCCGCGGCGTGCAGATCGACGCCGAAGAGGGCAAAGTGACGCTCCGCGGCCAAGTTGACACCGAAGAGACGCGCAAATTGGCCGTGATGCTCGTCTCCCTGGAACCGGGGGTCCGCAGCGTGCAGAACGAGCTCACCGTGGCCAACCCGTCGCCGCCGGAACCAGCGGAATAACTCCGCCGAGCAAGCGATCGACATTACTCCTTGAGCGACTCGTCCGCGGCGGGAACCGCCACGATATCGCCGATGTCCGATTCGGCCTCCACGGTGGCCAGAACCTGCGGCTCGCGGCGACGATCCTGCGCATCCCGATCGGGATGCCGCGCGGCCGTGAGCGCGTAGAACACCCCTACTCCCCCCGCCGCGGCGCTGGCGGTGATGAACATCCAGGCAAAGCCCCGCGTTCCTCCCCCCGCGTTCCCCATGTCGATCAGCATCCCCAACAGCGGCGCCGCCAGCGCCGTTCCCAGTTCCGTGAAGCCCAGCACCAGCGTCGTGCCGCTCCCGCGATACTGAATGGGAAATCGCCCCGCCCCGATTGACACCACGGCGGGAAACAACAGCGAATGCCCGAAGCCGCAGACGATCGCCGGTAACACAAACAGCCACTCCGACGTCACGCACAAAAACAGAAGCTGCCCCACCGTCATTCCCAGCAGCCCCCACAGCACCATTTTGTGCCGCCCAAACGTCGTGCCCCAGTCGCGGATCCCCCAGCGGCAAAGAAACGCAGTGATCGAATACGGCAGAAAAAACATCCCGATACCGGCCAGCCCATTGGCGGTGGCAAACCGCGTCAGGAAAACCGTGGTGACGACGAAACCGGCCCCCATCGCCACCGCGACCAGCAGGATCGGACCGGGCCAATATCGCAGCAGCAGCCGAAACGGTCCCGGCGTAATCTCGGGACGCTGGTGCCCTTCATGGCGGGTCAACAGCAGAACAACCAGGGCGTGCCCCAGCCCCATCAGCAGGGTTCCGCTGAACATGATCGTGAATCGTCCACTCCCCTCGGGAAGCGATCGAAAGATCAGGTCCGAGAGCTGCGTCCCGATGATCGTTCCCAGGAACCCGCTGGAACCCAGGCTGCCGATGATCTCGGTCCGACGATGCGCTGGCACCTGATTCTGAATATGAACGATCGAACAGGAGAACATCCCGGCCAACCCCACCTGATAAGCAATCCGGGCGCACCAGATGAGGGCCGAAATGCGGTCAGTCGCCAGAAACGCCCCCCCTCCCGCCAGATAGACGACGCTCGAGAGCAGCCACAACCGTCGCGGACCGTAATGGTCGATCGCCTGCCCCAGTCCTAGCCGCATGACGATCGCCGCCATCAGTCCCGCCCGGACGATTTCCCCCGAGAGTTCCTCGGTTCCCCCGAAGAAATTGACGAATTCGGCAAACCGAAACGTCAGGGAATTGGCGCAAACGAGCAGCACGTTGGCGGCATAGGCCAGCCAGAACCGGTTGTCGTAGACGTTGCCTTCGGCTGGGGGAGCCGTCGGCGGAGGGGGGGACGCATTCATAATGGCGGGACGGTCGGCATCTTATGCCGGATCGCCCCGCGAGGAAAGTGCAATCCCCTTGGAGTGCGGCGACTTCATCGTCGCTTTTCGTTCTTAGGGGGAAAGACGTGCGAAGGGCAGTTGCCGCTTTGACCGATAGGGGTCTGTTGCGCTCGTGGCGTCACTTTTGGAAAAACGCAAAGCGGGAACAATTTCTCGCACTCCACGCATTACTTCGCTGTTACCTGGTAAACGAACAGTTGATCCTGTTCGCGGAGGTAGAGCTTGCCCCCAGCCACCACCGGATGCGACCAGCTAGCATTTTTGGCATCGGGAATCTTGAACGTGCCGTTCAGGTGGTAGCCGTCAGAAGTAGCGGCGATCAGGGCCATTACCCCATTGTCGTAGCGAAAATAGAGCTGGCCGTCGGCGTACACGACTGCCGCCGATCCCGTCCCCGGTCCCCGCTGATCTCCCCCCCACCGCTTCTTGCCGGTTTTCATTTCCAGACAGACCGGAAAACCGTTGTTGTGGCCCTGTCCGCAATAAATGAACTCGCCTAGACGGATCATCCCGCCGTGATGATTCTGAAATTCATTGCCTTTGATGAAATAGACCTCTTCGGCCCGGACTCCCGCTCCGTCTTTGTGCAGTTTGAGCAGCGCGGCCCCGGTCCCGTAGCCGGACGAACAGAACACATGATCCCCCTCGACGATCGGCGTGGGGATGCTGGCCGTGCCATTGCCGACGGGGGCGTATTTCCAGAGCAGTTTGCCATCGGCCGCTGCCACGCCGACACAGCCTGTTCCCGCTCCCAGGAGCTGGACGTACTGCCGCACCCCCGCTCCTTCGCTGATGACGATTGACGAATAGCCGGCGCCCCCCCCGCCGCCATTGGGTACGGAGGCTTTCCAAAGCAGGTCACCGGTTTTCTTATTGAGCGCCACCAGCGTGGCGTCGGCGCTGCCAGGAGTGCAGATCAGTTTGTCGCCGTCGATCAGCGGCGATTCGCAATATTTCCAGGTGGGGACCGACCCTCCGAATTCAGTGGTAAAACTCTTGCGCCACAGCTCACGCCCATCCGCCGCTTGCAGGCACACCAGGTCTCCCATTGGTCCCACGGCATACACCCGGTCCCCATCGACCGTCGGAGTCCCCGCTTCGGTGGAACCCCCACCGATCTTGGTGGCCCACACCTCTTTCCCATCGTCCCCATTCAGGGCGGCCAGGTATTCTCCATCCTGCCGTTGACCGAGGAGATAAATGCGATTTCCGGCGATCGACAGACTCCCCCAGCCGCGCCCCAATCCGGCCGTCTTCCACGCCAATGGCGGCCCTTCTTCTCCCCATTTCTGCAACAATCCCTTCTCGTTGGAAACGGCGTCTCGATTGGGTCCGCGCCACTGTGGCCAGTCGCGCGGCTTGTCGGCATCGGCCCCCCACAGCGCGCCGGCCAGAATCAGCCACGACAGTCCCAACGCTCCTCTGACAACGCGGCGGGCCAAACTGCGACAAAGCATGCGAAAATCCCTGTTCCGAGAATAAAACGGTGCTGGTGATTCATCAACGATCGTGGATGAATATATGGAGGAGTCCGTTTTGCGGCAAGGCCGCCGGCTGAGGATGTCAGCAGAGGAAAGAAACCTGACGGCTTCGATCGCCGCAGCGGTGGTCGCGTCGTTCACGCTGAGCTTATCCGCGACGCAGTCCGGATACCGGTCCTCTACGCCGCCGCTGGCAGCGTGTGCAGAGCGTCTGGTACAACAAGAACATGACTGATACCTCACGGACCGCAATTCCCCCCTCCTGGCCGGAACTCATCGCCGACCTCCGTCGCGATCGCGAGCAGATCGCCCTGGGAGGAGGGGCGAAGGGGATCGAGAGGCAGCATGAGAAAGGACGGCTGACCGCCCGCGAAAGAATCGCTGCGCTTCTGGATCCGGGGAGCGCGTTCCTCGAGCTCTGGCCGTTCGCCGCGTGGGGGATGTACCAGGAATGGGGCGGGGCACCGGGGGCCAGTGTGGTTTGCGGCATCGCGCGGGTCGCCGGCCGGCGCGTGATGCTCATCGCCAACGACGCCACGGTCAAAGCCGGGGCGTTTTTCCCGATGACGGTCAAAAAGGTGTTGCGGACGCAGCGGATCGCGCTCGTCAATCGGCTGCCGCTAGTGTATCTGGTGGACTCTTCTGGCGTGTTTCTCCCCCTGCAGGATGAGATCTTTCCGGACGAAGATGATTTTGGCCGCATTTTTCGCAACAACGCTGTGCTGTCGGCGCTGGGGGTGCCGCAGCTTGCCGCGATCATGGGGCATTGCGTCGCGGGGGGAGGATACCTCCCCGTGCTGTGCGACAAACTCCTGATGACGGAAGGTTCGGGACTGTATCTGGCGGGACCGGCGCTGGTCAAAAGCGCCATCGGCCAGGAGGTGAGCCACGAAGATCTGGGGGGCGCCCGGATGCATGCCGCCATCAGCGGGACGATCGATTTTCGCGAGCCGGACGACCGTGCCTGCCTGAACAAGGTGCGTTCCCTCGTTGCGCTGTTTCCGGAGGATCGGCGGTCGGAGCAGTTCCGCCGCGAAGTTCCCGTCCCCCCCGCCCGCCCCGCCGAAGACCTGACGCGGCTGTTTCCTACCGACCCGCAGCAGCGGTACGAGGCCCGCGATCTGATCGAGTGTCTGGTCGATGCGGGGACATTCCTGGAGTACAAGGCCGAATTCGGCCGGACGCTGATCTGCGGCTACGCCCGGCTGGGAGGATTTCCGGTCGGCATCGTTGCCAGCCAGCATCACCCGGAGAAAACGGATCGAGGGGGACTGCAATTCGGCGGCGTGCTCTACCACGAAAGCGCCGACAAAGGGGCGCGGTTCATCATGGACTGCAACCAGGGGTGGATTCCGCTGGTGTTCCTGCAGGATGTGTATGGTTTCATGGTGGGGCGCGATTCGGAACAGGCGGGAATCATTCGGTCGGGGGCCAAATTGGTCAACGCCATTGCCAACAGTCGCGTCCCCAAACTCACGGTGATCCTGGGAGGAAGCTACGGCGCCGGAAACTACGCCCTGTGCGGCAAGGCGTTCGACCCGCGGTTCATTTTTGCCTGGCCCACGGCGCGGTATGCGGTGATGGGGGCGCAGCAGGCTGCGGCGACATTGCTGGACATCAATGTCAGCGCGCTGAAGCGGAGCGGGCGCGAACTCGAAGCGCAGGAGCTGGAGGAGATGCGAGCCCGGGTGGTCGCCTCATACGAGGAACAGACCGACATCAGGCACGGGGCGGCGCGGGGCTGGGTCGATGACATCATCGAGCCGGAGCAGTCGCGCGAGGTCTTGATTGCGGCGCTGGAGATCGCCACCCGGCATGCCGACGACGAGCCGTACCGAACCGGCGTGCTGCAAGTGTGACCCCCCAGGGAATGCAAGCATGGGGGAATGCAAGCATGGGGGAATGCAAGCAGGCTGAGCGGAATGCTCAGCCTGATGCTGTTGTGACAGGCGTCCGAGTGAAACTCGAACGATGGGACCGCGAGGGACCGATTACTTCTTCTTGGCGGTCTTCTTCGCGCTGGTCTTCGCCTTGGTCGACTTCTTCGCGGTCTTCTTGGCAGCAGCCATGTTCAAATTCTCCTGTCACAGTAGATTCGGGTGCCTGATCCTAAAAAGGGGCGGCTGTAATCCACTTCGGCACTCGAAGAAAGTGGCAGCCGATCGTTCGCAGTTCTACACTGCTCCACAACCTGTCCACATCGGTGAAATTCAGGTTATGGCAAGCGTCGAAGACTGCTTATATGGACTTTCGATCCAATCGTCAAGCGCAACTTCTTCAATTTGAATGGTTTGGCCAAACAAAGAAAATCATAACCTGTTGTTGGCGAACGCCGAACCACGACGCAACTTGTCCCCGGTCCGCGACAGGCGCTCGATCACGATTCGGTGCGGCCACACCGCGACTCAATCTTCGAGTTGGATTTCAAAGTCCTGCGCTGAGCCCGATTCAACACGGAGCCTCAGCGGCGAAGAACTCGCTTCGGCATAGACTTGAGGGATGCCCCCGTCAGGAAGTGAGACGGTGACGACATATTCGCCGGGAAAAATCCCGATCGTGTCGTTCGTCATGGCCGCAAACCGACCATCGGCGTCGGACCAGCAAAACGCCGGTTCGTCGAGATCCTTCGATTGAAACGTCAGAAAGGCGCCTGCGACCGGAGATCCTTTGTACGCGAGCGTTCCTCGCACCGGTACAACCTGCGACAGATCATGCCGTTTCGACCTGGAACAGCCTCCCCATAGGAGCAAACATGTCGCTAGGACAGTTCCGCCGACGATGCGTCTTCTCATCTGGATCGTATCCGTTGCGACGCAGTCAAAACTCTCCGAGAATCTCAGACCCGTAACGGCTCCCCATTCCCTGCCAGGTTGCCAGTGCGACGCTGTCGCTGATGAACTGGACGTGGCCATCGCAGAACAGGGCATAGACTCCCCCCACATGTTCGCTGTGCGACGTGACGTTGTGCGACAAGATTACCCACTGGGCGTCGGTCTTGTTGCTATGGGGGATTCCCCCGCGACAATCGGGGCCGGAGCGGTCGTTTGGCGGCCGAATATGGTTGTACAGGGAGTGCCCCGGGGCACCGTAAAGCCACTTGCTCCCGCGCGTCTGTTGCAGCAGGAGCCCTGCCCCGGAGCATTGCGAGGCATAGTCGGTCAATTCCGGACCAGTCAACACGTTGTTGTTTCCCCGCGTCAGCACGAAGCCATTGGTGAAGCTGACGCCATCCCAGGTGCTGGGGCCCCCCGGATCTCCTTTCACTGTCTCGCTGATGCAGACAGTGTGGGACAGGCCGTCCAAAACCTCTGCGAACCGCACCGCCGAATTTTCGAAGAACATTCCGGTGATCTTTGTCCCCGATGGATTTCGTGGGGAGACGGGATAGGTCGTGCCGGTGTTGAACGGGTAATTGTGAACGCCGAAACCGACCTGAATGATTCTGGCCGCGTCGCTGGGACACTGCAACACGGCCAACATGGCCCCCGTGACCGCCGCATTGTTTCCCGGAATGATGTCGGGATTCGAAATGAAATCGATCTGCTGATACAGAGGCGCTTGATCGAGGTAGGGGAGGAGATGTGCATACGCCGAGAAGCAGTGCCCCTGACCACTCACCGGGTTCACCAACCGTCCGGAGGGGAGCACGCGAAAGTTGTCGGCGTAGTTCTGCAGCGCCAGGCCGATTTGCTTGAGGTTGTTCTGACATTGACTGCGGCGCGCCGCTTCGCGCGCCTGCTGGACGGCTGGCAGCAACAGCGAGACGAGAATGCCAATGATCGCGATCACGACCAGCAGTTCGATCAATGTGAACGCAGCGCGTTTTCGACGCGGAGCAGGGAGCCTGGTTTGCGCGTCCATCTCGGCTTGTCGTTTTCTGCCAGGTTGATGATTGAGTGGTCGAGACACAGGCTGACCCGTGGATTTTGGCGATCAAATTGAAACCCTATCGATCCACTGGCGGTGACACAATCATCACAAAAAAATGACATGATCCTGTCATTGGAGGTGGCCATCACGTGGGCTCCAAGGGCATCTCGCGGCCACCGATTCAAGCCGGGAGAGCGGTTTCCCGGAGCGGATTGACACTCGATTTCCGCCAATTCTACAATTTCCGTCGACTCCATTGGATTGGCACCACAGTTGGCGGCAGATCAGGCATGTACGACGCGGCTCACGCAACGGAGTCGGTTGCGCTCCACCACAAATTCGAACTCCAGGCGGCGAATCGACCGCAGGCGCCTGCGGTTGTTTGTGGAGGCAGCACGCTCACCTATGGAGAGTTGAATGGGAGAGCAAACCGCCTGGCGCATCTGCTTCGAGAACTCGGGGTGATCCCGGACCGACTGGTGGGATTGTGCTTGGGTCGGACGGGCGATCTGGTAATTGGACAATTGGGAATTGTCAAAGCAGGAGGGGCGTACGTCCCAATCGATCCGGGTTACCCTCCGGAGCGATTGAAACTGCTGTGCGATGACTCGGGAGTGGACATCGTCGTCTGCGATCGCTCCACTCGCGACCGCCTGACCGATTTCTCCGGCCGCCTGGTTGACCTGGATGCCGACGCGGATCGGCTGGGAGGGCAACCCGACTGCAATCTCGACCACAACGTCGCGGGCGAGAATCTGTTGTATGTGATCTACACCTCGGGTTCAACTGGCCGACCCAAGGGGGTACTGGTCACGCATCGCAATGTGGTTCGGCTGTTCCGCAGGCTCCGCGAGGTCATGGTTTTTTCAGAGGCCGACTCCTGGAGCATGTTTCACTCTGCGGCCTTCGGATTTTCGGTATGGGAAATCTGGGGAGCGCTGCTGCATGGGGCGCGGCTGGTGATCGTTCCCGCCGACGTCGCCGCCTCTCCCCCCGCCCTGTGCGACCTGCTCCGCGCGCAGTCCATCTCCGTACTCAGTCAGACGCCGTCCGCCTTTCGCCAGCTCTTAACGTGCGAACAGTTCAACCCATCCGGGCCGCGGTGGAAGTTGCGGCGGATCGCGCTCAGCGGCGAACCGCTGCCGGCGCGCGACGTTCGCACCTGGTTCGAGAATCCCGGCAGTCGGAACGTGGAACTGTGGGATACCTACGCCATCACCGAAGCCGGGGGCCAAGTCAGTTGCCGGCTGATCACGCCGGAAAGCGCGACCAGCGGCCTGTCGCCGCGGCTGGGAACGCTTCTGTCAGACACGCGCGTGGACATTCTGGACGACCGCCTGCAGCCGGTCGCCGAGGGGGAGGTGGGAGAACTTTGTGTCACCGGTCCGGGCGTGGCGCGGGGATATTTGCGACGTCCCGAGTTGTCGGCGGAACGCTTTGTGGAGAGCCCCATGCATCCCGGCGAGCGGATGTACCGCACGGGGGATTTGGCCCGGCGAACGGCCGCGGGAGAGATCGAACTGGCCGGGCGGGCTGACCAGCAGGTGAAGATTCGCGGGCACCGCGTCGAGCCAGGAGAAATCGAATCGGCGCTCCGAGAGCATCCCGGCGTGGGAGACGCGGCAGTCGTGCCACTCACCGATGACCAGGGAAACCAGCGGCTGGTGGCGTATGTCGTGGAACAGCCCGTCGCGGTGGTGGGGGCAGAGCGCCCCTCGATCGATCGGGAATCGAATTCCCAAGCCGAGTTCTGGCCGTCGCTCGGGGAATACCAGATTTATGATCCCTTCCTGTATCATCTGATGACGCGGGAGACGGTTCGCAACGCGCGCTATCAGGAAGCGATCGATCGGCACGTACGGGGCAAGGTCGTCCTCGACATTGGAACCGGACAGGATGCCATCCTCGCGCAGTTTTGCGCCGCGGCCGGCGCCAGGCATGTGTACGCCGTGGAAGTGCTCGAGGATGCGGCGGCCCGAGCGGCGGCCCTCGTGGAGCGACTGGGGCTGAGCGATCGGATTACAGTCATCCACGGGGATGCCCTGTCGATCCAGCTCCCGGAGCCTGCCGACGTCAGCACCCAGGCGCTGATCGGAAATCTCGGTTCTTCGGACGGGGTGATTTCGATTCTCAATGATGCGCGGCGGCATTTGCGCGAGGGAGCGCTGGCGATCCCGCGCCGCTGCGTCACGCAGATGGCCGCGGTCCGGTTGCCCGAGGCGCTGGCGACCCAGGCCGGATTTGCTCCGCTCCCGGCCTATTACACAGGCAAGGTGTTTGAGAAGGTGGGCCGGCGATTCGACATTCGGCTATGCGTGCGAAACTTCCCCTCGGAATGCGTGATTTCAGACGTGGGGGTTTTTGAAGACCTGGACTTCACCAGCGTCAATCCGGTGGAGGATGAGGGAGACGCGACGCTCGCCATCGCAGCTTCTGCCCCGATGGACGGATTGCTCCTGTGGACGCGTGTGATCGTCGATGAAGGGATCGAGATCGACTACTTGTCCAACCAGCAAGCGTGGCTGCCAGTGTATCTTCCCGTTGCAGAGCCGGGCATTCCGGTCTCTCCGGGAGCCAGGGTCCAGGTGCGGTGGAAGCGGCGCTTGTCGCCCAACGGGATCAATCCCGACTATGAGGTAACGGTCTCGCTCGCCGATGCAGAGGAGATCTCACAGACGTTTCATTGCCGCTCGCGACATGCGGAAACCGACTGCGGCGGAACAGCGCTTCACCGGCGATTGCTGGCGACGGTTGGCAACGCCAGCAGTCCGACAGTGACGTCGCTTCGGGCCTTTCTGGCGACGCGCTTACCCGAACCGATGCTCCCGGCACAGTACGTTTGGCTCGACGCTTTGCCGCGCAATGCCAATGGCAAGCTGGACCGCGCAGGATTGCCCGCGCCGCGCCGTGAACGGCCGCGGTTGGGAGGGGCGCCGACTCCTCCCGCAACGGTGCTCGAACGTGAATTGGTCACCCTGTGGGAAGAACTGCTGGGGATCGAAGGGATTGGCATCGACGACGATTTCTTCGAACTGGGTGGCGACTCGCTACGGGCGATCAGCATGACCGGGCGATTGCAGCAATTGTTGGGAGAGCCTGTGTACGTGGTGGTCTTGTTTGACTCTCCGACCGTTGCCCGGCTGGCAGCGTACCTGGAAGCGCACTTCCCCGAAGGGAGTCGGCGGATCGGCCAGTCCCTGCCAACCGGCGGCGACGCGCTGCGGTCCGACGGGGAACAACCAATCGGTTCCTTCGAAGTGGCGCAGTTCCGGGACTTGCTCGGAGAACTTCCTTCCCCCTCTTCTCGGGCCCTCGAGGGAGCTCGCAATCCTTCTGCGGTGTTCCTCCTGTCAACGCATCGTTCCGGTTCCACGCTCCTCCGCGTGATGCTCGCCGGGAATCCCGGATTGTTCGCTCCTCCGGAGTTCGAACTGCTCCCATATGAAACTCTGGCGGAGCGGCACGACGCCTTTGCCGCGCGCGAACCGTATTGGCTGGAAGGGACGATTCACGCCCTGATGTCGGTGAACGGCTGGAGTTTCGAAGAGGCCGCCGGACACATGGCGGATTGCGAACGGAGCGGTATGACGGTCAAGGAGTTTTATCGCCAGCTACAACAACTGGTCGCGCCGCGGCGGCTGGTCGACAAGTCCACCCACTATTCGCACGATCCGGGGATCATTCGCCGCGCGGAATTGTATTTTGAAGAGGCGCTGTACATTCATCTGGTCCGGCATCCATGCGGCATGATCCGTTCGTACGACGCGGGGAATTTCCACGTCTTCTTCCGCCATTCGCATCCCTTCGCCAAGCGGCAACTGGCCGAGTTGAACTGGGTGGTGGCCAATCAGAATATCCTCGATTTTCTGTCGCACGTTCCCCAGGCGCGCCAGACGCGAGTCCGGTTTGAGGAACTGGTCGAGGACTCCGCCGGAACGCTGGAGCGGCTGTCGCAGTTCCTGGGGGTGGCCTTCCACCCCGAAATGCTCAATCCGTATGGCGACGCGCGGGTCCGCATGACCGACTCGATTCGTCCGGGAACGATCATGCTCGGAGATCCCTCGTTTCGGCGCCATGCGCAGGTGGATCGTCAGGTTGCTCGGGGCTGGAGAGGGGTCATCGCGGAACACTCCCTGGGGGATGTGACCTGGGATCTTGCGCGACGATTGGGGTACGAACGGTCCGACAACTCCAGCAGCGCCTCGCGATCCACCGTCGAAGCGGCGTCCCTCCCTCCTCTCGAACTGATTCGTCCCGATCCCTCGCGGAGACATGAGCCGTTCCCCCTGACTGACGTGCAGGCGGCGTATTGGGCCGGCCGGGAGGCTGGATTTGAGCTGGGAAACGTCGCCACGCATGTTTACGAAGAGCTCGATTGTCAGGATCTGGATCTCGCGCGGCTGGAGGGGGCGTGGCAGCAGGTGGTGGCCCGGCACGACATGCTCCGGGCGATCGTCAATGCCGACGGTCAGCTTGTGGTTCTGGAACAGACCCCCCCCTACACGATCGCCGTCGCCGACGGTCGTCAACTCAGCGAACAGGAGGTCACCGCTGTTTTGGAACGACACCGTCGCGAGATGTCGCACACGGTTCGCCAGGGAGACCAATGGCCACCGTTTGACATTCGTGCGGTGCGTCTTGATGCGCGGCGGACACGGTTGTTTCTGAGCTATGACGTCATGTTTGTGGATGGCTGGAGCCGAACGATTCTTCTGTTCGAGTGGAAGCGCTGGTACGACGAACCAGCGGCGGCGCTTCCCCCCTTGGAATTGACATTCCGCGATTGCTCGCTGGCGCTGGACCATCGCCGCTCGGGGGTGCCGGGCCGCCGCGCCCGCGACTATTGGACAGCGCGCATTCCCAATTTGCCCGGCGGTCCGCAGCTCCCATTGGTTCGCGATCCGCTGCAGATTGAGAAGCCGGAGTTCCGACGCCGGGAAGCGAGACTGGAGAGAGCGGCCTGGATGCGCCTCCAACAACAGGCGACGAACTTTGGCCTCACTCCGACCACCATTGTACTGACTGCGTTTGCCGACGTCCTCGCGCTCTGGAGCCAGTCTCCCCATTTCACGCTCAACGTGTCGACGTTCAATCGTCCGCCTCTGCACCCGCAGGTGCGCGAGGTGGTAGGCGACTTCACCTCCGTCACGCTGCTGGAAGTCGAGCCAGGAGGCGATGGGTCCTTCCAGCAGCGGGGACGACGGTTGCAGCGGCGTTTGTGGCAAGATCGCGAACAGGGCGCGTTCAGCGGCATCGAAGTGCTTCGAGCGCTGCGGCAGCGCCCCGCTGAAGAGAGTTTTCTCGGAGCGCCGATCGTCTTTACCGGCCTGCTGTGGGGACAAACGGAGCACCCCGCGCGCTCAAGCCGTCCCTGGATGGGAAAGCGCGTGTTCGGCGTCTCGCAGACTCCACAGGTCTGGCTGGACTGCGTCGCCGTCGAGGACGATGGCGCCTTGTGTTTGATCTGGGACAGCGTCGACGCCCTGTTTCCAGAGGGGCTCTTGGATGACATGTTGCAGGCCTTGCAATCGCACTTGGCGCGATTGGCCGATGATGAGGCCGCGTGGCAGGCAGCCCCGTGGGAGACCGCACAGGGGCTTCTACCGGTCTGGCAACGAGAATTGTTTTTAGCGGCAAACGACACAGCCGCTCCGCTCCCCTTGCAACGCCTCCACGACCCGTTCGTCTCGCAGGCACAGGCACAACCGGAACGGATCGCTCTGATCTCATCCACAATCAATCTAAGTTATGGGGAACTCCAGCAACGGTCGCTGGCGGTCGCGGCACGACTGGCGGAAAGTGGGATCAAGCCGGGAGATTTGGTTCCAATTGTCATGGAGAAAGGATGGGAACAGGTCGTCGCCGTCCTGGGAGTTTTGCAGGCGGGGGGAGCGTATGTCCCGATCGATGCGAACACTCCTCCCGACAGGTTGCAAACGTTGTGGGGCTGCTGCCAGGCGCGCGTCGCGCTCACGCAGGCGCGACTGCGGGAGACCATTCCCTGGCCTGCCACGGCGGAGGTGCTGGTGGTAGAGCGCGACCAGCCTCCCTCACGATTGACGCCAGTTTCGTTCCCCGAGACGACTCCCGAATCGACCGCCTACGTCATCTTCACATCCGGTTCGACGGGCCAGCCCAAAGGAGTCAAGATCGACCATCGGGGAGCGCTCAACACGATTCTCGACGTCAATCGTCGGTATGGGGCCGTCTCGACCGATCGGGTGCTGGCCCTCTCGTCGCTCAGTTTTGATCTGTCGGTCTACGATCTGTTTGGGTCGCTGGCAGTTGGGGGGACGATCGTGCTTCCGGAGCCGCGTGGCGTGCGCGATCCGGCACACTGGGTCGAATTGATCGAGCATCACGCCGTCACGATCTGGAACTCGGTTCCTGCACTGATGCAGATTCTGGTGGAGTACCTGGCAGGACGTGGGCGTCGATTTCCGGCCGGGTTGCGGCTGGCGCTGTTGAGCGGCGACTGGATTCCGGTCGCATTGCCGGATCAGGTGCGAGCGCTGGGGAGCGGCATCCAGGTGATCAGCCTGGGTGGGGCGACCGAAGCGTCGATCTGGTCGATCGCTTATCCCATCGGCGACGTGCCTCCCGACTGGACGAGCATTCCCTACGGCCAGCCACTCGACAATCAGCGGTTCCACGTACTGAGTGAATCGCTCCTCCCCTGTCCGGTGTGGTCTCCCGGCGGACTGTACATCGCCGGAGCCGGATTGGCCCTGGGTTATTGGGGGGATGCACCGCGCACCAGCGAAGCGTTCTTCGTGCATCCCCATACCGACGAACGACTGTATCGGACGGGAGATATGGGGCGCTATTTGCCGGACGGCAATATCGCGTTCCTGGGGCGGCGCGATGGCCAGGTCAAAATCCAGGGGTATCGGACGGAACTGGGTGAGATCGAATCGGTTCTGGCGCAATCCCCCGGGGTGGGTTCGGTCGCGGTTGCCGCAGTCGGAGATCGTCAGGGAGAGAAATCGCTGGTGGCGTTCGTGGTCTTCGGGCCGGGAATCCACAGGCCAACGCCCGAACAATTGCGGCAAGGGGCGCTGGCCAAGTTGCCCGAGTACATGGTTCCAACCCGGTGGGTCGTTCTGGACGAACTGCCGCTGACCGCTAATGGCAAAGTGGACCGTCGCAAGCTGCTCGACGCGGCGCCTCCTCAACCGGAGCAGGAGCATCCCGGAATCTCGCCGGCGGAGGATTTTTTGCCGCAAGTCGCGCAAATCGTCGCGGCGATCGTGGGGGATGCCGCAATCCACCCCAACGACAATCTACTGCAGCGCGGCGCCACTTCTCTGCATCTGATTCGAATCGTGAATCGAATCGAAACGGCCTTCGGTGGTCATCGCCCGGCTATCGACGCGCTCTACCGGGAGCCAACAATCGCCTGGCTGGCGCGCGATGTGGCCCATGCCAGCCGGGGTGGCTCCGCTTCGCACGTGGGAACCGCGAAAAGTCTGCCGCGACGGATTCGCGATCCGCAGGAGCGGGACCGGTTCAAACTGGAGCGACGCGGGGGGCGAAAGGATCTGGTCCGGCGTCCCTTTGCATCGCTGCCGATTCGGGAAACAATCGAGGAGGCCCGGACCCGACACCAGGCGCGAAGTTCACAGCGACATTTCGCCGGCGAAACGGTCTCACTGAGCGCTCTGGGTCGGCTGTTGGAGCCCTTACGCTGTCTGGATATTGAAGGCCGTGCCAAATACCGTTATCCCTCGGCCGGGGGCTTGTATCCTGTGCGATTGTATGTCCTACCACAGGCTGACCGGGTGGAAGGTTTGGGGGGCGCGCCGCACTACTATGACCCGCACGAGCACCGCCTCATGCAGGTCGGTCCGCCACAACAGGTTGACTTCGCCGCACTCGATCCGCTGATAAATGGCGCCGTGCTCCGCGCCGCCGGCTTTGCCCTGATATGGACCCTGGCGCGGGAGGCGATCGAACCGCTGTATGGCGAAGAGAGCGAGCGATTCGCCCTGCTGGAATGCGGCGCGACCTGTCAGTTGCTCGAAATGCAAGCGGCCCGGTGCGGCCTGGGGTTGTGCCAGATCGGATCCCCTTCGATGGCAGAGCTGGCGCGGGGATTGTCTCTGACTCCCCGCGAACAGTTCTTGCACTTGGCGGTGGGAGGAGCGATTTCGACTCTGGCAGACCGGGAGACTGGTTCCCTATGACCGCGTCTGAACTGATCCAGGCGCTGCGCGACGTGGGGGTCGCCCTGTGGCGCGAGGGAGACCGACTGTGCTATTCCGCTCCGCACGGAAAATTGACCAACGCGCTCAAGACGGAATTGGTAGAACGCAAACAGGACGTGCTGGCGCTTCTGGCCGGCCCACAATTCGGCGACTGTTATCTGCCTCCCCCGACGATGGCCCCCCTGCAACGGCATCCCCCGTTGTCCTTGGCCCAGGAAGCGCTATGGACCTTGCGCGAACTGCAACCCGACGACCGTGGTCGGGGAGTTTGTCTGGGTTTTCGCGCCCAGGGACCGCTGAATATCGAGGCCTGGCGGAGGGCGCTCCGCGAAGTGCTGCACCGGCACGACGCCCTTTGCACAGGTTGCGCCACAGTCAACGGATTGCCGCGGCTGACGCTGGCCCCCCCGCCCGTCTCCGACCAGGAACTGGCCCCCTTGATCGATTTGGAAGGGATGGCACCGACTGGACAGTGCAAGGCAATCGAGCGGGAGGTGAACGGCGCGTTTGCCGAACCGGTGGACTTTGCTCAGGGCCGCCTGCTCCGGAGCCGCATTGTGCGAGTTCATTCCCGGGAGCACCTGTTGTTATTGACTTCGCACCATTTTGCGATGGATGGCTGGTCGGTGGGGTTGTTGTTTCGCGAGCTCTCGGCGCTGTACGGCGCCTTCGCTCGGAATCAACCCAGTCCTCTGCCCCCCTCTGCGGGGCGATACCAGGACTATGCGTTGTGGCAACGACAACGCCTCTCGTCCGACGCGCTCGAACGGGAGTACGCCTATTGGCTCGAACAACTCGATCAGGCGCAGGATCTGCGTCTTCCGGTCGATCACCCGCGAGCTCCAAAGCTGCACCGACGCATCGCGGCGATGCGGTTCGACCTGCCGCACGACGTGGTGGCCCGGCTCGACGGTTTGTGCCGAAACGACGGGGCCACGTTGTTCATGGGGCTGCTGGCGGGATTTCAGGGGGGGTTGTCGCTGGATTCAGGACAGTCCGACGTCTCGGTTGCCACTCCCGTGTCCAATCGCTGCCGCCAGGAAACAGAAGAGGTGATCGGCTGTTTCGCCAATCAGGTGTTGCTTCGCACGCGAGTCGATTGCCAGGCGGGATTGAGCAAATTGCTCTCAGGCGTGCGGGAGGTCGTGGTCGGCGCGTTTGCCCATCAGGATCTGCCCTGGGAATTGCTGATGGAAGGTCGGACCAGCCAGGGGAGCCCCCCACTGTCGCCGCGCGTCAAGTTTGGAATGCATCAATACAGCGAACTGGAATCGTTGATGCTCGCGGAGCTCGAACTGGAGCCACTGGCTCGACCGCATGAGCATTCCCCGTTTGAGTTGTCACTGGTCCTGACCGCTACGCCAGGACTGCTGCGAGGCGTGTTTGAATACGATACCGATCTGCTCGAGGCCGAAACGATCCGGATTCTTGCGGAACGCTATCTGAGGCTGTTGGACCTGGCGACGGCCGATCCGGACCGGAGCCTGGCGGATTTGCCCCTTCCGGCATACCGCGACCGGGATGGTGCGCAGTCAGATTCCGAGTCGGCAGTCGCCGCGGACCTCACCCTGGTTGAATTCGCCCCCCCGCAGACCGAAATGGAGCGGATGCTCGCGGACATCTGGGAGCGTCAGTTGAATACCGGCGCCATTGGCCGACATGACATTTTTTTCGATCTGGGAGGTTCGTCGCTGGCGTGCGCCGCGGCCGTTGCCGCCATCGAGCGGCGGTTTGCAGTCCGTTTGGAATTCGCCGACTTCATCCAGCAGAGCCTGTCTCAGATGGCAGCGACGATTGGATCGCGACGGGAGGTGGGGATAAAAACCTAATGCAGGAGCGTGCGAACCGCGAACCTCTCTTTTCTTCGACTGGATCTTCTTGCGATGCCGCCAACTTTGATCCGACAACCTGCTCCCGATTTCGAACTGGATGCTGTTCGTTTTGACGACCTCCGACCAGGTCCGGTTCGGCTTTCCTCCTATGCCGGTCGCTGGCTGCTGCTGTTTTTCTATCCGCGCGACTTCTCGTTCGTTTGTCCCACCGAGCTGACGGCGTTCAGTGCCCACCTCGACGCCTTCCGTCGGCTGAATTGCGAGATCCTGGCCCTCAGCGTGGATTCGATCGAAGACCATCGCCGGTGGTTCGAAACGCCGATCGATCGCGGTGGCATCGGAGCGTTGCAGTTTCCACTGGCGTCCGATCCGAAGGGGGAGGTCAGCCGGGCCTATGGCGTCTGGCTCCCGGAGGGACACTGCTCCGTTCGGGGATTGTTCCTGATTGATCCCGAGGGGGTCGTGCAGTATGCGGCCATGCACAACACGAGCGTGGGCCGCGGAACAGAGGAAACGCTGCGCGTGCTTCAGGCGCTGCAAACGGGGGGACTGTGTCCGGCCGGTTGGACGACTGCCGATGGCACGATCGATGTGCAGAGGCAGCTCCAACCGGGGTGCATTCTGGGAAACTTCCGGATTCTCGAGCGACTTGGCGCCGGAGCATTTGGCAGCGTGTTCGCGGCTCACGACCTGGCCCTGGACCGTCGAGTGGCGATCAAGATCATCGGAGGCAAAGCGAGCGTGACTCGGGACAAGGTGCTGGCGGAGGCCCGCGTGGCGGCCCGGATGCATCACAAAAATCTCTGCACGATCTTTGCCGCCGACGCGCTGGAAGGAGTCCCGGCGATCGTGATGGAACTCATCGAAGGGGAGACCCTGTCGGCGCGCGGTTTTGCGCGGATGACTGGTGCCTCCCGCCGGCAATTGCTGCTGGGGATAGCCGAGGGGCTGGCGGTGGCGCATGCCCGCGGCGTAGCGCATGGCGATCTCAAGCCGGCCAACATCCTGGTGACCCCGGAAGGGGAAGCCAAGCTGCTCGATTTCGGACTCGCCCGATGTGTCGGTGGGATTTGCCCCAATGAACTCGCTGCAGCCCCACTGGTCGAGTCGCATAGTCTGCAGGCCGACGCCACTCTCGTCGGGGAGTTTCAGGGGGAGACCGACGCGTCCCTTCCGGTCGGGTTGTCGGGAACGCCAGGGTACATGGCGCCGGAACAAACCCGCGGCCAGCCCGGCTCAATCCCCGCCGACCTCTTCGCCTTGGGCCTGATCCTGGCAGAACTGCTGACCGGCCAGCCAGCGGTCACAGCCGGACCACTGCATCAGGTTTTGGCGCAAATTCAATCGGGGGATGTCCGTCGTCACATGGTGGAGACGGTCCCTCTGTCGTTTCGCGAGCTGATCGCCGCGCTGTTGGCCGACGACCCGAACGAACGCCCTGACATCAACGACGTGCTTCAGCAGCTTGCCGCCCAGACGTTTGATAGGATCGATATGGAAGTAGGCTGACCGCTCCCCATCGGATCGTGTGGAATGGTGAGGCAATCCACTCCGCGATCCGAACTGTGCAGGAGCTGAAGTTTTCCCAGGCAATTCCGGCGCGGTCGTTGGACATGCGGAATTTCGATGCAGCGTTATTCGGCTCCGGCTTGGCCGCCGCGGTTGTATCGCGAAATCGTGGCCCCAGTCCAGTTTTGTGTATCCCTTCGCAGGGGGGCTAAAAAAAAGACGATTGAGTCTTGATATTCGCCAGCCATCCCGGTACGATCGGGCAAAAATGGACTTCGGGATCAAGATATCCTGATTAATTCGCGGGGTCTGCGATGAACCGCCTCCTAGTCTCTGTTCCGGATGACGCACGCTACTGGCAGCAGCAGATTCGCTGCCAGGAAGCTTGTCCGGTTCACACCGACGCGCGGGGGTATGTTCGGGCGATTGCCGAGGGACGATACGAAGACGCCTACCTGATCGCTCGCGGACCCAATCCCCTGGCGTCCATTTGCGGGCGAGTGTGTGGTGCGCCTTGCGAAGCCGCCTGTCGGCGCGGCGACATCGATCAGGCCGTTTCGATTCGGGCGCTCAAACGGTTTGCCATTGACGAGCATCTGGCCGGCAATGCGGCTCCAACCGGCGGGCCGTTCGGACTGGTGCGGCGGTTACTCGATCACGCGCGAGATCGCCAGTCGTCGCGCTCCGAGGAGTTGGCATCGTTTGTCGAATTGCTCTCTCAGAAACGGCCGCCCAACCGCAGTGATGGCGAACCAGTGGCCATCATCGGTTCCGGACCGGCTGGGCTGGCGGCGGCGCACGACCTGGCGCTGTTGGGTTTCCGGCCCACGGTGTTCGAAATGGAATCGGTCCCGGCCGGAATGCTGGCGGTGGGAATTCCTCAATACCGCTTGCCCCGTGAGTTGATTCAGGCCGAGGTCGAATTCATCCGTGCTCTGGGAGTCGAGTTTCTCTGCAATACGCAAGTGGGGCGCGACGTCACGCTGGCCGAGATTCGCAGAGCGCATCGGGCGACGATCATTGCCGTGGGGCTCAAACGGTCTCGGGCCCTGCCGATACCCGGCGCCGAGATTCCCGGAGTCACCGGCGGCGTGGAATTCCTGCGCGACGTGGCACTCGGGAGGGAGGTCGCCATTCGCGGCGACGTTGTGGTCATCGGAGGAGGGAATGTCGCCTACGACATTGCTCGGAGCGTGGTTCGGCAAACCGGGGTGGACATTTCGCGACTGGCGCTACGCAGCCCGAATGTGGGCGCCGTGCGACTGGTGAGTCTGGAAAGCCTGGAAGAACTTCCAGCCGACGACACGGAAATCATCGAAGGGGACGAAGAAGGAGTCATTCGCGAACACGGCTGGGGACCGGTCGAGATTCTTGCCGGCCCCGATGGCCGCGTGAGCGGCGTCGTGTTTCAGCGCTGCACGCGGGTGTTCGACGAGAACCGCCGGTTTGCGCCGCAGTTCGACTCCAGCGACCGGCGGACGATTCCCGCCCAGACGGTTCTCTGGGGAATCGGGCAGAGGCCCGACCTGTCGTTTCTGGACGCCGACGACATCCAGCGCGACGAGCGGGGCCTGATCAAGATCGATGCCGCAACATTTCGCACCACCGCACCCGATGTCTTTCTGGCGGGGGACGTGGCCTACGGACCCAAGCTGTTGATTCACGCGGTCGCGTGCGGCAAGCAGGTCGCACGCAGCGTGGTGGAAGCTCTGCGCGGCCAGCGGCTGGTCGCGCGGGTCAACGTGACGCACGTGGAACTCCCCGGCTACCGCCGCGAAGCTGACTACGAAAAACTGCCGCGGGCCACCATCCCGGCGCTCTCGGCCGCAGAGCGTCGTGGCAGCCACCAGGCGGTCGTCGAACGCGGATACGACGAACGACAGGCCCGTTGCGAAGGATGCCGCTGTCTCGACTGCGGGATCAACACGATTTTCGATTCCGATAAGTGCATCCTGTGCGGCGGTTGTGCGGATGTCTGCCCTGAACTGTGCCTGGAACTGGTCTCGCTGGATCGTCTGGAAGGGGACGATGGACTGTGGAGTTCGATTCGAGGGCGTCTGGGGAACGACGATCCCGCGGGACACTCGGCGATCGTCAAGGACGAGACGAAATGCATTCGGTGTGCCTTGTGCGCCGAGCGTTGTCCAGTCGGCGCGATCACGATGGAGCAGCTTGCGGTCCAGACGGTGTGGAACATTGAGCCTGTTGGTGCGACGACCGTTCCGTTGGCGACGGTGTGAGTGAAATGGAGAACCGATTCATGAACGAAGAACTGCAGGCGAGCCCCCGCTTTGAGTCGCCGCCGGAACGGCGCGACTTTCTGGGTCTGGCTGCGCTGGGATCCGCGGCGGCGGCGCTCGCTGTGGCAGGGATCGGTGCGGCGCGACTTCCCATGCCGTCGGTTTTCCCGGAAGCCAATACGCGCGTCAAACTCGGCCCGCTGTCACAGTTTATCGGCGTCCCGATGACCGCCGTCCCGGAACATCGGTTGTGGGTTTTCTGGGAGGCGGACGGCCTGTTCGCGATCTCCGGCGTCTGCACCCACTTGGGGTGTATCGTGCAGCGCGAGGGGGAGGCGGGCTATTTCTGCCCCTGCCACGGCAGTCGATTCGATGGCGATGGGCGGCCGGTCGCCGGTCCGGCGCCTGGTCCCTTGCATTACCTGGTGCTGCAGGTGTCGGCCGACGGCCAACTCGTCGTCGACAAACAGCAGCAGTCGTCGGCCGAAGTGCGATTGAAGGTCAACACGTAACAGCACTGTCGGGTCCTAAAGAGATCGAAGCATGTCCAGTTGCAACGAGACGAGCCTGGGATTCTCACGGGAACCCCTTACGGAGCCGGCCTGATGATCGCCAACGAGCCCACGCGTCCACAGCAAGATCCGGCGGCGGTGCCTGCCAGCGGGCTCCCGGCTGGTCAGGGGGACGCTCTGCCTCGCTACTTCCGCAATCTGCGAGACCTGCCGTGGGACTTTCTGAGATCCCTTGTCCGTCACGGACGGCCGACGTCGGATCGTGCGCGGTCGCAGGCGGTGTTCACCAATCTGTTCCTGCACATTCTGCCGACGCGGATGCACCGCTATTCGCTGCGGATCCGGGCGACACTGGGATTGGGTGTGATTTCGCTGGTGCTGTTCGCCCTGCTCGTGGCGACGGGCATCCCGCTCATGATCTATTACAAGCCGTCGGTGGACCAGGCGTACGATTCAATGAAGGAGATTCAGTACATCGTTCCCACGGGGCGATTCGTGCGCAACATTCACCGCTGGTCGGCGCATGCCATGGTGGCCTGTGTGATGCTGCACATGGCGAGGGCTTTTTACACGGCGGCCTACAAAGGGCACCGCAAGTTCAACTGGGTCGTCGGCATGATTCTGTTCGTACTGACGCTCGCGCTGAGCTTTACGGGGTATCTGCTCCCCTGGGATCAACTGGCCTATTGGGCCGTCACGATCGGATCCGAAATCGCACAGTCCCCCCGTGAAGTCACCGATGCGCTGGGGGTGACGGCCTGGTGCGACATCGGCGGTTTCCAGAAACAGTTGATTCTGGGGGCCAATCACGTCGGGCAAGAGGCGCTGATCCGGTTCTACCTGTTGCACGTGATGGTCCTGCCGCTGCTGCTGTCGGTGTTCTTGGCGGTTCACTTCTGGCGGATCCGCAAGGACGGAGGGATCACCCGTCCCGCGTCGGCCGACGCGCCCGAGCCAAGTCCGGCAAGCGCAGCAGGCGCCGCCGCTCTGGTCGGTCGCGTGGGGGCCGCGGCGACCCGTCCTTCACGGACGTACGGACTGATGGCGGTGGTGCGTGGCAAGACCGCGGCGGTAGATCGGCAGTTGCTGAATACAGTGCCGACCTGGCCCCATGCGCTGTATGCGATCGCCGCCCTGGCGATGACGACGTTGGCCGTGATGCTGGCGCTGGGGTTCTTTTTCGACGCCCCCCTCAAAGAACTGGCCAATCCGGCGGTTCCCGAGAATCCCGCCAAGGCCCCCTGGTACTTTCTGGGACTGCAGGAACTTGTCAGCTACTCGGCGTTCATGGGAGGCGTCGCGATCCCGGCGGTCGTCGTGCTGGGGCTGATGTGCGTCCCCTATCTCGATCGCGAAGCAGAAGACACGGGAGTGTGGTTCAGCGGTCGGCGCGGCTGGAGGATCACCTGGCAGACGGCGTTGTTTGCGACTGCTGTCGTCATTGGGATGATGGCGTTCACGGTAAACCGCGGCTGGCTTCGAAGCTGGTATCCTGAGCTTCCGCAGATCGTCATCACTTTCGTCAACCCGGGGACCGTGATGCTCGTCCTGTTCACGGCCTGGTCGCTGGCTGTGACGCGCTGGACGAATTCGACCCGCCTGGGCGCGTTGGCGGTCTTCACCTGCTTCGTCGTCGCGTTCCTGATTCTGACGTATTTCGCAACGGTCCATCGCGGGCCGAACTGGGGGTTTTACTGGTCCCAGGAGGATTGGCCCGTGCATTAGCGACGCAATGGACCCGAAGGGGATCGTGGCTGCACTCGCGTCGAGTGCGGGACGTGAAAGGGATCGGCTGACTCATGGAACATCAACGACTCATCTGGATGAAAACGACACTGCTCGTCAGCAGTCTCGTGTTCCTGGCGTTTTTGCTGATGGCGGCATTCCAGGAGAATTTCACCGCGGAATGGCGCGTGCATCAGACCGCATACGCGCAGGCGCTGAACGCCAACGCATCGGAAATCGGCCAAGGGCCCGTTTCGTATTCGTTGGAAATGCGGCAACTCTACCTCGCATCGCTCAACCGGACCGACCGCTGCGTGACCTGCCATGTCGGAATCGACAACCCGGCGTTCAAAGACGCGCCGCTGCCGCTGGCCGCGCATCCGGGCGAGCTGTTGAAATTGCATCCTGCCGACAAATTCGGCTGCACGATCTGCCATCAGGGACAGGGACGGGCCACCGACCGACAGTCTGCGCACGCCAATGTCATCGATGAACGGGGCCACAATCCCTCGTTCTGGGAAGAGCCGCTGCTGCCCCGCAACCTGATCTACACAAGCTGCGGGCGTTGCCACTACGAAACGGACCTGTATGGCGGTCAGTCGGATCTGTACGGCCAGGTGCGGGCGATCCAGCAGATTTCGACCGGCGAACTGAATGCCGGCCTCCCGGGAGCCGAGAATATCGCCCGTGGCAAGAACCTGGTGGTTGATCGTGGCTGTCTGGGCTGCCACAAGTACCGCGGACGAGGCGGTGTCCTGGGACCGGACATTACCTACGTCGGCAACAAGACGGTGCATAATCTGGACTTCCACCATATTCCGGAAGGAACCAGTCGCACGGTCGAAGGTTGGCTGTACGCGCACTTCAAGTCGCCCCAGGCGGTGATTCCGAATTCGCTGATGCCGGAACTCGACCTGAGCAACGCCCAGGCCGCCGACTTGACGGCGTACATGATCAGTCTGAAGCGAAAATCGGCGCCGGCGGCCTACACTCCCCTGCCACAGCCGGTTGATCCTGCCCCGGTGCGGGGCGAGACGCTGTATCGCATGTACTGTTCGGCCTGCCACGGTGCGGAAGGGGTCGGGGCGATCGTGCGTGACGCCGAGTCGGCCAAACTCCTGGATCGGCCCCGCGAGTTGTTGACCCCCTCGCTGCGCAACACCGATACGCTGGCGGTCGCGAGCGACGCCTATCTGAAACAGGTCATTGCCGGTGGGCGTCCCGGAACCAGTATGCCCGCCTGGCAGGCGGATGGAGGATTGAGTGAAGACGAGATCGACCTGATCACGGCGTACATCCGCCGCTGGGAACCGAACGAGGCGGATCGTTCGTTCGTCTCGGCGTCGCGCGGCGACGCGCGGGTGGGGGGTGCCCTGTTCCGCGCGAATTGCACAGGCTGTCACGGCTCCAACGCCGAAGGGGGGCAGATCGGTATCTCGTTGCGGGCTGCGTCGTTCCTGGCGATCGCCAGCGACGAACTGCTGGCCGAGACGATTCTGCGCGGACGGCCCAACACGGCGATGCCGTCGTGGCGGCAGTTCGACAATCGCGACGTCAGCGACCTGCTGGCGTATCTGCGTTCCTTTCAACCGTTGCAGTCGAACCGCGAGAGCGTTCTTGCCTTGTTGAATTCGGACCGCCGCGTCCCCGATGGGACAGAGTTAACGGCCACCTCGGCCCAGTCGTACGACAGCCCGTCGGCTGCCATCGGCCTGACGCTGTACCGCAGCCGCTGCACGGTGTGCCACGGCGAGGCGGGGGAGGGAAAAATTGGCCCCTCGATCAACAACCAGGCGATGTTGCGCGTTGTTTCGAACGAGTTTCTCCACGATACTCTGGTCCGTGGTCGGCCCGGAACCGCGATGCCCGCCTGGCGACAGTTGTCGAGCGAAGATGTGGTGGACCTGATCGCCCTGCTGCGTTCCTGGCAGACTGGGCCTGCCAAGGAACTGCCGGCGGTCCGCATTTCCGGCGATCCGCAGAACGGTCAGTTGCTCTACCAGGGAATCTGCGCGAGTTGCCACGGCCCCAACGCCGAAGGGGCGCTGGGGCCGCAACTGGCGAACAGCGTGTTTCTGGAGACGGTCCACGACGAAACGCTCATCGAGTGGATCAGCTACGGCCGGCAAGGGACGCAGATGCGGCCGCACTTGCGCGGGCAGCAGGGAAACGCCGATCTGACGCACTCGCAAATCGAAGACATCGTCACTTACCTGCGTTCCACTCGTGGACGACAGCCGATCGACGGCGAACGGATCGGGCTGGGATACGCGCCGCGCGGCGCGGTGCTCTATCGCCAAATGTGCATTAGCTGCCATGGCGAACACGGCGAGGGGACGATTGGTCCGGCGATTCGCAATCGGGCTTTCCTGTCCGCCGCCAGCGATGGCTTCTTGCGGGCCACCGTCGTGCTCGGACGGGACGACACCGAAATGCGTTCGATGGGACATCGCGGAACCGGTATCGTCGAAATGCAGGCCGAGGAAATCGACGACCTGATTGCCTACTTGCGTTCCAGCGAAGACATCGCGCCGATTTCGCACCGTTTCGTGATGGGTGTCAACCCGGACAACGGCCGTGAGAAATACGCGGCCTTCTGCGCCGGCTGCCACGGCGATCTGGGCCGAGGGGGGTTTGCTCCGGAGTTGAACAACTCCGGGTTCCTCAGCGCCGCCACCGACGGCTACTTGCAGGCGACGATCATCCGCGGTCGGCGCGGCACCGCGATGCGCCCGTTTGGACTGTCGGGACACGGCCTGGCCCATCTGAGCCAGGGGGAAATCAACGAGATCGTGGCCTACATCCGACAATGGAGCCCGGATGTTCGCCCGTTACGACGAACGGAAGCGATGGCGAAGGACGCAGGTTCCCAGGATCACTGACGAAGAAATTCAATTCTCTCACACCGCGAAGGAGTTATCACATGCCCAAGCAAATCGGTCCCGTCGAATTCGACCGCCGCGAGTTCATGAAAATGGCCGCCACAACCGGGGTGGGAATTGCCGCCACTTCGTATCTGCCGCTGGAGTATCTGGAAGCGCTGAACGCCGCTCCCACGGCCAGGCCGGCCGCGGCCGCGGGCGCGGGAATCAAGCTGCTGCAGGCCGCCTGTCCGTATTGCGGGGTGGGCTGCGGGACGCTGATCAAGGTCGAGAATGGCAAGGTGGTTGGGATGGTGCCCGACAAGAAGCATCCGACGAATCGGGGCATCCAGTGCATCAAGGGGCTGAACGCCTATGAGCCGATCTACAAGGACCGACTGGAGAAGGTGCTCGTGCGGAAAGACATGAGCGATCCCCTGCGCGGACATGTGTCGGCCACCAAGGGACGCTTCGATGACGACGTATTCGTCGAGATGTCTTATGAAGAGGCCGAGGAACTCGTCGCTGAGAAGATCGCCGAGATCATCAGGGCGAAGGGGGGCAATGCCGTCGGGCTCGACGGCAGCGGGCAGCTCACGATGGAGGCGCAGTGGATCGAGAACGTGCTGATGAAGGGGATTCTCGTCAGCAATTCGATCGAGGCGAACGCCCGCATGTGTATGACGTCGGCCGCCACCGGCTATTATCACAGCTATGGCAGCGACGCCCCGCCCACAAGTTACGAAGACATTGAAGAGTCCGACTTCATCGCCTTCTGGGGACACAATGCCCGCGAAGCCCACCCGATTTTGTTCTGGCGGGTGGCCGACTACAAACAGAAAAAAGGGATTCCGACGCTGGTCGCCGACCCGCGCCGCACGGCGACGGTCATCGGCCTCGAGGACATCAATCCGCGCAACAGCCTGCACCTTCAGACCCTTAATGGCGACATCAGCTATCAGAACGCGATCGCCCACGTGCTGCTGACGAAGTACCCCGAAGCGGTGATGCCCGACGACTGGCTGGGCCAGAATGTGTCGGGGTATCAGGAGTACATCGCCGGCGTCAAGGAGCGCTACTCACCGGCGCAGGTCGTCGAACGGCTGAAACTTCTCGACCGGGGCCGCGTGACGCCGCAGCAGATCGAGCAGATCGCGAAGACCTGGGCCGAAGCGACGCTCAAAGGCCGTCGCCGCGGGCGCGGCGGTGTGCTCAGCTTCTGGGGCATCGGCTACAACCAGATGCTGCACGGCCAGCACAATACGATCAGCATCATCAACCTGCATTTGCTCACCGGCAACATGGGACGGCCCGGCTGCGGCAGCCATTCCCAGACCGGGCAACCCAACGCCATGAGCGAGCGATTGATGGGAGGCCTCACCAGCCGCCTGCCGTTCAACCAGCCGATCACCAACGACAGGTGGCGCGATCACATCGCCGACATGTGGCGGGTTCCACGCGACCGGCTCAAACAGTGTGCGTCGCTTCCCAATCCGGGCATGGTCGTCGGGATGATGGAGCGGGCGCTGAAGGATGAACTGCTGGCGATGTTCTGGATGTACACGACCCACGTGCATATGCCCGACGTCAAGACGCTGGTGCGTCCGGCGCTGACCAAAATGTTCGTCGTCGTCCAGGAGATTTACCGACATGCCCCCAACCTGCTGTACGGAGACGTGATTTTCCCGGCGGCGACGTGGGGAGAATGGTACGGCGGTACGTACATTCAGTCGGAACGGCGGGCCTATGTCTGCGACGGTGCGAACAACCCGCCCCCCAACTGCCGGCCCGACATGGACATGGCCATCGACAAGTGCAAGTCGCTGGCGAAAAAACTGGGACTCGACGGGGACAAGATCTTCCCGTACCAGAAGAAGATCAAGAGCGGCAACGGACTCATGATTTATGATCCGGAAGAGGTGTTTCGCGACATCATCGTGGCCAGCAAAGGGAGCGATGCCGACCTGACCGGCATGCTCGAAGTCGAAGACCGCGACGGGACGGGGCTGTACGACCAGATCCGCGCGTTGCGGGGCATCCAGTGGCCCGCCCCGACGTACGAGATTGCCAAGGCGGGAGGTACTCCGCGCCGCTACCTTGGCCAGGAGGGCTGGGCCGGGCAACCGTATGGCGCGTTCGCCCATCCCGACGGCAAGGCCAAAATGAAGCTGTGCGAACAGGACTATAGCCGGATCGAGGAAATCACCGACAAGCTGATGCAGTTCGGTCACCGCGACCGGCCGGGTGAAGGGCCATTCCTGATCGATGAATTGGCCACCGCGACGAGGGAGGGGCGGAAGAACATCCTGGAACTGGCGCGCGACATGGCGCTCCCTCCGGAATTGCCGGACCTAAAGGTCTATGACGACCACACCCGGACGCTCGCCGACCACAAACGCGATGACGTCTATCCCTTCTGGCTGGGCCTGGGAATCGTTTACGAGCATTTCCATTCCGCCAAGACGATTCGCGGCGCCACGACGATGAAGCTGATTCCCGAGCAATACGTGGAAATGAATCTCGTCGATGCGAAGCGCTTCGGATTGCGCGACGGCGACCTGGTGCGGGTGGTGACCCGCCGCGGGAGTTACGAATGCAAGGTCACGGTCGGCCTGCAGAGCGAGCTGCGGCCGGCGCGCAGCGAGGTTCCCGAAGGCTACATGTTCAGCCCCTGGAATCTGTCGGTCGCGGACAGCGCCGACCCCACGAAGAACAAGTGGTTGTCGAACGCGACCAGCCACCGGGCCTGGGATCCCGTGAGTGGACAGGTTGATTTCAAGAAACTCGCCGCCCGCATCGAAAGGATCTAACCATGTCGCTTGACCGCAGGAATTTTGTTCTGAATCTGCTGGGACTCGGCGCCGCCACGGCCGTCGGCGCCACGGCCGTCGGCGTATTCCAGCAGTCGGCGGCCAGCCACGCGCCGCCGATCCGTCCCCCGGGCGCGCTCCCCGAGGAGGACTTCCTTTCGACGTGCATCCGCTGCCAGCGTTGCGTCGATGCCTGCCCCAACCACTGCATCAAGGCGACGCCCGAGTCGGGTGGTCCCGGCCGGGCTGGCACTCCCTACATCCAGCCGCGCGAACAGGCCTGCATGCTCTGCAGCCGCGTGGAGACCCAGTTCCTGCGCTGTACCGAAGCCTGCCCGAGCGGCGCATTGCAGTTGGTCCACAAAACGCTGGAAGACATCTCCCGCAAGGCGCAGATGGGGGTCGCCCATGTCGATTTGAACCTCTGCTACTCGTACAACGACTTTACCTGCGGCACCTGCCTCAAGGCGTGTCCGGTGGGGGCGTTGAAGACCGGGATGTGGGCGCGCCCCATCGTCGATACCGCAGCCTGTGTCGGCTGCGGCCTGTGCGAACGCGTTTGCATCCGCTACCCGCACGCCATTCGTGTGGAGACGGTCGAGCGCCAGACCTTCGATTCCTGATGCCAATCACTCAGGCCTCCCTGAGCCGTTCCCATGTCCCCGAACCGCCGAAACCTGCTGCGTCTGATCGGTCGCGTCGCGAAAATGACGCTGCTAGGGGGCTTCGCGCTCGGGCTGTCGCGGCTGCTGCGGTTTGGCTCGGGACAGAGGCATACGGCCGCCCCGCGCGTCGACGAAAAAGCCGAGTACACGTTTCGTCCTCCCGGCGCCCTTCCCGAACCGGCATTTCTCTCGAGCTGCATCCATTGCTACCTGTGTCAGGACGCCTGCCCTCCCGGCTGCATCCAGATGAAGCCCGATGGCGACGCCGACCGGCATACGCCGTTCATCATCCCCAGCGTGAAGGCCTGCACGCTGTGCCTCAAGTGCGGCGACGTCTGCCCGACCGGTGCCCTGCGGCCATCGCGGGAGAAAGAGAACGTCCGGATGGGGGTGGCGGGTGTCGATGAAACGATCTGCGTTTCCCACAACCGCACGGGCGTTTGCGGCGCCTGCTTCACCGCCTGTCCATTGCGGGGCAAGGCCATCACGCAAGGGCTTTACAACGCTCCTGTCGTTCATCCGGAACACTGCACCGGGTGCGGTCTGTGTGAAGAACTGTGCATCGTGCCCTATCGGGCGATTCGAGTCTATCCCAATGCCGAGATCGCCCGCGCCTCAACGGGGAGTTCCACATGATTCGACGACTGGTTCCCGTTCTGCGACGTTTGACGCAGTTCATCGCCCTGGCGGTACTGGTGCTGCTGCCGCTGCTGGCTTTGTACACGCATTTCAAAGAAGCCCATTCGCTGCACGATCTGACCGCCGACACGTGGCAGCACGCGGCCATTCGTGAGATCGACCGCGCGGTCGGCGACAACCCGGCGCGTCGTTCCTGGGTGGCACAGACGCAGGGGACGATCTGGTCGGCGCGATTGTTCGGCGTCAGCCTCTCGGATCCACTGGCCGGCGCTGAAGCGATCCTCAGCAGCCGTTCGTTCTACAGACCGATGCTCTGGTCACTGCTGATTCCGGTCACCGTCACCGTGCTGCTGGGGCGTGTCTTTTGCGGCTGGATCTGTCCCATGAACACGTTGCTGGAACTGGTCGACGCGTTTCGGCGCTTGTTGCGCTTCGCCGAGATCCGCGAGCGGGACGTGAAGTTTTCTCTGAAGAACAAATACCTTGTGCTGGCGGTGGTGCTGGGACTGGTGGCGATTACCAGCGTCCCCTTCGTTGCGCTGTTCTATCCGCCGGCCCTGATGAGTCGCGAGATGCATCTGGCCGTCTTTGGCTCGACGATCGGCATCGGCACGTACCTGATTGTGGCGGTGTGCGCGATCGAGTTGTTCGTCAGCAAACGCTGGTGGTGCCGGTCGATCTGCCCGGGGGGCGCACTGTACTCACTGCTGGGACGGTTTCGCGTCATCCGGGTCGTCCGCAACGAACACAACTGCGTGCAGTGCGGAGAATGCGTTCGCGTGTGCCAGTTCGACCTGCGGCCGATGCTCGTCCAGATGACCGGCATGGAATGCACCAACTGCGGCAGTTGCGTCCGGGCCTGCCATGACGACGCACTGCGGTTCGCCTTCGTGCTCCCTGGAATCACCCGGAACAATGAAAGTCCGACGAAAACGCCGCATTCCACCAGCGGGCGAACGCCAAGTCAAGTCGTGCCCCTTTCCATCGGCGCCCCGTCCGCTCCCTCCTCGAACGCAACATCGGTGGCTACGGATGGTCCGTCCACGCAGTTCTCGGGAACTCCATCGCGTTCGTCACTTCTGGTATTCCTCTCGTCGGCGCTGCTGGGCGCTGTGGCCGGGCTGTCCCCGTCCGCGGCGCTGGCGCATCACATCCTTGGTCTGCCGCACTACTCGTACAAAGAAAACTACCCCCAGGCCCCAACCTTGGAATACCCGGCGACGACAGGGCCGTTCGATGTGCTCATGACCTCTTTTCCCGGACACCCCGTACCGCAAGACCGGACAACGATCGCCTTCTATATCAAGGATCGCAACTCGGGCGAGCCCTATGCCCTTCCGGTCACGATGCGGGTTCTGCGGACCGCAACGTTCGGCGCGAACCAGGTGATCATGGAGCCGACCGTCCATGAGCCAGCCACCAACCAGCACAAATACTTCGTCAACTTCCCGCAGGATGGCGAGTACATCGCCGAGTTGACGATGGACGTCGAAGGCCGACCCGAGATCATTCCGTTCCTGATCGTGGCGGGGCAGCCCAGTGCCGCCAAATCGATCCTCATTGCGACGTCCGCTGGACTGGGACTGTTCCTGTTGGTCGTGCGGGCCATTCGTATCAAGCAGAAGCGGCGGTCGGCCAACCTGCCGGCAACTTCCACACCAAACCCGGCGCATCGGCCCGCTGCCGCACGAGTCTGAGGAACCGTATCCATGTCGACGCTGTTCAAGATCTTTCTCCCCTGGTCGTTCTTCGTCGGCCTGGGGATCGCGATCTGGTTTTCGCGCGCGCAATCCTCCCCTGGGCAGGTGCATATCGATCCGGTCTGCCGGATGGAAGTGGCCGACTCGTGGGGGTTCGAGGCGGACCACCATGGCCAGGCCTACTACTTCTGCACCGCCGAGTGTCGCAAACGGTTCGTCGCCGCGCCGCAGAAGTTTCTGGGTGAACGGTGCGCGGTCTGCAAGGAACTGACCGATCCGGCGACGGCGGTTCCCGCGACGTATCTGGGCCGGACGTGGTGGCTGTGCTGTGACGAACACCGCCAGCAGTTCAAGGCCGAACCGGCGGCGTTCTTCATGCACACGATGTGGGGCATTCCCACCTGGATGTACTACCTTTCGATTGCGACCGTGCTGGTGGTGAGTTTTGGAGTTCTGGAGCGGCGCGGCAAGACCGAAGTCTCGCCGACGGATGCGACCGCAGCAATTGACCAGCGTGGCGCACGATTCCCCGAACTGGTCCAACTGAATCCGTCGTCGGCAGTCCCGCCGAGTCCTCCACCGGCCCGTAAATCAGCCCCCCGACCAGCCGCGCGGATCGACCTGTTGGGAAGTCGATTCGTGCAATTCCTGGCAAAGTCGCGGCGGGTACGATTCGCAGCCCAGGCGGTGATCGTCGCGCTCTTTTTCCTGGTGATCGCGGCGGGGCTGTTCGGCAATCAAAACCCGGCACTCAATATCGCGCCGATCCTCACCTGGACGATCTGGTGGGGAGGCCTGGTGATCCTGATCATGTTCGCGGGAAAGGCGTGGTGCTGGGTCTGTCCCTGGGACGCAGTCGCCGGGTGGATGGAAAAGCTGCGATTCTGGAACAAGGCCGAACAGGGGCTCAGTCTCAACTTGAAATGGCCCCGCCCCTTGCGCAATGTGTTGCTGGCCACTGGGCTGTTCGTGGGACTGACATGGATCGAACTGGGGTTCGGGGTCACCATGCGTCCGAGCATCACCGCCTGCCTGGCCATCGCCATGTTGGTGATGGCGATCGTGAGCGCCTTCCTGTTCGAGAAAAAGGGGTTCTGCCGCTATGCCTGCCTGGTGGGACGGGTCAGCGGTCTGTATGCGATGTTTTCCGGCGTCGAGGTGCGGTCGCGCGATCAGTCGGTCTGCCGGTCGTGCGCCGGCAAGGAGTGCGTCCATGGCAGCCAGACCGCCTACGGTTGTCCCACGTTTCTGTTTCCCGGCTACCTGACGTCAAACACGTACTGCATTCAGTGCTTGGAATGCGTGCAGGCCTGCCCGGAAGACAACCTGGCGATCAACCTGCGACCCTGGGGGGCCGACCTGATCGCGCAGCATCGACCGCGAACCGACGAGGCGTACCTGGCGCTGCTGATGCTCTCGATCACCGGTTTTCATGGCCTGACAATGACCCCTAACTGGCTCCGCCTGACAGACTGGCTGGCAAGTTCCCTGTCTCTCGGCAACCTGCTGGCTTTTTCGCTGGGAATGACGCTGCTGATGCTGTTGCCAATCGCGGTCTACGCCGCGCTGGTGTGGCTCTCGTTCCGTATCGGAGCGGCTGCGACCGGGCCGGAAAGGCTGTCGTATCACGATTATTTCGTGCGCTACGCGTACGCCCTGCTGCCGATTGCGCTCTTCTATCACCTCGCACACAATATGGAGCATCTCCTGATGGAAGGTCCGAAGGTTTTGGCCATGATCTCAGACCCGTTCGGGTGGGACTGGAACCTGTTCGGGACCGCCTCCTGGAAGATCCCCCCGCTGGTCTCTCTCGACGTGCTCTGGATCGTGCAGGTCGCCCTGGTTCTGATCGGGCACGTCTACAGCCTGTGGATCGCCCACCACACATCGCATCAGCTCTTTGCCGACCGCATCGCGGCCCGTCGCAGCCAGTTCCCGATGCTACTGGCGATGATCGCCTTCAGCATCTTCAGCTTGTGGCTGCTGAAACAGCCGATGGAAATGCGCACCTCGGCGATGTAATTGGCGGAACGGAACGCGATACAGTCATCTGGTATGGGATTCAGAATTCACCACCTCGACGACGGGGGGGCGTTCTCGTTGAACCCCGTCCCCGTTGCCGTTTTGACTTTCGGCTTCCCCGTTCCCTCGCGTTCAGTCGCCGTCTTCGAGAGAATGGAGCCGCAACTTGTTTGGTCCGTTCCTGTCGCGCGGTAGCAGGACGACTCCTTCACTCACAATGGAGAGATTGCCATGAATCGTCGTACTCGTCGGGATTTCATGCGCGAAGTCGCGGCCCTCGGGATTGGCGTGGGGTTGGGTTCGTCGTCGAGCCGCGCGGCGGTCGCTCCCGGCGACAAGATCCGCGTGGCGTGCATCGGCGTCCGCGGGCGGGGGAATTCGGTGATGCACAGCTTCGCTGCCGAGCCCGACTGTCTGGTGACTCATATTTGCGACGTCAACGAGTCGGTCCGCCAGCAACGCGGGGAAGAGTTGAAAACCAAGACCGGGAAGATGCCCCAACTCGTCAACGATCTTCACACGTTGCTGGATGACCCGTCGATCGATGCGTTCATGGTGGCCACTCCCGACCACTGGCACGCGCTGCTCACGATTCACGGCTGCCTGTCGGGAAAGGATGTCTACGTCGAAAAGCCGGCCAGCCATAACATGGCCGAAGGGAGGGTGGCGGTCGCCGCCGCCCGCCGTCACAACCGCATCGTCCAGATGGGGACGCAACTGCGGAGCGCTCCGTTTCTGGCCGAAGCGGCCGACTACGTGCGGCAAGGGGGCTTGGGGAAAGTGTTGTTTGGCAAAGCGTGGGAAACTGATCGCAACAGCGAAGTGCGGCTGGCGCCGAACAGTCCCCCTCCCGCCGGGTTCGACTATCACCTCTGGCAGGGACCATCCCCCGAGCGCCCGCACAATCCGACGATCGTCGGGGGGGCCTGGCGGTGGCTGTTCGACTACGGCACCGGCGATCTGGGGAATGACGGAGTCCATCGGATCGATTACTGCCGGTATGTCATGGGGCTGGAAGGGTTGCCCAGCGCGATCTCCTGCTCTGGAGGTAAGCTTTTCTTCGTCGGCGATGACCAGGAATGGCCCGATACGATGCTCATCAACTACGACTATCCTGGGGGAATCCTGCAGTACGAGATGCGGCTCTGGTCGCGACCCAAGCTGATGGGGGCCACGGAGGGGGCGGCGATCTATGGAGAGAACGGCTGGATGCTGGTCACCAATACGTCGTGGACGGCGTATGACGCCGCCGGGAAGGTGGTCAAACAGGGAGAAAGCAGCGGCGGCGTGGCGCAACAGGCGCACGTTCGGAATTTCCTGGACGCCATGCGCAGTCGAAAACGCGAGTCGCTCAGCCAGGAAATCCTATCGGGACACATCAGCACGCTGATGTGCCACGCGGGGAACATCGCCTGGCGCACCGGGAAGAAACTGCGTCTGGACCCGACGACGGAGTCATTTGACGACCCGGAAGCCAACCGCTATCTCGGCCGCGAGCATCGACGGGGATTTGAGTTGCCAAAGATCAGCTAGGCGTCGCAGGTGACGTGATCCCACTCCTGGTGGCCGTCCATCCACTCGAACGCATAATGTCGTCCAAAGCCTCACTGCGTTTATCCGGCCTCCACGCATTCCACCAGAATTTGACTTCCTTTTCGCGTCCTTTGCGACCCCCTTGGTTCATTTTCTTCTGAAATCAGGAAACTGCGGAGTCACGAAGGACAAGGAGCCTTGCCTGCGGGCCTCGCTGTCCGGTCAATGATTGAGTATCCTGGGACAGATGGGGAATCGAAGGTCTATATGAATCATTCGAAGCGACTTCCGCACGCGCACAGGGCAATCATCATTGCCTTTGTTCTTTCAATCGGTGTGTGGCTTGTCTCATCCACAACGGCAGACGATCAGGCCAACTCCACTTCGCGGGGCGCACCGGAACAGAAATTCGATGCGACATTCTTCGACGCCAAAAGGGATTCTTCGGCCGAGGTCGCTCAAATCCGGCTCACCAGGATCCTCAGGAGGCGAATCGAGGCGCTGGATCGCGCGTGCGGACTCAACGACGGCCAGGTGAAGAAACTCGAACTTGCTGGCCGAGGCGTCATCAAACAGCTCCTCGAGGACATTGCGGCGCAGAAACAGGACTTCCTGTCGGAGGACAGAGACGATGTGTCCGCTGCCCGTTACCTTTCTGAAAGCCCCAGCATCCTGGTTCTGCGGAAAAACCTCCGTGACGGGCCATTCGACGAGGAGTCTCTGTTCGCAAAGACAGTGCGGAACGTGCTGTCCCCCGCGCAGGCCGCCAAGTACGCGGACAGGTTCACCCGTGGCAAAGGATCGACCCGAAAAATCACCGCGGCAAACGTCGGTGACCTTCTCAGAGTCGCCATGATGCAAAAAGACGTTTACCGCGTCGCATTTGATCGCGACGGAACGCACGTGGGCTGCCTCGAATACAACAAACAGCTCGACCTCTACGTCCCACTGGCAAACCTGCCAACTCGCACGATTGGAGCGGAAAAGAGGGTTTTGGGATTCGATTTTGCACCGCATGCCAACCTGGTCGCCACCGTGGATTCGTCAGAGAGCCTTAGAGTCCTGGACTTGTCCGAAAACAGGGAATTCCAGATCCCAACGGGTCGAAGACAGTTTAGCGTGAAGTTCAGTCCCGATGGAAATTCGCTCGCGACTGCCGGCTATGGCACGACAGCCTATCTCTGGTCGACTGTGGCGGGAGAACTGGTCCGGGAATTCGCTCTCGGCCCGGGAGACGGGGCGCTCACGCCCGTCTTCAGCCCGGACGGCAAGATTCTCGCGGTCGGGAACCGGAACTCGACGACCGGACTGTTTGATGTCGCCAGCGGGAAATTGCTGCACAGGCTGGAACGGGCATCGTCACACGACTTGCGATTCGATCCATCCGGAAAGACACTGGCGGTGGTTTATGTCGACGGTCAACTCGTGCTGTGGGACGTGGCGACGGGCAAGCTGAAGAGTGGCATTCAGGCCTGGGCGGACGAACTCTACACCGTGGATTGGACGCCCGATGGAAGTCTGCTGGTCACCGGTGGCTACAATTCTCCGCTGACATTCTGGAATTCCAGCGACTTGTCGATTGCCGGCGAGTTTGAAGCTCCCGAATGGATCATGAGCGCCAGATTCAGCCCTGACGGGACCAAAGTGCTATTCTCAGGCCAGAATCGTCCACCTGAAAACCGCTACGTCGAGACTTGGGCCGTTCCGTGAGAAAGGCGGGACGGTCTCCGTGAATTGTAGTCCGGTCGCCGGCAGCCACGGGACAAGAACTGGGATTCATTCCGACTCGGTCCGGTGGAGTCGTGTCAAGGACTGGATGGCGGCAAAATCCCATTCCATCGGCCCCCCCACAGATGTTCCAGTTCGCAATTGTCACAGTAAACAATCGCTAAACAGGTGACCCGTTGGATGGCAAGCGCATCCCGCGAACTATTTCACATTCACCTGATTCAGTAACCACCGAATCCATTCGGCACTAGCGGCCTGAATCACCTGTTTGCCCTGCCTGTCTCGGTCGTTCGGCCGAGCGCCGCGCTCCAGCAGGAGACGAATGATGGCGGCTTGTTGTTGGCGGGCCTTGTCCGTACCGCTGCCGCCTCGCCCGGTGGTCTGCACGGCAAGATGCAAGGGTGTCGAGCCGGCACGGTTCGGTTGTCGTGGATTTGCTCCGCCATCCAACAGGGTTCTCACGGCCGGCTCTGATCGCGTTCGGACAGCTCGGTGCAAAGGGGCCACGCCGGATGCATCGAGCGCGCTGGTGTCCGAGCCAATTGACAGTAAGAACGCGATGACGTCGGCCTGTGATCTCGGATCCCATCGGTTTGCATCGGCGGCGTAATGCAGCGGTTGCGCTCCGCGACGGTTTCTGGCGCTATGGTCCGCTCCGTGGGCCACAAGAAGTTCGGCCATCGGGCGACTGAAGGCCGCAGCGGCCATGTGGAGTGCCGTGTCACCGGCATACAAATAGTGGCGGATTGACACGAAAAAGAACGGCGTAGACTTCTTCCGGGAGGCACCGACTGTTGATCCCATCGTGGCCAGCGCTGGGTTCCCCCTGAGGCCGTCACGGACACTGTCGACCTCACCCTCAATCACATGTCGAATGAATTTCACAAAAACTGAGGAATCCATTGGATCTGAATGCTCCGCGAGATCTTACCGCAGTCAATTCCAGCCCCGCCCGGAAGGTGAAAAAGCCGCCTGCTCAAAACGCCATCCAAGAGTATTCCAGCGACACGCTGTTCGAAAGCGTAAAAGCGCGATTTTCCCTTGCCGGCCAGCCTCTAGGCGTCGCAGGTGACATGATCCCATTCCTGGAATCCGTCCATCCACTCGAACGCGTATCGTCGTTCGCGGAGCACGGCGAGATTCAAGTCGGTTGGGAGCGGCTCGTTGCGGCGCATTGCAGCCCGCGCATAACACCACAGGTTGTAGGTGCGGAGGTCCTCAGCCACTAATTCGCCGTGCGCCCGCAGGCGAGATTGCGTGATGAACGGTTCCAAATCGTCTCCCAGCGGAGGGATGATCTCGTCCACGAGTCGGGCGGTATCGCAATTGTGCGTGGGGAGTCCCAGGGATTCGACCTTGCCGATCATCCACAGCAGCGTCCACACCGCTTCCTGCTTCCACTGTCTGGGAATACAAACTGCATCGGAACGGTCCTTACCTGCTAAAAAGTCCCGCTCCAGTGGCGTGACAGAATCCCAGATTCTTTGATTGCGAAGCCACTCGACGATGGGCCGGGCTTCGACCTTGTAAGCTGCGGCGACAACTCCGTGCAGAATAACGGCTCGAATTGCAACTTGACTGGCAGTCCGCGCATACGGCTCATCACAGTCGACGATCGGCGCCAGATCCCGCGTCGTCTCAATCCCCAACGACTCGGCCCAGGCTTTTGTTGAGTCCATGCATGTTCCTCAGTTTTGTTCAAAGCCTTACTGCAGTTGTCCGCACTCCGCGCACTCCTCGCCGAGAGTTCGGGCATTTGAGACTAACGGTCAAATACAAAAGGAGTCGATGGACATGCATTCGTGAAAAATGGCTTCGACCTCCACCTCCCTCCCTTCCTCCGCCTGCCCGGATTATGATACCGGCATGAAGCCAAAAGTCAAAAAGTATTCTGCCAAACTCCTCTTTCAGTTTCGAGTCGTCGTCAACGGCGACTCCGGCAAGCGCCGGACCTGCGAAGAGCGGATCGTGCTTCTGGAAGCAGCTTCGGCCAAGGAGGCCCTGAGAATGGCAAACCAACGAGGAAAGAAGTGCCAATACCGATATCAAAACGCTGATGGCAATCCGGTCAACTTCGAATTTGTCGGCGTAATGGATCTGCTTCGTCTCGGTCCTGAATGCGAGGAGGATGAAGTCTGTTACGATACCGTTGAGCGACTGCTGCCATTGGAACGGAAATCAATTCATATTCCACCCGAGTCGGATTTGTGTGCGATTCGTGAGGAACGGCAATAGAGCGGAGTGGCAATAGACTGGAGAGCGGTTGGCATTCCCGGTTGCGACAAGCTGACGGACCACAACCCGCAGGACGGACGGCACCCGGTGCGTCTTCGGATCACATTGAGCAGGAGCGAATGCCTGTATCTCATGACGTGGACGCACCGGGTCGGCCAAGCCCACCAATCCCAGGAACGCGAAGGTGAAGTCGTGTTGTTCACCGGGCAACCGCTGTTGCCGATACACACCAATGGCGACACCGAGTACGCGAAGCCCCTCTTGAGCCATGACTGCGACGTGATCCGCGATCTGGCGGGATCGGTCCTCATCCAGATGACATAAGTCGGCAATGGCTTCCGGCGCACCCTTGGCCGCCAGGACATAATGCTGGCCGGTCGGCGACTTCCAGACGTGCGACATGGCCAGCAGTTGCGGCGATAGGGGGTAACCTCGTTCCAGCGACCAGTCTTCATGACATGTCGTTCACCACTCGCCAAGGCCCGATCCTCCGCAATCCGGAACAAGTTTCTCGATCTGTTCAGAAATCTCTTTGGAAATCCGGTTTTGCCTGGCGGATTCGCGCCTAGAAATCACCTGCTCTTGATTGTGGGTCCGCTGGCGACCATTTTCTCCGCTCATCCTCTTCATGAAGGATTGAAACCATGCGAAAGACTCATCAGACTGCTGACGATGGCTTTGCTGCTTTTCGGAACCGTTGCCCTGCTTTCGGCGCCTGCCTGCGTCCAGGGTGCTGGTGGCAGTGGCGGAGACGGCGGGAGCACCAAGCCGCTCGAGGTGCGCGTGACTGGCTATATCACAGCGATCGACTATGAGACTGGATTGGTCCATGTTGGCGTTTCGTACTACGGCAGCGCCACGGTGCTGGTCACGTCGTCGACGAAGATCTCGTTGGACAATTTGAACTCCGCGCTGGACCTGCTGGAAGTCGGTGACTGTGCGGAAGTCCGCTACGATTGGTATACCAAGGTCGCCAACAAAATCGCCGCGATCAGCTTCTGATTGTCCGACCGAACCGTATGTTGATCGGCCAGCAGGTTGCCTCAGGCGCCCGCCGGCTGCATTTTTGCACCGCCGCCACAAGGCCGTGCATTCGTCCGGAAAATCGAGTCTTGGGCGGCCTCGAAGCTGTTCGTCAGTGGCATGTCGTTCGGATTGGGTGTCGGGTATCATGAACGAATACCACTACTCTCATCATGGGGCCCACGCGAGGTGCCCCGAATTCATTGCTGGTTCGGCGGCATCGCCTGGTTGGTCGCCTGCCGTTTGAGGAACAGATGTCGTGAACAGAACTGAACTGAACGCGACTGCCGATCTCGACTCGATCGTCGAAGCGTATGAATCGGCCCAAGCCGAATCCGGTCAAGGCGACATCAGCGACTTCCTTCCCGGATCCGACCATCCTCAGTTTCGCGAAATCGCTCTCGAACTGATTCGCGTCGATCTCGAATATGGCTGGAAGCGCGGCCGCCCGATGCGGTTGGCGGACTATCGGCGACGGTTTCCCGACGTCTTTTCAAACTCGCAGCTTGTCGCGGGTGTGGCCTTCGAAGAGTTTCGCCAGCGCCGCGCCGCTGGTGAAACGACGACTCGCGACGAGTATGCCCGGCAGTATGCGATCGACGTTTCGATTTGGCCCGCGACGGCCGTCGATGCTGCCGACGATGTCGACGCCATTGAAGGGAGCGGTGACGCCGATTTTCAGGGAACCGGCCGATCGGCGACTTTCCCTCGCCACCACGATCGCACCGGTGCCATTGCACAGAGCCCACCCCAGCCCGGAGAATCCGCGCCGGTATCGGGCGACGCTGGCGACAACGACATCGCCGATCTGAGACCGGGGGGACGCTTCGCCGGTTTCGAAATCGTGAGCGAACTGGGGCGGGGGGCCTGTGCCCGAGTCTACCTCGCAAGGCAGCGAACGCTGGCCGGCCGCCAGGTCGTGCTCAAAATCACTCGCGAACGAACGGTCGAACCCGACCGGCTGGCGCGGCTGCAACACACGAATATCGTGCCGATCTACTCGTTCCACCGGGTCGGTTCGCTTTTTGCGATCTGCATGCCTTATTTCGGCGCATTCGTATTGAGTCGCTGGGTCGACCATCTGCGCGAGCGTTCGGGGCCGCCAGCGACTTGTGCCGAATTCGTCACCACGATGGCCCTGCTCGGCGACGCGACCTGGGCAACCGGCGCCGCGGAAAAGGCGCGCGATCCGCAGTTCGAGTCGCATCCGCAGACAGCGGCCGTGCCTGGTAAGGCGTCAATGGGGCAACTGCCGTCGCCTCGCAGCCACAGCAAGCAGGTGAGCTATGAAGACACGATATTGCGGTTGGCAGCGGGTTTGGCCCGCGGCTTGGCGCACGCGCACGACCACGGAGTCTTGCACCTGGACCTCAAGCCGGCCAATATCCTCTTGACCGACGACGGCCAGCCGATGCTGCTCGATTTCCACCTGTCGACCGCTGCGACGGCCGATAGCCCGAAGTCGGATGTCGTCGGAGGAACGCTTCCCTACATGAGCCCCGAGCAGCTTCGGCTGCTCGAATCGACGGCGAACGTCGACCGCCGCAGCGACGTCTATTCGTTCGGCGTCGTAATGTTCGAACTGTTGACCGGAGAGCTGCCGTTCCCCACTCGACAGGGAACGCTGCAGGGGGTCGTGACGGCCATGACCGCCGACCGGCAACCGGTTCCTTCCCTGCGAACGCTCTGCCCGCAAATCGCTCCGGCGGTCGAGGCGATTGTCCGCCGCTGTCTGGAACCCGAACCCCGGCGACGCTACCAGTCGGCACACGAAATCGTCGAAGACCTCGAGCGTCAACTGAGTGATCGACCGCTGCGTTACGCGGCCAATCCGTCGCTCCGCGAGCGGGTTGCGAAATGGGTGCGGCGACATCCCCGGGCGACATCGGGCGGCTCGGTCACATTCGCGACAGCGATTCTCCTGTCGATTGGAGCCGCGTTTTGGGGCGTCCGCGAACAGACGCTACGGGCTCTCGAAGCGGGCCGCGTCTTTTCGGATTTCGAACAGCAGGTTCCCGAGGCCAAAGCGGCCTTGTCGCTCCCCGATCCGGCGCCGCACGAAATCGACGCGGCGGCGCGGGACGCTCGCACGCTGCTGTCGCAATACGCCGTAACGACCAATGATGCCTGGCGCGACGGCCGGTTGTATCAAGGTCTCGACGACAAGCATCGCCGGAACCTGGAACGGAACGTGGGTGAGTTGCTCTACCTGCTGGCAGTGCCTCGTGACGGTCAGGCACCCCCGGCCGAGCCGAATTCGCTGAATCGTCCTCCCCTGCTCGAAGAAGCGTTGGTCTTCAACTCCCGCGCGATCCAGTGTTTTTCAGATCGCGACGTCCCGGCCGCGCTATGGCGGCAACGGGCCGAGCTGCTGTTGCTGAAAGGGCAGGACGCTGAAGCCGGCCAGGCCCGATTGCACATTGCCGAGGCCGATTCGAATTCGGCGACCGATCGCGTGCTCCAAGCCGCTGCCTTCGTTCTCAAGGCCGATTTTCGACAGGCGCTCACCCTACTGACGGGTCTGGGGTACGCGGCTCCTCAGGATTTTAATATCCTCGTAACCGTTCACGGCTTTTGAATTGCTCTTGGCGATTTTGGGAATCAAGGATAGGCTCTGTCGACCATGACAGTGCCGACCGGAAATGGATGTCCGACGTGCGCCCGGCTGGAAAAGGAGCTGGCGG
>JBJXGA010000409.1:0-4864 GCA_046152955.1 Planctomycetales bacterium | reverse complement strand
TCGATCAGGCTCCCAACTCCCAGATGGTTCACGCGTCCTCCCCCCCGTTGATCGACCTCACCTCGGACCCGCACGTCGATCCAATGGCGGCGATTCCCTCCGGCATTGGCATACAGGGCCACTCCATCGGCGTCCGCCACCACCAGGTCAACGTCCCCGTCGTTGTCCAGATCGCCGACGGCGCAGCCTCGAACGCCGGTTGGCCGCTTGTCGAGAAGCCCCGTTTGATCGTGGACCAATCCAACCTCCGTGGCGCGAAACAGCGAGAGCGTCTCCTCGTTCCAGGAGACCAGATCGCTCAGACTGTCATTGTCGATGTCCACCATCAACAACCGCTCTTGAGCGGAGGACGAGATGGGCAGCGCCGGCTCCCCGGCATCCCCGGCGTCGTCCAATGGAAAGCGGATCGCGTGGCGCACCCGTTTGACCCCCGACTCCCCTGCCGCATACAGATCCCAGCGTCCCGGTTGGAGCGCATCCCCCAGGCACACCTGCCGCGCGCCGGCCAGTTCTTTGGCGCTCCCCTCGAAGGGTCGCCAGCGGAACTGGCCATGCCGCAGGTTTTCGAGGTAGCCGGCCGGCTCGCCGCCCGGCCCCACGGCGATGACATCCAGGTCGAGATCCTGGTTCCAATCGAAGGGAACGAGCGTTGTGGCCAAGAGCCCCTGGGGTGGCAGGGCCGAACGGGCCGAAGCGTCGATGAACTGGGCATCGCCGCGATTCATCCAGACCGTGTACCCGGCGCTGCTCGAAAAGACGAGGTCCAGGTCTCCGTCGGCGTCGATGTCAACCAGGGCGCCGGCGAGAATCTCGCGCAGGTTCTGGAAATCAGGGGTCTGCTCGACCGGAAGCAATTGGCGCTTGCCGGTCTCCTTGTCGAGTTCGTTCCGGAAGACAGACACTCCCTCGGGACCGTACACGACCAAATCGACATCGGCATTCTGGCATTGGTCGGGCTCATCCGTGGCAGGCTTGTTCCGCTCGGAAGCGGGGGCTGGTTTACCGTCAGCACCGACCGATTCGCGATCCAGATCAGCGACGAGCAATCCCCGCACCGAGCCGGTCAGCGACACCGACGCGAGCAGTTCCCAATCACGCGTCAAATCCCCCCGTCCAAACACCGACAGCTTGTCCCCCTCCAGGACCGCGACGTCAAACATGCCATCCAGATCGAAGTCCATGACGCGCAACTCGACAACCCCCGCGGAGGAGACTTCCCCGAGCGCTCCACTGGCAGGGCGACGTTCCAATTTGATGTCGATGGCATCGACCGTCTCCGGTTCCTGCGAACAGTGCGTTTTTGTGAACTGGTGAGCGACGAATTCCAGGACGTGCCTTCCCTTGATCCGCCGGTAGTCGCTCTGCCACCATTCTTCGGGCTTGATGACGTTGTCGAGTTGACGCACGGGGGGGCGGATCTGATTCCATTGCCCCTTCTCCAGCGCCTGTTCTGCCGCGTCCAACAGTTTTTCAGGATCGGAAATCGCAGAACGCTGCTTCACCGAGGCCACCAGCGGGGCAAACGAGCTCCGCGCTCCCTTCAGCGTCTCGGCGATCGACTCGTCCTGGATTTCCGCCTGCGCGATCAGCCAGCGGGTCGTGGCGGCCAGATTGTCGGGCGCCAGCGCGTACGCCTGGCGGAGCGCCTCGACGCGCTTGCCACGCAGCTCTTCGTCGGGAGAATTGGCGGCGATTTCCGCGATTTCAAACCAGAGCGACGCATCTTTGGGGGAGCGCTGGGCGGCGGCTTCCAGGAATTTGACCCCGGTCATTTCCAATTCCTTGACGGTGTCAAAATCCCCCGCCTCCGCCGCGTGTTCCTTGCGCGCCAGGGCCGCGCGGGCCGCAAAGTAGTCCGCAATCGGCGACTCCGGTTCCAGTCGCCGCAGTTTCTCCAGCAGTCCGTCGAGGTGGTCGGCCTCCAGCTTTTTCTCCACCGCCATGACATGCGCCAATGCCAAATTGCGGACGACGGTGGGCTCTTCCGGAAGTCCTTCGGCCACGGCGCGAAGCGATTCGATCGCCGCGGTCACTTCGTAGTTCTCCAGCAACCCCAGCGCCTTGTTGTTGAGCTCCATCATCCGGCGACATTCTTCCGCCGAACGGAGGACCACCTTGGGGTTCGCATTCTGATGGCTTCGTCCAGGACCGAAAAACTGGATGTAGATCCCCCCGCTGATCGCCAGCACGAGGATGACTCCCGCCACCAGCCAATTCCCTTTGGAGCCTCCCTGAGACGGACGGGAGTGTTCGGTGGACATACTGTGGCTCCTGGTCGGATGGATGGCCGCGACGGTGAATTCAGGACCGGATTATAAGGAAAAGCCTCGCGAAGTGAACGGCCCCCAGGAGGTATACGCCAATTTGATCCGGCGCATTGGCTGGAATGTCGGATCCACAGGGAGATTCCTGGTATTGGGCCGATGAGGGGGCCTGCGCCCCTGAAGTCGCGAGGATGTCAGCGGCCGGGCGAAACTTCCGATCCGCTTGACCGGGACGATCGCCGGGAGTTCTAATCTCCAGCGACCACACTCTCCGGGAACATTTCTCCGCGGCGGCTCCGAATCGCACTGTCCCACAGGTTTTCCCCGGCACACAGATGTCCGACCTCTCACCCATCGACTCCCCCGAGACGTTCCCGGACTGGCACATGCCCTGGCCGGAATTCGACGTGGACTGGGGACGCGCGGCGCTGGTTCTGGTGGACCTGCAAAACTATGGCTGCAATCCCCAGGTCGGCGTGCCCCGGATGTTGCTGGACCAGTATCCGCGGATTGCCGAATACTACGTGCCGCGACTGGAACAGACAGTCATTCCCAACGCCCGGCGAATGCTGGAGGCCTTTCGCAGCGCGTCGCGGAGGGTGCTGTTTACGCGGCATGGTCCGTGGCTGGCAGATGGGCGCGACATGATTAAGCGTCGCCGCCGTCGCGACGCCGCGTCTGTGGCGGAAACCCGCACTCCCACGCTGTGGCACAAAGGGACGTATGAGCATGAAGTGATCGACGCGCTCCAGCCGGCTCCTGGGGAGTTGGTGATCGATAAGAACACCTCCAGCGCGTTCAATTCGACCGGAATTGAATGGCTACTGCGGAACCTGGAATTGGAAACGCTGGTGCTGACGGGGATGGCCACGGACATGTGCGTCGAAACGACCGCGCGGGACGCCGCCGATCGGGGGTTCAACGTAATCCTCGTCGAAGACGCCACGGCGACGTTTTTCGAGCGACACCATCGCGCGGCGCTGTCGGGATTCGCGCGCGTGTTTGGCCAGGTGTGGAACACTCGACAGGTACTCAGCGCCCTGTCGAAAGCGGCCGGCACAAGCGGCCAGGATGCGCCGATCCGATGATCGACCTGCATCAGATTTCGCATTACTACGGTGCGCATTGCGCGCTGCGCGACGTCACGCTCCAGGTCGAACCGGGGGCGGTCGGCCTGATCGGGCAAAACGGCGCCGGCAAATCGACCCTCTTGAAGATTCTGCTGGGGATGTTGCGTCCCACGCGCGGCGGCGGAACCGTCCTGGGGCTGGACATTCATGCCGACGCGCTGCAACTGCGCGGACGGATCGGTTTCATGCCCGAGGTCGAGTCGCTGATCCCCGGCATCCGCGGGGTCGACCTGGTGGCGCTGGCGGGTGAATTGGAAGGGATGCCCCGCAAACAGGCGCTCCGCCGCGCCCACGAAGTGCTTTCGTACCTGGGGCTGGAGGAGGTCCGCTACCGCCGGTGCGAACAGTATTCGGTGGGGATGAAGCAGCGACTGAAGCTGGCGGCGGCCCTGGTGCATGATCCCGAGTTGCTGCTCCTGGATGAACCGACGGCGGGACTCGACCCCGATGGGCGAGAGGCGATGCTCAACCTGTTGCAACGACTGGCGTCGCGGCATGGCAAATCGCTGATTCTGTCGACGCACTTGTTGGGAGACATCGACCGCGTTTGCCAGCAGGTGCTGATCGTCGATCGGGGAACCGTCCTGGGGGTGGGGCCGATCGGCGACCTGCGGGCGCAGTTTGCGGGGCGATTTCAATTGCGCTGGCGAGGTACACCCGAGAGCTTCCTGCAGGGACTGGCGGCCGATGGGGTGCAGGTGCTGGAGCGCCCCCGCCCCGACGAAGCGCTGGTCGAGGTGCCAGCCGCCTGGCAAGTCCGCCGGTTCTTCGAACACGCCCGATCCAACGCCCTGTCGCTGCGGGCAGTGACGCCGCAACGGGAAGAACTGGAGGGGTTGTATCATCGATTGATTGGCGCGGGGCGCGGGGTGGGAGTGACTGGTGGTGGGTAGCGGGTAGTGGATGGTGCAGGTTGAGGGCTTGATTTGAGATTTCAAATTTCAAATTTCAGGACTCAAGACTCAGGACTCTCATGACATTCGAATTCGGTGGGTATCGCGAGTGGAACGGTGTCCGCCGGGGGGCCTGGTGGGGCTGCTGGTCGATGGTCCGCTCCGGGTTGGGGATGATCGTTCGCCGCTGGATGTTTTGGGGATTGATTGGACTGGGTTTGCTCAACTTCCTGTTCAACTTCGCCTTCGTGTACCTCAAGGCGACGATCACCGTTCAGAACCCTGGGGTGGCGCGGTTTCTGGACAACTATCGCGTCACTGGCACGGGGGACGCCTATGGCGATTTCATGTTCGCGCAGGCCACGATCACGGCGCTGCTTCTGGCGTTTGCCGGTTCCACCCTGATCGGGAATGACTATCGCCAGGGGGGGCTGGTGTTTTACTTGTCCCGTCGGATCGCGCGGCGGCATTATGTCGCCGGAAAGCTGCTGACCGTTGCCGCCGTGGTCACGATCATCACGACGCTCCCCGCGCTGATTCTGTACGCGGAGTATGGACTGCTCAGCAATTCGCTCGA
>JBJXGA010000398.1:0-37511 GCA_046152955.1 Planctomycetales bacterium | reverse complement strand
GGCAAGCTCAGCGGTGGCGAAGGGACATGTAACACGACGATCGGTACAAACTTCGTGGCGGCACTTTCCAAACGATGAGTGCGAAATCTGCGACTGGTCAATTTGGCCGCTACTGCCGCCAATCGCTCCTGATTGTCGTCCTACACTTCGCCAGCCTTGATGATGTCGCAACAACTCTCGATCGTGGCGCAGTCCTAGGGAACGAACCCCCCTTTGCGGCTGCGGGCGTTCGCCCGCTGCAAACCCTGACGGGCCTCTTTGGAGTCCGGACTCAGGTCGAGTGCCGCCTGAAAATGGATGATCGCTGTCGGGAGGCGGTCCAGTTCGAGCAGAGCCTGTCCCAAGCCGACGTGGAGCGTCGTCCGAAAGCTGACCGGGGCCGAGAGGGGAGTGAATTCGATCGCCTGCTGAAAATGGTCCCGCGCCGTTTCCCAGTCGTGCCGTTCCAATTCCGCGAATCCCAGTCGCGACAACGCGAGCGAATCGTGCTCGTCGCGGCGGACCGCTTCCTGCAGAGCGGCATACGCTTCGTCGCGACGCCCGAGTTTGTCCAGGAGCCGCCCCCTGTAGCTGGCGACTTGCGACAGACCCGGATGCGTGTTCTCAGCGGTTTCGGTCAGTCGGAGCGCCTCCTGATTCTTGCCGGCCCAGCTCAGCACCTGGATCACCTGCACCAATGCGAGAGCGTGCCCCCGGGAATCGATTTGCGAGAGCACCTTGTCTGAGATGCGCTGCGTCACACCATCTCTATCGGACGGAAGCCCCACCAGTCCCCATTGGCTCAAGCGATCCACCAGGCTCCAGGCCAGGCGTCGGTGAACCTCGATCGTCGGATGGACGTGATCGAGAAACGATTCGTCCCCTGGAATGTGGTGGCCCACTGCCTGCTCCAATTCCGTTCCCAGCAACTCGGGAAAATCGACCAGTTCGACGCCGTGCCTGCGGGCGGCGCGGGACACCTCCCGCTGGAGTTCCCGGCTGGCGCGTAAGGGACAGATGTCTTCGTCGGCTGCCCGTTGGAAGCACTCCCAGGCGTCGTCGGCGCGATGAACTTCCAGAAGCGCCCGCCCCGCTTCGAATTGTCCCTGTGCGTATTCCGGGTCGAGGCTGACTCCCTTGAGGAACAGGTCCGCCGCGGCGGCCGCATCCCCCGCGTCCCGCGCCCGACGCGCCGCCAGAAGCCGTTCATCCGCTTCCTGGATGCGGGAAAATCCCACATCTCCCCGCTCACTTTTGAAGGGAGAAAAATCGCGGAGGTTGGCTGCCGGCGTGATCAGGATCACCCTGGCTCCGGTCCCTTGCGCCAACAGGCACAGGCGGTCGAGACTGTAGGCGAAATGCCGGGCGACTCCCTCCCGCCAGACGCGATCGCGATGATAGCTGGTGGGGCCGATCGAGTGTTCCAGAATTGTGTCCACCTCTTCCGGCAAGCGCTTCTCGGCGGCGGGAGCAGGCGCGCCGCGCCCCAGGCACCGCGCCGCCAACGAGCCGACGCGCGTCTGCCAGACGATCGCCTCGAGGGCGCGGCGGGGGGCCGAGCGCTGGCGGAGTTCGCCGTAGGTGCGTTCTTCGAGGAACTCGTTGTGCCCGGTGCAGATGATGAACAGATCCGGCTGGTAGAGGATCAACTCCTGCATCAAGACGCATTCGCGGTAACTGGCATACGAGACCCCGCCGCAGTTGACCACCTGCCAGTCCCGCTCCGGCTCGATGTCGTGAAGCAGTTCGCGCAACCACCCTGTGAACGACGTGCCATCCTTGTAGGGATGTCCAAAGGTGGTCGATCCCCCGAGCGTAAAAATCCGGTAGGCGCCGGGGGCTTTGACGACGGGAAACGACTGGTCGTTGAAATACTGCCGCTTGACGGGATTCGTGCGGTACTCCGCTCCCTCGCGGACAAACAGTGGAACGGTCCGATGAAACCCGACATAGGGATCGGCCGTGGCGAACAACGGCGCGACGCCGCACAACCACAACACCCCCTCCAACCCGGCGAAAAACAGCCCACAGGCCACCAGCGAGAAGAGCGCCTTGCGGGTTCGCGAGAGCTTCACACGGGGGGGCGCTGGTTTCGAAGCCGGGGGCGTCTCGTCACTGGCGGAAAGGTGAGACATGGGCGCGTCGGTCGGAATCCCTCGGGCCGCTGAACTAGGGGGCCGATTCCGGCAGAGGCGCCTGCTCCGAAGAGCGCAAATAGGCGATCAGATCGCGGAGTTGTTCCTCAGTCAGGTTCTTCATCAACCCTTCCGGCATCAGCGATTCGCTGGTTCCCTTCTGCTCTTCGATCTCCTGGCGATCAATCGTGACCCGCTCCTGCTGCGTCTGCAGCGTGATCGTCCGTTCCGACTGCTCCACCACCACTCCCGTCGCAACCCGCCCCGACGCGAGCGTCACGACCGACATCCGAAAATCGGCCGCCACCGAGGCGGAGGGATCGATCAGGTTCTCCAGCAGATACTCCAGATTCTTCCGATTGGAACCGGTCAGGTCGGGACCGGCTGATTTTCCCTGGCCGTACAATACGTGACACGTGCTGCAGTGCTTCTGGAACATCCCGCGGCCGGCCGAGAGATTCCCCGATTCCAGGTATTCGTCGCTCAACTTCTCGCGGAGGGCGGCAATCTGCGTCCGCTTTTCGGCGTCGGTAGCCCGTGCGGCCCCCCACACTTCCGACAGAAGCGAGGTCAGCTCCGCATCGTCAAAACTCTGAATCTGCCGGGCGTGAAAAGCAGAGACCTCGCGCCGCGCCAGACGTCCGGCCTTCACCGCATCCAGCAGGGCGCGGGCGTACGCTGGCCGCGAGACGAGCGTATCGACCGCCGAAATCCGCCCCACGGGATCCAGCCGCGGGTAAGCGTCCAGAACCATGCGGGGGGTTTCGGGGGCGTCAAACGCGGCCAGTCCCCGGACCGCTTCCCCCACCAATTCACGATCGCCGATCAGCTTCTGCAACAGAGGGAGCAAGTCGTCTGGGCGGGCATCGACCAGCGTCCGGAGCGCCTGGCGGCGGTTCTCGACGTCCGCCTGGCCGTCCGCCACGATCTGCTTGAGTTCATCGGCCGCGCGGCCATCACCAAACACCACCGCCAACTCCTGTGTCCGCTTTCGATTCGCGGCTGACGCGTCGCGTGCCAGCACCCGGGCGACCTTGTCCCATCCCGTTGGAGGAGCGGCTTGCCGCCACCCCCGCAGCGCGTCGCTCATCCCCTGCAACACGTCTGTGCGATAGGCCGATTCCTGATGGCGGGCCAGACTATCCACCAATACTCCCACCGCCACGCGCTGCCGATCGATCTCCGACGTCAACCGCCGCGCAATGTGTCGCCGCAATAGCGGCATCTTCGTGGTTTCCACCAGCGCGACCGCTTCGCCCGGATCGCGCGGGACCGCCGGTTCCAGCCCGTACCAGATCATCAAGGGAAGCACGGGGTCGTCTGCGAATTCTTCGCGCCAGGCGAGCGCCTTGGCGATCGGCCAGCGCTGTTCCTCCGGCAGGCGCTGCATCGCCGAAGCCAGGTACAACTGCACCAGCCCCGAAGGTTCGAGAACGGCCAATTTGGCCAGCACTTTGGCGGAAGCGGCCGAGAGTCCCTCCCGATCGGCCAGCAACCGGACGGCCCACACCCGCATGTGCTCGTCGCGATCCTCCAGCCGTTTCACCAGCCAGGCCTCGTCGAGCGCGCCCAGACCCCACAGGCACCACATCGCGCGCAGTCGCCGCGTCACGTCTTTTTGCTCCTCAAACATCGCCAAGAGCTGTGATGCGGCCGGCCCCATGTCGTTTTTCGCCGCAGCGCGCTCGAGCAATACGCGCCGTGCCTGCCGGACGTACCAGTCGTTGGGATGCAATTGCAATTTGACCAATTCCTGGTCGCTCAGTTTTGCCAGGTCGAGTCCCTTCACCGGTTTGGGGTTGCCTGCCGTCACCTTGAAGATCCGCCCGGAGCTGCGATGCACCCCGTCGTTTTCGTGGCATTCTCCCACGTCGGTCCAGTCGGCAACAAACACCCCTCCATCCGGTCCATAGATCAAATCGATCCCGCGAAACCACGGGTCTCCGACATGCAAGAGGTCCGCGGCGTGTTTCCCGACGTAGCCGCTGCCGTGCCGTTCCAACCGGTCGTTGTTCAGCCGATGGCCGTGCAGATTCACGGTGAGCATCGTATTGCGGTACTGTTTGGGCCAATTGTCTCCCAGGTAAATCATCAACCCCGAATGGGCGTGTCCCCCCCCCGCCTGCGACGTCGTGGGGCTGACTCCGATCTTGCGAATGTCGCTCCAGACTTCACCCGTATCCCAATGGAAGTGGTCGGCAGTCTGTTCGATCAATTGATACAGGTAGGGATTAAAATCCGTTCCGTACATCCGCCGATAGTGCGCCCCTGGAACGACGTGCCACAAGTGCCCGATGACCGTATTGATGAAGAACATCTCCCCGTGGTCGTCGTAATCGAAGCCCCAGGAGTTGGTCGTTCCGTGGGCCACCGCTTCGAACACCTCGCGTGTCGGATGGTAGCGCCAGATGCCGGTATTGATCCGGACCCGCTGCGAATCGGAAGCCCCCGGTTTCCCCACCGCCGAGGTCGCCAGAATGCCATGCCGACCGTACAGCCACCCGTCCGGTCCCCATTTCAGGCCGTTGACGATGTTATGCCGCACGGCCCCCGCGTCCCACCCGTCGAGCACCACCTGCGGCGGTCCATCGGGAATGTCGTCCCGATCGCGATCCGGAATGAATAGAAGCTGCGGAGCGCACAGCGCCCAGACCCCGCCGTAGCCGACCTCGACGCTGGTCAGTTTCTCCCCCGCGTCCCAAAAGACCGTCCGCTTGTCGAACGTCCCGTCGCCGTCGGCGTCTTCCAGGATCACAATCCGGTCCCGCAAGTCGGCGGCGAAATTGACCTGTGACTCGGCGTAAGTGTAGTTCTCGGCGATCCACAGCCGTCCGCACTCATCGGTCGTCAGGGAGATCGGTTGCTGCACGTCCGGCTCGGCGGCGAACAGCGACACGTGAAACCCCTCGGGCGCTTTGATGCTTGCCAGCGCCTCTTGCGGCGTCGAGAGCTTGTCCTTGGGATCCTGCGTATTGCGGATCGCCGGGAAGGCCGGTTTGTCATCGGCTGCCAGTGAATAGGAGAAGGCAGCGAGATGGAAATAAATCAGGAGCGTCAGGGCGCGTGGCATATGATGCATTCGGAACTTAGGTCCAAGTCGGAGCTGTCGACGTTGAAAAAATGTAACTCAAATCAGGCTGACCAGTTTTCAATGGGCAATCCTGACACCGCTGATAGGTCGGCATCAACCACAGTATAGTTCGGCAACGCCCGGATCAACAACTATGGATTTCGACGCTTCCGCCATGCCCTTGACTCCCCCCCGATGCGAACGCAACTCGCGTCATTCCTGCCGTTTCATCCCGTCGCGTTCACGCGTGGCTTCCTCAGTGTGGCTGATGAATTCCATCCGCTGACGGAGCTCCCGGAAGACCAGCGTCAGTCCCACCACGAGGAGGATGTCACAACTGCTGGCCGCGATGCGGGCGAGGGAAGCCAGGGACGCTCCCATCTCCGAGGGAATCCGATTCTGTTCGGCGGCCCAAAGCACGACCCGAAAGAACCCTCCCGACAGCGCCTCGCCAGTCAGCGCCGCGACCACCAGAAACATCCACGAGGACATCCGCGAGTGGCGAGCCGCGACGACTGCCCCGAGCAGGTACGCCGCCAGGCTGATCCACGTCAACAGGTAGGCGATCAATTCCGTGGGATCGTCAGGCAGGTTCGGCACGGCAGGTCTCCTGGAGATCGTTCCTGAGGACAAGGTCAATTGCCTGCGGCCGGCTGCGATGCGGGGATCTCCTGCTTCTCAAATACGATCACGTGCTGCCACGGGAGCGTTCCCACCGTCTCCTTCCATTTCAGGTGAAACTCCGGCAACCCGATCTCCAGCTTGACCTGTGCCTCGGTCATCTTGTGAACCAGTTTGATCGGGACGTTGGGATCCTCCATCCGGAACTCCACAAACACCACCCGTCCTCCCGGTTTCATCGCCTTTGACAGCCCCCGCATCATTTCATACGGGTAGGCGAATTCATGATACACGTCGACCATCAGCGCCAGATCGATGCTGGCGGGGGGGAGTCGCGGAGAGGTTTCCGTCCCCTGCACCAGTTTGACGTTCTTCACGCGCCGGCTGCGGAGCTTCCCCGCCAGCAACTGCAACATTTCCGGCTGCACGTCGATCGCGTACACGGTCCCTTCGCGCCCGACGCGCTTGGCGATGGGGAGCGTCAGCACGCCCGATCCTGCCCCCACGTCCGCCACAACCATTCCCGGTTTCAACTTCAGGCATTTGAGCAGCTTGCTGGTCGCTTCCTCTTTCTCTCGCTCGGGGCGTTCCAGCCAGGGAGCGGCGGCAAACCCCATCACCCAGGCGATTTCCCGCCCCATGTAGAACTTCCCGATCCCGTTCGGGTCGTGGTCGGCGCGGAACTCATACCTCCCGGAATGGTCCTCTTCCGATTCCTCGGGATCTTCCGGATTCTCACCGGCGTCGGGGACCGTATCGATGCTGACCTCCGGTTCTAAGGCGGCATCATTCGCCGCCTCATCCACCGGTTCAGCCGCATCTGGCTCGTTGAGGTTTTCGGATTCATCCGCGTCGGCCCCCTCTTCGTCGGTGGGGGCCGGCTCCGCGAGCTCATCAACCATCCCTTCCGGATCTTCTTCCGGCTCCGGTTCAAACTGCTCGGGAATTGTCGGCAGCGGCTCCACAGGGCCAGACTTGCCCCCCGCCGCGCCGCTGCCCGACGGTGCTGAAGGGGCCGGGGAACAGCCGGCCATCAGTCCCCAGCACAGCGCGAGGACGATCCAGCCGACGCCTGGCGGCCGGACCGCAGAGCCACCTGGACCTCGGAATCGATCGCCGGGCCGGGGTGAACTCTCGGGGAGGAATCCCTGACCGTGCGGCCCACTGTTCCAAAACCTGCTCCCTACGGATGCCTGCATGATCACCTCGTCGGACTGTCGTTACGTACCGTGCTGGGAGTTTCATTGCCGCGGGTCACGACCGGCGCGCTGCATGGCGGCGCTCCAGGCGTCTGTGGCCGCGGCGGCCGCATCTTCCAGCAGCATGTTGGGAATTTCATCGCGGATCGCAAACTGCGTGCGGCACTCCGGTCCGACACAGATCAGCACATCCGCGTCGCGAATCAACCGTCCGCGACACTTCGTGCAAACCAGCATGCTCTCTAACAGCGTCAAGTCGAAAGGCATCAAAATCCTCGCGCCCTCCGAATGTGGTCGAAGGTCCGCAATTGGTAGGCGATGCCCGTGTAATCCAGGAGGCGGCACAGGCTGCGACACGCGACCCCCAGGCCGTCGGGACCGCTGAAGCCGCCGAATTGCCCCCCTCCCTTCATGTGGGGTTCCAGTTCCACGAACACCCCCGGCAGCCCCAGCCGTTTCATTTTCCGATCCAGACTCGGGAGATGCTCCCGCAGATCGCGGAAAATTGCTTCGTGCCCGGTGTCGCCGCAGTCGGGGGGGACGAAATTCTTGAGCCGCTCTTCGTCGACCACACCGGTCCATTCCAGCGTCGGATCAATGCGGTAATCCTTGATGTGCAGGTATCCCAGGTACTTGCGCATCGCCTGAAATTCCTGGAGGCAATGCACGGCGTCGATGTTCTGCGAAGAGATGTTTCCCCCGTCAAAGATGCAGACCAGGTTGGGGCGATTCACCTGGCGGGCCAGGTCGGCCATCAGCCTCCCGTTCTGGCCGATCAGGTTGGCTTCCACCTCCAGCGCGAAGACCAGCTTGTCGCGTTGGCATTTCTCGGCGATCGCCGTCAGGTATTCCGCCGCCTGCTTGACATGCGGCCGGGGATCGCTCCCGCGCGGATGGTAAAACGAAAAGCCGCGGATCATGGGAGCCCCCAGCGCATGCGCCCGGTCGATGGCAACCGACACCTCTTCCTTGAGATATTTGGCGAAGGGGACGTAGCGATTGTGCGTTCCGTCGTCGACATCGAGCAGCTTCACTTTGCCGATCGGCGAGCCGATGCTCGTCACCTGCAGCCCATATTCATTTTGCAGCCTGGCGACGGTCTTCAGTTCCCCGGCGTCCAGCTTCATGATGTTTTTGACTTCGCCGGTGACGTTGAGGAACCGCGGGCTGTAGTATTCCAGCCCCAGCGCCGCCAGGACGGCGAACTGCTCGACGACCGATTTGGAATTCGCCGCCTCGTCGGCAAACGCGCTGATGATCACGCGCGGCGCGTCCCCCGCACCGATGCCGGAGGCTGTCTGCTTGGCTTTACCCACAATGCTCCTCGTCTGAGACAAAAGAATCTTCGTTGAATCGTCTTGCGGTGCCCAGCCGGGCCTGCGGGGCCATTGTCAATGACCCGCCCCGCAGTTTCAAGCGACCCTCTCTTGCGGTATGATCGGATGGCACCGGTCGGTCGGACCGATCGGTGCTGGAAACTCCACCCTCCGCTCTCCAACCTGCCGATTCAAGGCTCCCCATGTCCGTCGAAATCGATCTGGTTTACCAGGGACAACTCCGTTGCCAGGCGACCCACGCCCCCTCTAAGACCCAATTGGCCACCGACGCCCCGGTCGACAATCATGGCCGGGGAGAGAGTTTTTCTCCAACCGACCTGGTGGCCACGGCGCTGGGGGCCTGCGCCATGACGCTGATGGGGATCGTCGCCCAAAGGCACCAGCTCGACCTGACCGGGACGAGCGTCCATGTTGTCAAAGAAATGGTCCAACTCCCGGTCCGCCGAATCGGCGCCCTGCGGGTCACGATCACCGTTCCGGCAGACAAAGCGGCCCAACTCAGCCCCGCCGATCGGAGCAAGCTGGAGACAGCCGCCCTGCATTGTCCAGTCCACAAGAGCCTGCACCCCGACATCGACGCCCCGATCATGTTTGTTTACGGCAGCACGGCGCCCGACTCTGGGAATGCACCCACTGGACCTGCATGATACGGGTGTTCCTTGGAGCGGGGTTCGCTGCCATGCCAGGCCTCAAGTGGCGGCGGAAATTGGGTGCCACCGTTTTCCAACCGACGGCGATCCGACCGTCCCCTCCTGCTCCCCTCCGACTCGGAGGTCTTTGATCGCCGTGGCGCTGGTGGCGACCCGTCCCTCACCGCTCCGCGTCCCATTCGCAGACGAACCCCCCCCAGGGGTCGATGGCTGCCGGTATGTCCCACCATTTTCCATCCCGCATGGCGTCGATCGCCAGGTAATGTTCGGGCTCTCCTTTGGCGGTTCGATTGTTCGGCTGCTGGATTTTGCCGTCGTTGTACCAGTTGGCGAACTCCATTTTTGCGCCATCGACCCACCGCCATTGACCTTCCTGCTTCTCATCCGTGGCTCCCAGTAGCGCGATAGCCAACCCCTGCGCCTTGAGCAGCGAGACGAGAAAGGCGTTTTCGTCATCGTCTCTGACGATCGCCAGTCTCCCTCCCCGTTTCTCACACGCGGTTTTGGCCACCTGCCAGGTCGACTTTTCGGTGACCTGAAAAACGGCCCACAGACGCCCGTGATAGATCCCCGTATCCACCTGAAAATCCCGCAACTCCGTTTCCAGCGCCCGAATCGCTGCCGCATCCTTGTCGGATCGGGCGGCGGCCAGGCAGACTTCCAGCCGTTTCTCATACTCGGCCCCTTCGCGACGCAACCTGAGAAAATATCCCTTGTCCGCGATCGAAGGGGGGGCGCCTCGGGAGCTGAGGGCGTTGGCCTGCCAGCGGTAGGGGGCCTTTGCGGCCAGCGTCCTTCCACGCTTCTCAGCACTCGCCAGTTTGGCCAGCAGCGGAGCCTGCAGAGTCTTGAGCGCTTTCTGGAATCGCGCGCGCGCTTCGAGTGCCTCAGCCGGAAGCGCCGACGGAGGTGCGGGGGATAGATCGGTGACTTCAATGGATTCGAACTCGAGCTCCTTGCCTTCCACCAGTTGTTGCAGCACGATGCGTCCGACAGGAAATTGCCGCGCGTCGTCGTAACCGTCGCACACTATTTGTCCGTTCAGAAAGACTTCGAATCGATTGTCTTGCACGCGGACAGTCATGTCGAACGTCTCCGAAGTGTCCAGTCCCGGTGGCGGGTTCACCAGCGTGCGCGTCAGCGGCCCCAGGCCTCCCATCGGGCTTCGATTTGTGCTCTTGTTATTGAAAATCAGTTTGTATCCGAAGGGCGCGCCGGCTTGCGGACTCGAACCGCCGCGCGGTCCAAACCCGGCCCGCAACCACAGTCCACCGAAACCTCCCTCTCCGAGACGGGCTTTCATTCGCAATTCAAAGTCGCGAAAGTCGTCGCGGACAGAGTAAAGGTACAGATCCCTGCCTTTGCCATTCAGTTTTCCCTTGAGGACGCGCCAGCCGTCCGGATGAAGGGGATGCGACTCCCAGCCCTGCTTGTCTTTGCCATTGAAGAGCTTCACGGAGTGCGGCAGTGGACCCGACGGGACTGTTCCGATCGTCCCCCCGTCATCCAGCTTTGCATCGCGCATCGGGCCGGGATCCCCCTCGGCCTTCGCCAGGCGACTGGGGTCTTCGGCCGGTATTGAATCGTCAATGGACGGCGATTCGGACGTAGCGTCCTCCGCCAATTCCGCCGCAAGCGGGGAATCCATTCCGTCGGAATTCGCCTGGGATTGTTGCGATGTCTCGGTTGCGGAAGCGGGACTCTCCTCGGTACTCACGGCAACGGCCTCGTCGACCTGGTCGTGGGCCTCCCCCTGGCTTCTTCCATTTGGTGAACGTGGGGGCTCAGGAACTTTTGGCTTGTCCCCCGACAGCCAAAACAGCAGGGCAATGACCCCGGCCACGACACCGGCGAACGCCCCCCACCGCGCAGGAGACTTCCAGGGGAGCAGTGGTCGCGTGTCAGCACTCCCCCCCGCGCGCGTCCGTCGCCCCTTCGGTTTGTGCCTGGAACGGATTGTCTCCAGCACCGCATGCGGCTCAATCTGAATCTTTGGCATTTCCTCCGGGAACGGATCGCTCGGGGCCGCCGTGACAGTCGAATGCGCCCGCTCGGTGTTCCGGAGAAAGTCAGCCAGGGCTTTGGCCAATTCCTGCATCGATGCATACCGCTGCGCGGGATCCTTGGCCATCGCCTTCACACAGATCGCTTCCAACTGCGGATGCAAATCGGGCCGGTGGATCGACGGAGGCGGGGCAACTTGCGTAGCGATCTGCGCCAACACCGACACGACCGGCCCCTCAAACGGCAGCCGCGAGGTCACTAGCTGGTAGAGGACCACCCCCAACGCATAGACATCCACAACCGCCCCAATCGGCCCCTTGCTCCCCTGGACCTGCTCGGGGGACATGTATGCGGGAGTTCCGAGGATCGCACCCGTATGCGTGATTTGCGCCTGGTCTGCCGCGTCCGGCTGGCTGGCCAGGCCAAAATCCATGACGATCGGTTCGCCCCGGCGATCGATCATGATGTTCGTGGGCTTCAGATCGCGATGAATCACCCCCAAACGATGCGCGTCTTGAAGCGCCAGGGCAACCTTGCGGAGCAGACTGGCGCTCGTCCGTTCGGGCAGCGGCTGGTCGGGTTGGATGTAAGCCGCCAGAGGCTTCCCCTCAACGTATCCCATGCTGATGTAATGCGTCCCCCGATACTCTCCCACGTCGTGAATCGGACAGATGTTGGGATGGTTGAGGGTCGCCGCGAGCCGCGCCTCGCGGTAGAACCGCTCCAGACGTTTGGCGTCCTTCCCCTCTTCAAGTTGCGGGACTTTGAGGGCAACTTGCCGCTGCAACTGCGTGTCTTCCGCCAGGTACACGCGTCCCATCGCCCCTTCCCCCAGTAGACGGACGATCCGATAGCGCCCGAACTCTGACAACGGAGGGGCCGCCTCGGACTCAGGATCAAAGGTCGCGGACCGGCCGGCGTTGCCCGGCGCGATGCTCGTCTCCGGGGCAACCTGTGAAATGGTTTCCAGAGAATCGCGCCGGTGCCGAGCCGGCACCGGACGAGATTTCGGCGGTTGAGACGGGCCTTGAGATTGATCGTTCATTGTCGAAATGCTTGCACGCAGCCCCCGCAAATTCCCTGCATTCGACCCGTCATTCCTGCAGATTCGCCATTCCGGCCCCTCTTGTCGGGCGGAAGTCTTTCGTCGTCCCGCTGAATTGGAACTCCAGCCGGTTGTCAGTGACCAGCCGTGCCAAAAATGACTGCCGGCCCACCGTCCCGGTCAGCACTCTGGCATCAACCGTGCTCCAGGTCAGGGTTTTTCCAGAACAACGTCCAATGGCTTCATAACGAATCTTGCCGTCGGTCGAGGCGAAGATCGCCTTAAACTTGGAGGGGGTTCGTTCTGTGACCTGAATCGTAAATTCCCCACTGGCGGGTTTTTTATCCCCTTTGATCCACTGAGTGACGTTCCCTTTCCAAAACGAATTGACCGCAAAGGGAAGGGGCTTAGGCGGGCGGCGCGACTTGCGCGCGACCTGGGTCGTCGCGGTTGGCTCCTCGGTGCCGGTGGCCGGCTCGGTTGCATCTTCGGAAACCTCCTCGTCCGGTTCCCGTATCTCTGCCAACGTTGATTCAGTCCCTTCCATCTCCTCCGAAAAAATTCCGGCCTCCTCGACCTCGGCGGACTGATCCGATTCTTCAGGCTCAGCCGGTTCCAGTCCCTCGTCAGCAGCCATTACGGCAACCTCACTCGGATCGACTGCGTCCCAATCGGGCATTTCGATGTTGACCGAAGCAGGTTCCTCCTCAACGACCCCGGCGACAGTCGCGGCATCGCTCGGCAACTGGTACTCGCCTTCAGGAACGACCGGTTCGGAATCGGTGGAACCGTCCGGTCGATTCGCGAACATCCGTGGCAACAAGACCAACCCTGCGACAAGCAGCAATGCGACCATTGCCGCAAGCCCAAATTGTCTCCGCCGGGTGACTCGACCAGGCGCTGTCGCCTCAGGCATGAACTGTCCCCCTGCCAGGGAGGCCATTTCCTCGCCAGGAACTTCGGAACTCGTCGCCGCAACCACGACTGACCCCTCCGGCAACAAGACTGAATGTGCGGTTGCATCCGGCGTGGAGGGATCGCGCCCCGCCGCGCTGGTTCCGGCCGCGGACGCGCGGAGAAATCGCCCCAGCGCGTTGGCAAATTCAACCATCGATCCAAAGCGGTCGCCGGCTTGCCGAGCCATCGCTGTCTGGCAAATCTTCTCCAATTCCGAACTCAGACCGGGGCGGTGAGTGGATGGGGGCGGCGCGGTCTGCGTGGCGATCTGCGCGAGTACTGAAACCACCGATCCCTCGAACGGCAGCCGGGAGGTCAATAACTGGTACAGGATCACTCCCAACGCGTAAATGTCGGCGCTGGCTCCCGCGCTGCTCCCGTCTCCCTGCACCTGTTCCGGCGCCATGTACGATGGCGTTCCCAGAATGGCGCCGGCCTGCGTGATTTGCGGTTGATCGACACAGTTCGCCTGCCGGGCCAGTCCAAAATCCATCACGATCGGCTCGCCGCGCTGATCGATCATGATGTTGGCCGGTTTCAAATCCCGATGAATGACTCCGTGAGTATGCGCTTCGTGCAAGGCCAGCGCCACCTTCCGAACCAGGCTGGCGGCAACGCGTTCCGAGAGCAGTTTCTGCGGTCGAATCCAGTGGGTAAGCGGCTTCCCCTGGACAAAGGCCGTCGAAATGAAATGCGTTCCCTGGCACTCCCCCACGTCATAGACCGGACAGATATGGGGGTGATGCAGCGTGGCGGCGATCCGCGCTTCACGATAGAAGCGCTCCAGTCTGGTGGCGTCTTTGTGCGTCCCAAGGTGCGGCATCTTGAGCGCCACCTGCCGCCCCAACTGAGTGTCCTCGGCGAGGTAGACCGCCCCCATGGCCCCGGCACCCAGAAGGCGGACTATCTTGTAGCGGCCAAACACGGTGGGGGGAGGCGCGCCGTGCGATGGATCCCTCGCGGCGCCGACGAGCGACTCGGGAGGCAAACTCGTATCGCCGGCGTGGGGGGGGAGGGTCTCTTGTGATTTTGGCGCGGCACGCTGCGCCCCCCGGGGCGTACCAAGCTTTCCGGTTGGAAACTCCTTTGCCGGTGGCAATGACTGTCGCGATTCGTCGGACATGGCGGCTGTGCCCAGGGTGTGTTTTGCGATTGAAGGCCGTGATCAGGCGTTTCCGCCGCTGATGGCTTTGGCGATGGCCAGCCAGATCGCCAATGGCGTCCGGCGACAAAGGGACGCTGTTGAAATCATGGGATCACTCCCCCCAAATTGACCACTTCAACGAGATCATGTGTTCCCGCCGGAGGCTGATCGGCAGGATCCAGCCCCGGCAGCGCCGGACGCGAATACACCCCCACGGCCCGTCCGGCGCCGTTCAGGACCGGGCTCCCGGACCAGCGCGTTCCCTCCAGGTTTTCGGCGATTCGAACGCGCAGCCGAGATGCTGATCGATCCCCCGCTGCCATCCTCAGAAGAACCTGGGCCGAAGCGCGGAGCGGATCCAGCGGCTGTTCCGGATTGATCATGACTTGATCGGCCGCGATCGGGAGTCCCCAGAGGGTCAGTCCAACTCCGGGTGCGAGCGGCTGATTCTCGTCCGCCAAGCCCAACCAGGCGCCCCAATCAACGAAAATTTCCAGCAATGCCAGATCGAAGCTGATCTGGCGTTGCAGTGTGTCGAACACCCGCGATTCTGCCGCCACGACGAGTGCGGCGAGCTCCGCAGCGTCGGCGCCTGGTTCCGGATGCTCAATTTTGTCGAACAACGCATTGTATTCTTCCAGGGCCTGCGGCTCTTCGGCACGAGCCCGGAGGAACTCGGGGTGCATCTTCACGGCTGCCAGTGGCCGGTCCGGGCCTCCCTCCAGGGACCGCACGGACACCTGCATCCCCTTTGCGCGGAGCTCTTGCAGTTCATGCGCGACGCGTCCGGTGGTGACCAATTCCCGCGCGCTAATGGCAAACGCGGTCCCCACCTGAAACTCCGGCCCACCTTCGGGGAGTCTGGCAACGATCAATCCCAACGCGCGCCGCATTTGATCGGCCTGGGACGACACCGACCGGGCCGTCCCGCCGGAGGGTATGGCAGCACCGGATTCGTCAGGCGTCTCGCCGTTTCGCGTGATGGAGTCCGGTCCGCGCGTCTCGTTCCGGAGTTCCTCCTGGCGACCGCCGCCGAAAGTAACGATCCCCAGCAGCAACCCTCCCGCGACGAACCCCGCTCCGCACAAGGCCCAGATCAGAGGATGAACACCATCCCATCGGCGCCTCGGCGTGGGAGTAACTTTGGAGGAAGGAGACGCGGCGAAGGCCGCCGGATGGTCTCTCGCCACCGGCGCAGCAGGAGATGATGGACGCGGCGAGGTTCGTGTTCCAAGCCCAGGCGCAGGAACCGCCGGAGCCGGAATCGCGCCGGTCGCGATCGCGACAGGTTTGGCTGGTTCGCTCCGCATGGCAACTGGTTGTGCCGGCTCTGAGAGGGAAAAAATCAGCTCCGGTCCTTCCTGACTCAGCTTGATGCAGTCCCCGGAACTGAGCCACGCCATGCGGGTGGGGACTCCCGACCCGATCTGAAACAGCCGCGTTCCCTGCGCTTCGATCAACCACCGACCGGCGACCTGACGAATGACCGCATGGTGCGGTTCCAAGCGCGGATCCGCGGGAAAGGCAATCCCCGTCGCGGAATCGCTGCCGATCGTGACCCCCTCCGCCTCGATCTGGACTCGCGTCCCGCCCACGATTTGAATCACGGGCATGCCGGACCTCGATTCCTGCGGCAACGCGCTGATGTCGAACCTCTCATTTCGCCCCCGCTTCTGAACGTTTGGACTGTCCCGCGGCATCGGCGATATTCACATACAGGTCACGCATCCGGCGGAACACCTGATGATACGCCGCAGTATCACTGTCCGCCGCCGGGGCAAACTCCAGGCCATTCCGCGACATGTGCGTCAACAGGGCGATCAGATGCGCGCCGCGAAAACTCAGTCCATCCTCGGCCAATGTCCCCCCCGCCTCCTGGAGCTGCGCCACCTCGCCGGCCAGGCTCTTGAGGAACCGCTGCGCGCGACAGTGTTGATGCCAATACTCGGCCGATTTGGCAGCCCCTTTCAGCCGCGATTCCCGGCCATTCACCTTCCAGTAGGCGGCATCCAGCGCGTCATACGCTCGCGAAAGTTTCGCCGCCGCCGGACGTGTCTCACCACCGTTGCGGGCGACCAGAATGACCTGCGCTCGCGCCTCGTTGTACGCCTGGCGCTGCGTCAGGAATTCCTCGCCGCTGAGCGCATAGGGCCAGTTCTCGACGTCCGTCGCGACCCCCTTCGCCAGGCGGAACACCAGCCGGCGGCCATTGGGCAGGTCGCGCTGGACCTGCAAACCCGCCACGGTTTGCGGATCAAGGCGCAAGAACTCGTTGTTCTCCAGATCGTTCGCGGCCGGATTCATCGAGAACTGGTAGGCCAACACGCTGCCGGACAGACGGTTCAACAGAAAATTCAGCGCCTCGCCATTGATGATCATCGGCCCTGTCACCTCCGGATCGTCCCGGAGCAGTTCCCAGGTCTTGGCGTGTTGCAGTTCCAGCCGATCATGCTGCGAGATGAATTTCTTGAGTCGTTCCGCCTCATTGATTTCCCGTCGCTCGAAGTACGCCTTGACCCACTCTTTAGAATTGACGATTTCCTGCCGCACGGCGCGGGCGCGGATTTCGCGGGCCTCAGCGGCATTCCGCGTGGCTTCACCCGAAGCGCGGACATATTCGGCGGTGGCCAGAATCTGGGTCGAGAGCGCGGTCGCCCCCACGTGATACGGCGCCCAATTCCGCCGGACGAGAACCTGTCCCTGGGCGATCGAAACCTGCCACATCACCAGCACGCACAAGCCACTCGCGAACACCGGCATCTTGGTTTGCATGAACCCCTCCTCCAGAGTGCCAGACGTCCCCGATCCGCACCGTCGCGTGACCAAAGGGCGAATGCGGGGGGGGAATTTCCGCGTCTCAAATAGTAACTGCGGAATGTTGGCCGACTCCCGACAGCCTATCTTCGAATTTCTCTGTCGTCAACCAGAACTGACGCCCGAAGTGCCATCCTCCAAGCAACTTGCGATGAGAAACCAGTTTGCCCGCTTGACAGGTCCGCGAACGGTTCGGGACAATCCATAATTCGTTCAATCTCTGAATCCACCGGAGAGTTCGTACCTCGAATCGGGTAGTCGCCGTGTCTGGTCCGACCGAAAACCTCGCCCTGCCTGACGATCCTTTGGGATCGATCACCGGGCTGTACGATCGGTTCTGCGTCGGCGATGAACGGGCGGTTTCTGAGTTGTGGAAGCGGTTTTTTCCCCGATTGCAGGGTTTGGCCAGGAGCACACTGGGGGGCAGAACGCTGCGAGGTGCCGATTCCGACGACGTGGTCCAAAGCGCCTTTGCCAGTTTCTGGAAGGGTGCCGCGGGGGGAAAGTTTGATCCTCCCACCAATCGAGACAATCTGTGGAATCTGCTAGGGATCATCACCGTCCGCAAAGCCCGCAAGCTGCTGGAGCGCGAGCAGACCGCCAAACGGGGGGGCGGACGAACGGTTGCAGCGCTCACACCCGAGCTATCCCCGGCAGCCCCCGACGACGGGGCGCTGGATCTGTTGTGTCGCGACCTGTTCGGGCTGCTCGATGAGCAATTGCGAGGAATCGCCGCCTTGCGGATGATGGGACACACCCATCGGGAAATCGCCGACCTGCTCTCCTGCAGCGAGCGTCGCATCGAACGAAAACTGCAATTGATCCGCGCCCTCTGGGAGCAGGAGTTGAAACCAGCCTGACCGCCGGAGCAACGTTGCTTCCATCATTGGAGTTTTGACACTTCACCTTCCGCTCCTGGATTTTCATGCGTTTTCTCCGTTTCAACCCGTTGGCTGTCGGGTTTCACGATCGGTTCGGCAGCTACCTTGAGAATCGATCGCATCTCCTCACGAGGAATCGTCCAACCGATGGCTGATCATCCTCGGGTCTCCGTTGACCGGCTGCGGCAGATTGACACCCTTTGCGATCAGTATGAATCGGCCTGGAGAGCGGGTCGCTCCCCGCGGCTCGAAGAATTCATTTCAGACAGCGCTTTCCCCCATGACACCCATCTGCTGGCAGCCCTGTTGCGACTTGACGCCGAACTCCGTGGCGAAACGCTCAACGGCGGATTGGTCGCGAAGTATCATCGACGTTTTCCCCATTCGTCCGCGGCGATCCAGAGGGCGTTTCCCGACGTGCCGCCCGTTCCTTCGTCCTTCTGGGAATTGACCCCTCCACTCCGCGTTCCTGTCGACGATCCTCCTCCTGCAGCTTTACTTTCCATGTCTCCTCACACCACGGCCATCTCGCTGGAAGTCACCGACGGTCCCCACGCGGGAGCCCGTTTTCAATTTGCGCAACACGACACGCTGATTGCCGGTCGGGCTGAAATCGCGCAACTGCGGCTGCAAAACGACCCGCACTTTTCACGGCACCATTTCCGCTTGGAGTTCAACCCCCCGATGTGCTACCTGCTCGACCTGGGGAGTCGCAACGGAACTTCGGTGAATGGCCGCAAAGTCAAGGAATGCTTTCTGAAGAACGGGGATATCATCTCTGGCGGACGGACCAAGATCCGTTTCAATGTGACGGGGGGGATGGAGGCGACGCTGGATGAGCCTGTCGCACCGGTTCCTCTCCCTCCCCTTGCTTCCCCTTCCCCCCCGCCGGGGGATGTGGCGCAAGACCAGCTTCCAACGCCCCCCGCCGCGCTGCCGATCGGCGGTGGGAGCCCTCCCCATTCCTCCCCGGAATCGCTCGTACCGACCGCTGCGAAGAATTCCGGGACGCCCCTGATTCCCGGCTATGAACTCCACGAGGAATTGGGGCGGGGAGCAATGGGGGCGGTGTACCGTGCGGTGCAAAAGGCAAGCGGCCGGGAATGCGCGGTGAAAGTCCTGACCCCGGCCCAGATCAGCGGCGACAAATCGCTGCAGTTGTTCCTCCGCGAGGTGAGTATCCTCAGCCAGCTCAAGCACCGTCGGATCGTGCGCTTTCTGGAACTGGGATCAGCCGGTCGAACCGCCTTTTTTGCCATGGAGTGCGTACCGGCCGTCCCGTTTGAGGAACTGGTGGCCGGACGATCCCTGATGAGCCGCGTGCAGGTCGTGTGCGGGATTGCCTGTCAGGTGCTCGACGCCCTGGAATACGCCCACGGATTGGAGCTGGTCCACCGCGATATCAAACCGGCCAACATCCTGCTGACGAAACAGAGTTCGAAACTATCGGTCAAACTGGCGGACTTTGGACTGGCCAAGTGCTTCACCAACGCCGGATTCAGCGAAGTCAGCCGCGACGGCGACATCTGTGGCTCGCTCGCCTACATGGCCCCGGAGCAATTGATCAATTCCCGCCAGGCGCGTCCCTCCTGCGACCTGTATTCGCTGGGAGCTACGCTGTATCGTTATCTGTCGGGAGAGAACATGTTCAACTTCCAGGATGGCCCCTGCAAGTTTCTCGTGGTCCTGGAAGAACAACCCATCCCGCTGCTGGAGCGCTGTCCGGACCTGCCGGAAGAACTGGCTGCCATCATCCACAAGTCGCTTGCCAAGAACCCGGACGACCGGCACGCCTCGGCCCGCCATATGCGCGAAGCGATCGAAGCCCTGTTGCGAAAACTGAAGCGATAATACTCTCTTGAATGTCTCGGCACTCTGATTCCACACGACTGACACCCAATGCCCCGCACCTATCTCATCCACGGACTGTTCGCGGCCCTCGCCTGGAGTGGTCTGTGCGGTGCGGGTGAAGGCGACGCAATCCCTGCCGACGGCCAGGGGGACTCTGCGACGGCTCAGGCGGATGGAGCGGCGTTGCCGGAGGGAGCGCGCCACTGGTCGCTGCAGCCTGTCCGGCGGGGGCCTCCTCCGCGCGTTCGGGACGCCGCCTGGCCCCAGTCTCGGATCGATCGCTTCATCCTCGCGCCGCTCGAAGAGCGCGGACTGCGGCCGGCAGCGCCGGCCGATCGCCGGACGCTGTTGCGGCGCGTGACGTTTGATCTGACGGGACTCCCCCCTGCGCCCGACGAACTGCGCGCGTTCCTGGCCGACGATTCTCCGGAGGCGTTTGTGCGGGTGGTCGATCGGCTGCTGGCCTCCCCCCGCTACGGAGAGCGGTGGGGGAGACATTGGCTGGATGTCGCCCGGTATGCCGATGCGCGTGACCTGATCCAGCTTCCGCCTGAGAGCGATTTCCGCGAGATTTGGCGCTACCGGGACTGGGTCGTGGGAGCGTTCAATCGCGATCTGCCGTACGACCAATTCGTTCGGATGCAGATTGCCGGCGACTTGCTGCAGCCTGCGGATCCCCACGCCATTGACATCGACGCGCTCGTCGCCACGGGGCTCTTGGCGCTGGCGGACTTTGTCCCCGGCGACGTCGACAAGGAACAAATGATCGCCGACTACGTCAACGACCAGATCGACGTCATGGGACGGGCCATCATGGGACTGACGCTTGGTTGCGCCCGGTGCCACGATCACAAATACGATCCGATTTCGACGGAGGACTACTATGCGCTGGCAGGAATCTTTTTCAGTACGCGACTGATCCCCGGTCCCATCAAAGGGAACACACCGCTCGTGCGCGCGCCGCTAATGGCGCCGGCGCGGCGGCAGGCGCTGGAAGCGGAGCAGGCGCGCGACAAACAGCGCCTGGCCGAACTCCCCTCGGCGATCAGCCAGTTTGCCGAGCGGTATCACCGGGAACAGGTCGAGCGCCAAATCACCGGCGAAACGTCCCAGTACGCCTCAGCGGCGTGGGTCTGGATGCATCGCCCATCGGAGGCCGCCCCAGGAACGCTCGAGGATTTCGCCAGCCAGCGACAGCTCGACCCGGCCATTCTGGCGCGTTGGCTGCAATGGCTTCAGGAGCAACCTCCGCTACCGGCACTGGCCCCTCTGCTGGCCGCCGAAAATGAGGAGTCCAGCACACGAACGGCCGACGAACTGGGGAATCAGCTCAGCGCGCTGGCCGATCGACGGCGGGAGGTGCTCGCGGCCGACCCCGTCCTGCAGCAAATTGCGGGCATAGAAATCCTGCGGTTCCGCGCCGACGACCGCCGACTTGTCGCCAACGCCGCGGGAGAGATTGTGCTTTGGCCTGATCGCGGAGGAAGTCCCCAGGACGCCAAAGCGAAGGCTCAAGTTCCCGGCCCGGTTCTGGCCCAGGGGAAATTCGGCGACACGCTGCGGCCGGTCGTGCGATTTCAAGGCCAGGCATCATTGCAAGTCCCGCGCGTCGTTCCGGAAGTGGGGAGCCTGTTTGTCGTGTATCGCAGCGACCCGGCCGCTGCGGGGGACCAGCGCCTGATCGGATGGGAAGACTCGTCGGCCGGTCAACATGGCCTGGGACTGATGACCGCCGCGAACGGCGGACTGCACGCCATCCTCCGCCGCAACGGCGCCAGCGGAGACATTGTCATGCCCCCCCCGGCGTCCCCCGACTTTCAACTCGTCAGCCTGACCTGGGGACCGGCGGGGGTCGCCCTGTTTCGCAATGGCGAACCAGCCGGAACCAGCCAGGGGATCACCGCCGTCTCGTCCGATCCAGCGATCACTGCGCTGGCGATCGGCGGTCCCGGCTCGGGAGGAAGCGCCCGCTTTCGAGGAGACCTGGCGGAACTCAGGGTCTATGCGGCCCCGCTGGAAGAGATGGCCCGCCTGCGGATCGAAGCCGAACTCAAAGACCGCTGGTTTGGTCCGTCGCCGGTTGCCGAAGCACCTCTTGATCCGATTGACGAGTTGCTAGCGGAATTGTTGTCTTCGCGCAGTCCCTATTGGGGATCCGATGCGGACCGGGCGCGGTTGCTCCCGAAGGAGGCCAGTGAACAGCTCGCCGCGCTCTCTCAGGAGTTGGAGCAACTCAAAAACAAACCGACCACCGAGATCCCCCGCGCGGTCGTCGTTCTGGAAGGGGGACCGGCCGATACGAAACATTCCGGGTTTCACGACGCGCAAGTCGCCATTCGCGGCAATCCGGCCAATCCAGGTCCGACGGTTCCGCGCGGCGTCCCGCGCGTCCTCGCCGGCGCGCACCCCCCCACGATCCGCGAGGGGAGCGGACGCCGCGAGTTGGCCGACTGGCTCACCTCCCCCGCACATCCGCTCACGGCGCGGGTCATCGTCAATCGCTTGTGGCAACACCATTTCGGAGAGGGGTTGGTACGGACCTCGACCAACTTCGGCGTGCGCGGCGAAGTTCCCAGCCATCCGGAACTGCTGGATGAACTGGCGGGGATGCTGGTCGATTCCGGCTGGTCGATCAAGGAACTGCACCGCGCGATCCTCCTGTCGAGCGTCTACCAGCAGAGTTCGCGTGCCGCAGAGGCGACCCGAGCAGCCGATCCAGAAAACCGGCTGCTGGGACGGTTGAATCGTCGCAGGCTCGATGCCGAAGCGATCCGCGACAGCCTGCTGGCCGCGGCGAACAGGCTGGACGAAACCGCTGGCGGACCAGGTTTCCTCGATCCGGCGATCCCCAGGCGGAGTCTGTATCTGATGTCAGTTCGCACCGGCGCCAAGGCGTCGGAGTTTTGTCCACTGTTTGATGGACCGGACGGGGGAGGTGTGATCGAGCGCCGCCATGACTCGGTCGTCGCGCCGCAGGCGCTGTTTCTGATGAACGACCCGCTGGTCAATGACCTGGCGACGGCCCTCGCGCGGCGAGTCGTCCAGGATCAGCCCGAGGGAACTCCGGACGCCTGGATCGAGCGGTTGTTCGAGATCGCGCTGGGTCGGCCAGCCACGGCGGCAGAGATGGACATCGGACGGGGTTTGGCGGCGCAGGAGGTGGAGCGTTTGGCCAATGCCGGGGCGGGTCAGACCACTCCGGAGGCAGTCGGTGCATCTGAAGCGGCAACCATCGGGCCACCCGGCTGGCTGGAGCGATTGTGTCTGGTGATTCTTCTGACGAATGAGTTTGTTTATGTCGATTGAACAGAGGATCGGATCGGCGGCGGAAGAGGTGGGATGCCCCCACGACTCAAGAGGCGTGGCTTGCGCCCCGTCTCCCCTGAGTCGGCGGGAGTTGTTGCGCCGCACCGGAGGAGGATTTGGCGTTTTGGCACTGACGGCGCTGCTGGCCGAGGACTCGATCGGCGCTCCCCAGGGGACCGACCTCGATCCTCTCTCCCCGCGCCGACCCCATTTCCTGCCGCGGGCCAAACGGGTCATCTTCCTCTTTATGCCGGGCGGACCGTCGCAGGTCGATACTTTCGACCCGAAGCCGCGCCTCTCGCGCGACGACGGACAGCCTTCTCCCAAACTGTATCTCGGTCAACAGCGCAACCTGCTTGGCTCCCCGTGGAAATTTCAACGCTATGGCCAGTCCGGTCTGGAGGTCAGCGAACTGTTTCCGCAGACGGCGACCTGCGTCGATGACTTGTGCATCATCCGCTCGATGGTGACTGACGACCCGAATCATCCCGGCGGATGTTTGCTGATGCACACCGGCGAGCGGGTGCTCTCCCGCCCCAGCCTGGGGGCGTGGATCACCTATGGCCTGGGGACTGAGAACCAGAACCTCCCCGGCTTCGTGGCGATCGGGCCGGGACCGATCATCGAGGGAGCCCGGCAATATGGCGCCAGCTTCCTCCCTGCCGCCTACCAGGGGACGTTCGTCTCTGATGTTGCGCGGCCCATGAAGAACCTGAGCAATCCGCGCGTCAGTTCCCGGCAGCAGCGGCGCGAGTTGGATTTGTTGGCGCAGCTCAATGACCTGCACCATCTCGAACGGCTCGACGATCATCGCCTGAGCGCCCGGATCGCTTCGTTTGAATTGGCGTTTCGCATGCAGAGCGCCGCGCCGGAGGCGTTTGACCTCGGAGGGGAATCCCCATCCACCGCGACCCTGTACGGACTCGATCAGCCGACGACGGAGGTGTTCGGTCGCCAGTGCCTGCTGGCGCGGCGGCTCGTTGAACGCGGCGTGCGATTTGTTCAACTCTACCACACAACGGGGGGATTCCAGCCGTGGGACCAGCACAGTGGCCTCAAGGCGGGGCACGAGAAAAACGCCCTGGCCACCGACCGGCCGATCGCGGGACTCTTGCAAGACCTGAAACAGCGCGGCCTCCTGGACGAGACGCTGGTCATCTGGGGAGGTGAGTTTGGCCGCACACCGGCCCGCGAGGGAAAGGCCGATGGCCGAGATCATCATCCCTTCGGCTTCACGATGTGGCTGGCCGGAGGCGGGATCCGCGGGGGGATGGCCTACGGAGCCACGGACGAATTCGGCTGGGACGCCATCGAAAACAAAATGCACGTCCACGACCTGCACGCCACGATTTTGCACCTTTTGGGACTCGACCACGAGCAGCTCACCTACCGCTTCGCCGGCCGCGACTTCCGCCTGACCGACGTCTCCGGCGAAATCCACGACGCAATTCTTGCGTGAGAACCTACGGCAACGGTTCCAAATACACCCCCAGCGGGAACGTCACCGGTTTGAGCGCGTAGTGGTCGGGACCGAAGCCGCGAATTTGGTCTCGTTTCAGCTCGGCCAATTCCTTCGTGCCGCTCCAGACGATGGCGCGACCGGCGGAATCGATCTCCACGGCCAGGCTGAACGCTTTTTCCTGGCTATAGCCGAAGACTTTTGAGAGCGCCTCGATCACATACGCATAGGTATGCAGATCGTCATTCTCGACGATGACGGCATACGGGGGCTGCTGCTTGGGCTTGGACCGGGTCTGCGGAGTCGGCCGGCGGGTGACGACTTGAACCTCGTCCTCTGTTTCCACGGTGCTCATCGTTCGAAATCCTGTCCAGAACTAACCTCGTTCCATCATACGGCGATCGACTGGGATTCGGCAAGCAACGCTTCTGCCGCCATGTCACACGTGTTATGCTCCATGATTTCCCGGCGCGCCGCAAGATGAATCCCCACTCTCCGTTTGTGTTTGTCACCTGCCAGGTCGGCGCCGAAGGGGCGCTCAAGGCGGAGATGGGGCGGTTGTGGCCCAGCTTTCGGTTTGCCTACTCGCGCCCCGGCTTTCTGACGTTCAAACTCCCCCCCGACGCCAGCCCCCCCGACACGCTCGACCTGCAATGCGCTTTTGCGCGGGCCTGTGGCCTGTCGCTCGGAAAGGCCGCCGCCGGAACGCGCGACGAACTCATCAGCCAGGCGCAGACGCTGTTCCAAGACCTCCCCATCAATCGCCTGCATGTCTGGCCGCGCGACGCCGCTGAACCGGGCTGGCGTGACTATGAACCGGGGATGACCGCCGAGGCGAGCCAGATCGCCGAGCTCCTGGCTGCCGCGCTCGATTCGAAACACCCGTCACCAGCCCCCGATCCCGCTGCCGACCGGCTCACCGACGACGCGAACGCCACGCCGCTTGGCGAGCCAGCTCCTGCCATCGCCGACGCCTCGTCTCCCCTGCTGGCCCCCGCGTTGCCGGGGGAGCTTGCCGGAGATGTGGTGCTGGTCGATCCCGAAGTGTGGTGGATTGGATTCCATCGGGTCCGATCGATCGAATCGGGCTGGCCGGGGGGGTTGTTTCTTTCGCCATTGCCCGCCGACGCAGTTTCCCGCGTGTATCTCAAGATGCAGGAGGCGATCGCCTGGTCGGGATTCGCAATCAGTCCGGGTGAACGGGTCGCCGAGATCGGCTGTTCCCCCGGCGGCGCGTCGCAAGTCTTGCTCAACCGGGGAGCGCAGGTGCTGGGGATCGACCCGGCCGAAGTCCATCCGCTGGTCCTGGGGCATCCGCGGTTCCGGCATCTGCGTCGGCGATCCAAAGAGGTCCGCCGCCAGGATTTTATCGGCGTCCACTGGCTCACCTGCGACATCAACCTCCCCCCCAACTACACGCTCGACACCGTGGAGGCGATCGTCACGCACCGCGGCGTGAAGCTCAAGGGAATGTTGCTGACCCTCAAGCTGCTCGAGTGGTCGATGGCCCAGACGATTCCCGAATACCTGGAACGGATCCGAAGCTGGGGTTTTCAAAATGTCCGCACTCGCCAACTCCACCACAACCGCCGCGAAATCTGCGTCGCGGTACAACGGTAACCTCCCCAGAAGGAAAATCCGCAACCGATCAAAACTCTCCCTTCCCACCCCCGCAGGGAAAGGCCGGGGTGGGCTGACAAAAAGTCGGCCCGAACGGCATTTTGGGATTGGTTGTCCAGAAACGACCGTGCCCCCTGAATCAAGTCGATGAGGCCAAGGACAACTCGTGCCCGACGTGGCCCCAGCGACCGCAGCCACAGGGCATTTGAACGGAGACTCTGAAGGCGAATCACGCCGCGTCGTCGGTCAGAGCCGAGCGATTCGCGGAGTGGCCGGTTTTTTCCACGCAAGGCACGCCGGCTGGTCGTCAGCAGGTGGCGGCGTTTGGCAGTGTTGGCACAGCGGGACTCGCTGGTGACCCCCGCTCCGTACCGCCCGACAATTTTGCAGAATTGCCAATTCGGGTGTGAGACTTTTGGGATTTCCGAGTTGTGTCCCTGCCGCGCGCGGGCTGATCAGGGACTCGTGTGACAGGTCACTCGATGTTCCGCGTTATACTGGTAGGAACGATGCACATGACTCACAGCCCAGACACGCGTGAAAGCCTGCTGCTGCGGATTCGCGATTCACAGGATCGCGAGGCGTGGCAAGAGTTTGTGTCGATTTACCGACCGTTGATCTACCGGGTCGCCAGACGACACGGGCTGAAAAATGCGGACGCCCAGAATCTGGCGCAAGAGGTGTTGCCGAAGGTCAAGCGAAAGGCCGACGATCGGCGAGAGTCTGCGTTACAAACTGCCCCAGGTGAGTGACTCCAAGCCGGCGGTCGGGCCGGTTCCGCATCAGAGTAATCACCGCCGATCCGATGATCGTTGAACCTCGTCAATGGGGCACAAGGATGGCTATTCGAAGAACGATTCCGTTCATCGCTTTCTTGATTGGTGCATTCCTTCACCACGAATTCGTCTTCAAAACTTGTATGCGGCGGATAGCGAAAACATCCAGCAACGCACACGGGCCGTTTTTGGCCCGGTCCGGCCGCTTTGGTTGTCACCGCCCGACTCTCCGAGTCGGGCCGTGTCTACTGAAGAATGTTGGGCCCCTTTCGGTACGACGTTCCTGATACTGGCCCTCCTCAACGGCAGTCCCCAAACTGAATGGCCGAACGGACTGTCGGAGTTCTCGGACTCGCGAGCGTGGCTGTCGTAAGCTGGCTGGTGCTCTCTCATTGCTCCCGGTATCTGCGTTTGGTGCTTCCGCCGCCAGGGGAGCGCTCGGCGTCATAGGTGCGGGCGAGCCACTCATTAGTGGCGCACTGCTTTCGGATCAGCCACCGATGGAATTGGAAATCTTTCCAGGCAACATCTTGACGGGGACACGCTCAGCCGATACTCTTATATTCAGAGTAGTCAGTGTCCACGAGTGTGACGATGAATGAACGAAGGAGTGACGCCGTGCCCAACGAAGAGATCAAACGCCTGAAAGACGACCTGTTCACGATGCGGCAGGCGATGAAGTTGGACGAGCCTTATGACAAAGGGGACATTTTGCCGATCCTGCTGATCGGGCTGGGGGCATTGATCGCGTTGCCGCTGGTCGAGTTCACTACTTGGAATCGATTGCTGATTCTGATCCCGGCATTGCTGCCAGGCTTTCTGGCGTATCTTCGCCGGTACGTTCAGGTGCAGGAGAAACAACCGGAACGTACCCAGTTGCGGAAGGAATACAAGTTGGGGAGCATGGCCGCATTGGCCTTCGTGCCGGCGGCCATCGGTTTCTTGTGGTGGAGCCAGCGGAACGGGATCAGTCGCGAGGCGGCCGGGGCGGCGGTCATTTTCTGCATCGGCGCAGTGCTGACGGGTATCGGCGTTCTGGATTCCGCGCGCCGCAACTATCTGATCGGCGGAGTCGCCATGATCGCGTTTGGAGTGCTGATTCCAGTGCTGACACCACAGCGCATTGCGACGGTTGGCGTCGGAGTGCTCGCCTGCGTCTGTTTGCTGACAGCGGCTTTCCTCTGGCGGCAGACGCGACTGGATGCGAAGCCTCCCGTCGAGAGCGAGACCGTCGTATGAGCGACAATCCCATCGACTTCAACGGGCTGGACAGCGCCGTTTACGGCCCCGTTCGGCTGGGAGTGTTGACCGCGTTGCAAATGGGGGGCTCGCTCGATTTCACAACCCTCAAGAAGCGTTTGGATGTCACGGACGGAGCGCTCGGTCTGCATTTGATCAAGCTGGAGGAAATCGCGTACGTCACCTGCCACAAGTCGTTCGTGGGACGGCGCCCCAAGAGCACTTACACCATCACAGCCAAGGGCAAGCGAGCGCTGGCGACCTACCTGAACGCCATGCAGGAACTCATCAATGCGCTGGAGAAGTCCAAGTGACAAAGTCCTGTCTTACGATCGTTCTTGTTTCTCTCATGCTGCCGCTGCGCGTATGTGTTGCGGCCGATTCACCGGAGACCGAAGCGTGGTACGTCTATGTGGACAAGCAAGTGCCCTACGGCTCCGATCCTTCAACGACGGAATGGCGGGTCGAGATTGGACGAGATCCGGTTCTGGCTATGGGGCGTCTGTCGTTGAAAGGGGGCGAGCGGACGCAAGAAGAATTCGCATTTCCGCGTTACACCATGCGGCGGCGTTCCCGCCAAGAAGCCGAACAGATCCAGCATCGCAAGCTGGAAGGCGGCGATATCTTGATGTTCGACGTCGATCAGCCGATTGCCAGACTCGACCAACTTCAAGCGATCATAAGTTCCGTGGTTTTCGAGGAAGGCAATCCCGCCAATGGGCCCGAAGGCACATCACCGGATGTCAAGAACTGAGAAGAGACACCAATGTCCTGACTCGCGCATTCTGGCGGGGGGTCTGCAACGCCGGGCGACACCGCGCCAGGATTCGAGGTGAAAAGCCAAATCGTGCGAGCTTCGTGTAATGTTTCGCGAGGTCGTGCGACCTACAAGGTATGTCAGGAACGTCGATGCAAGTACAGCCGGCCAATCAAATGCAGGTCGTGTTGCGAGATCAGGGCCATCTGGCCTGGGGGCTGATCGTGCGAATTCTCGGAGACGATGGTGATGATGCGGCGGACTGCTACCAACAGTCATTCTACGAACTGGCGTCACGCCAGGCTCGCGTGAACGACATACGCCATGCAGGATCACTGTGGAAACGTATCGCGGCGGCCCGGGCCATTGACACGATTCGCCGACGCATCAGCGATCGAGAGAGAACCCGGTTGGCTGGCGATATTCAAGTCGTCACCGATCCGAAAACAGGTCCAGCGGCACAAGCCCAGGAGAGCGAATTACTCGACGCCTTTCGAGCAGCGCTGGCAACAATTCCGGAAGTTCAGGCATCGGCCTTTTTGTTGACGCAGGTCGACGATCTTTCAAATCAAGACGCGGCCCAGGTGCTTGGTGTTTCCGTCAATCATCTGGGGGTACTCCTGCATCGCGCCCGAGTTGCGTTGCGAACGCGACTTGAATCACACAATCCAGTAAAGGAACACCGGCCATGACGACACACAAACAGAATGGGGAACACGGAATCTCGGGGCGTCTCGAAGCGGCGGTTTCGGCAATGCGGTCGATTGATGTCGCCGCCAAACCCGACTACTTGAATCGATTGGCTCCGCCGGCGATTCACCGGCCCGTACTCACCAGCCTTTGGCGAAGCCGCGCGGCCAAATTCGCCGGTTCAACGATCGCGGCATTGGCCTTGGTTTCTCTGTTTCTGGCAAATCGGGGCGGTGTTACGTCATCGGCGTTTGCCCAGGCCGCCGAGCGGGTGAAGGTGACCAAGACTTTGAAAGCCCTTGTCGATGTCGATGGTCAGCGTGGGCGGCTATTTGTTTCTGGAACTCGGTCGCGGTTCGAAGGAGACGGGGTGGTGGTGGTCGCTGACTCGAAATCAGGACTGGAGGTGATGTTTCAGTCATCAAGCAAGTTGGCCTACCGCCTGCCGCGACGCGCAATCAGCCAGGCACTCGACTTCTACGCCATTTTCCGCGACCTGTCGAAGATCGTTTCAAAACCGATCGCGGAGCATACCGACGCCGCGGGACGACGGTATCCAGGGGCAAAGGGACAAGCGGTTGTGAAAATCGCGCCAAACGCCGAATGGAAAATCGACGCCGAGGTCTGGTCGGACCCAAAGAACGGCCTTCCGGTACGGCTGACGTTTCGGGCGGCTGATGCCGGCGCTGTGCTGGTCGACCGAATCGAATTCGATCCAATGCTTGATGATAGTTTGTTCAACATGGCCATTCCGCCCGATTACGTGGTCGCTGGCATTACGCCCGACCAACTGAGAGCGGCGTTAAGCGCGGAAGAAGGCGCCCGGCTGATCATGAAACCGGGCGTCGGCGTTGGGGAAGTCAAATTCGGTATGACCAGGGACCAGATTGTGGGCATTCTGGGCGAACCCGAATTCACTCTGCACAAGGTTTATCTGAATTATCCCTCGATGGGACTACAGTTCGTGCTTCAAGGGCCAGAGGGAAACGAGACGTTGGGATTGATCATCGCGAATCCCTGGGACGCGGCGAGCCTGACGCGGCGCGACTTTCCTGGCGAGACGTCGAAAGGAATTCGAATCGGTTCCAGCGTTCAACAGGTTCACGACGCCTATGGCAAACCAGACCCTGCACACCCCGGTGACAAGGCTCCTCCGGATGGACCCCATATCGCCCGGTATGGAAAACAGTCACTGATGTTCGGTTTCGTGGACGGAAAAGTGGCACAGATCGTCATGAGCAGGTAGCCCAAATCCCTAGCGCCAAACCCTAGCGTGTAGCCCCTCCCCCCTACCTCCCCCGGTTCAACCGACTGCGGTGATTCAAGTAGTCAACCAACACCTCCGCGAGGTCGCGGCGGGTGTCGATCGCGACGCGCTCGATGCGGTTGCGGTGACACATGTCGTCGAGCTGGGTGGTGAATCGGGACAGGGCGTCGAGGTAGGCGGAGCGGATGGCTTCGGGCTGTGCTTGCAGGTCGGGCTCTCCTTCCAGCCCTTCGAACTTCACCTGGCCATCCAGGTCAAAGACCAGCTCGTCGTGGTGCATGACATGGAAGAGCACCACTTCGAGTTGCTGAAAGCGCAGCCGCTGGAGCGCTTGTTCCAGCGCCGCGGGATCGCCGAACAGGTCGCTGAAGACGATCACGATCTCGCGGCGGCCGAACCGCGCGGCCAGGGAGGCGAGGCATTCGGGGAGGCGCGTTTTTTGGACGGGCTGGATGGCGTCCAGATGATCGACCATCCGGACCAGTTGCGCGATGGAATTCGCGGGGGGGATGAACGCCAGGATGTCATTGTCGAACGTGGAGAAGGAGACCCGATCGCTTTGGTTCACGATGGCGTGCGCCAGCGAGAGTGCCCCCCTGGCGGCGTAATGCAATTTGTTCTCCTGCGCCTCGCCGTAGCGCATCGAGGCGCTCACGTCGAGAACCAGGTGGCACACCAGGTTGGTCTCCATCTCGTATTGTTTGATGAAGAACTTGTCGCGGGTGTAATAGACGCGCCAGTCAATGTGTTTGGGATCGTCCCCCGGAACGTACTCGCGGTGCGAGGCGAATTCGACGGCAAATCCCGCCAAAGGGGACTTGCGGGCGCCGGCCAGGCTTCCCAGGACCAGTTCCCGCGGTTCGAATTGCCGCCCGGCCATCCGCGAGAGCACCTCGGGATCGAGGTAACGGGAAAGGATCGATGGGTTCGACATGGGGGATCGAGGTGATTGGCGTCGGTCATCTCTATCGGCGATGACACAATCCTTCGCCGACGCAGGTTGTGCCGGCCACGGGTTAGCCGGCCGGCTTCTGATAGGGCTTGTTGTCCGGGACCGCTTCCAGGAGGAGTTGGAGCAGCTTTTCGCTGGTCATCCCGGCGGCCTGGGCGGCGTAGTTGCCGGCGATCCGATGGCGCAGGGCAGGTCGGACAACCGCTCCTACGTCAGCGGTCGTCGCGTGGTCGCGGCCATACAACAAGGCCCGCGCTTTGGCGCAGGAGACCAGCGTCAAGACGCCGCGCGGTCCAGCCCCCCAGTTGAACCAGCGATTGACAAAGTCCGGGGCTTCCGGCTGGCCGGGACGCGAGGCGCGCACGAAGGCGTGCGCGTAGCCCAGCACCTGATCGCTCACTGGAATCCGCGCGGCGAGGGCCTGCATGCGGAGGATGTCTGCCGCCGCCAGGACCGGTTGAATCGGTTCCCGGTGACCGGTCGTCACGCGGCGGGCCACGTCCCATTCTTCGGCGGCGGTGGGATAACCGACCTGAATGTACAGCAGGAACCGGTCGAGCTGCGCTTCAGGGAGCGGATACGTCCCTTCCTGCTCCAGCGGGTTCTGCGTCGCCAGCACAAAAAACGGAGAGGGAAGCATGTGCAGTTTGCCTCCGGCGGTGATTTGCCGCTCCTGCATCGCTTCGAGCATCGCCGCCTGGGTCTTGGGAGGAGTTCGATTGATCTCGTCGGCGAGGATCAGATTGGCAAACAAGGGCCCGGGAAGAAATTGATATTCTCGCGTTCGGGTCTCGAGGTTTTCCTGGATGACGTCGGTGCCGGTGATGTCGCTGGGCATCAGATCGGGGGTGAACTGAATCCGTTTGAAGGAGAGGTCCAGCCCCTTGGCCAGCGACGCAATGAGGAGCGTCTTGGCCAAACCGGGCACCCCCTCCAGCAGGGCGTGGCCACCGGCGACCATGGCGATCAACACCTGTTCGATCACGTCGTTCTGGCCGACGATGACCTTGGCCAGCTCGTCCCGGAGGCGGCCAAAGGCCTGTTCGGTGTGGGCAACGGCGGCGACATCGTCGGCGGGCAGTGGGTCGTTCATCCAATGGCTTTCGAGAAAGGATTCGCGTCGAGTTGGCTCGGGGAGCGGCTGGCGAGTGTTGAGATCAGGGGAATTTCGGATGCATTGCGGCGACCGAAGGGAACCCATGCCGCGGCAGCTCCGACAACCGCCGCGACGTGCGGCAGGAGTCGTCACTCCAGCCGCTCAAAATAGCGCTGCAGACGTTGTTCGTAGCGGCGCGGCGGAGGACGTTGCGAACGGGCGCGAATTTCTTTGCGCAATTCCGGGGGAAGCCGGATGAGCCACGGCTCCTGCCGCGGTGGACGGGCAGCAGGGTCTGATTCCGCTCCGGCGGCAGCGCCCGAGGGTCCGCCGCCGGTTCCCTGCTCCCCGCTTCCGGACGAATTCCCCCCTTGCCCCTGCCCCTCGCCTGACTGCGCATTCCCTTCGCCCGATCCCTTCCCATCACGGCCGGACTGGCTAACTTCCGTCTGATCCGGCTGGCCGGCATCGGACTGGCCGCCGGTTCCCATGTCGCCGCGCCCCTGTGATCCCTGAGTTTCCCCCGGTTGCTCCGAGTCCCCGCTTTGGGGAGCGGCGGATGCGTCCGCTTGTTCACGGGCGAGCTGCTGTTCGCGCTGCGCCAATCGCGAAGCCGCTTTTTGCGACTGCGCGCGGGACTGTTGACGCGCCCCGAGCTGAGTGGCGGCCTGGGCGTCTTCCCCAGGCATTTGCGTTCCTTCAGCCGCTGCCTGGGCATCACGCAGCGCTTCGAGCGCTTCCGGATCGACCGAAGCGGCCTCCTGGGCCAAGTCGCCGGCGCGCTGGGCCATCCCGGCCAACGCGTGCGCCTGTTGGCGCTCCAATTCGGTCAGCTTCTTTTGAATCTCCAATTTCGCCTTCACCAGCGACTGGTCCGCCTGCGCCTGGGACGCAGCCGCTTGGGGAGTCTGCCCCGTTTCCATGAGTTCCGCGGCCCGCAGCGCGTTTCGGGCCGCGCGCCCAAACAACTGATCCAGGTCGGAAAAGTCCCCGTCCAAAACATCTTTCCCGGCTTGGGCCGAGTCGGCCACCCGCTGCTGTGCGGCGGCGTCAGGGGATCGCGACGGAGCCTTGGCGCTGGTTGCAGCCAGTTCCTCCAGTTCGGCTTCGACGCGGCGCAGCGCGGCGTGGGCCGCGGCCCGAGAGCTTCCGGACGCGGAGGGCTTTCCCTCCTGCATCGCCTGGGCGGCGCTGGCGGCGGCAGCCGCGGCCTCGTCCAACTCGGCGACGATTCTGGCCCCCTGCTCGGCGCCGGGTTGTTTTTCCTGACGCGCTGTCTGGACCAGATCGCGGAGCGACTCCGCCGCGCGCCGCGTCTCGCGAACAGCGCTCTCTTGTGCGGTCAGCGCAGCGTTGCGCATGCCGACCGCGGCGGGAGAGTCCGGCGGCAGTTGCTCGGCGCGGCGGGCAGCCTGCTCAGCCACGATCTGGTGGTCGGCCGCTTTGCGGATGCGGTCGCTCATCTGCCGCGCCAGAGCCGCCTCGGGATGCCCAGTCGCCAGGTGCTGATCGATCAGCCCCGACTGGGCCGCCTGCCGCGCCTCGAGCAACCGCTGCATCATTCCCGGCAGCGACGAATCCTCCTGTTCCGCGGCGCGCTCGATCGCCTGGCGAAGCGCGGCGGCACGAGACCGCTGGCGTTCGCTTTCCTGAGACAACTCCCGCGCCGTTTTCGACGCCTGCTCGCGGACTTTCGCGGCAGCCTGTGCCAGGCTCTCGGCGGCTTCTTGCGCCTGGCGACCAGCCGTTTGGGCTGACTGCGGATCGGACGGGGTGGATTGTTCCAGCGCCTGGCGGGATTCCTCGGCGGCAGCCTGCGCCTGCCGGGCCTGCGCGGCGGCTTCGGGAACGCTCTGTTCCAGAGCCTGAGCCGCCTGGGCCGCTTGTTCGCCGATCCGCGCCTGCTCCCGTGCCAATTCGCTCGCTTCCTCAGGCGCCAGTCCCTCTTCTTGCTCGGCCTCCTGGGTCGCCTGAACCACGGCCCGTTCCGCCGCGGCGGCCTGTTCCAGTTCGCCGGCCGACTGATTCAGTTCCTCCAACTGTGCCGCCAGAGAGCCCCGACGGGCATCGTCGAGCGCCAACTGCGCCTCGGCGACAGCCCGTTCCACCTCGCGATCGGCCTGGTCCACCGCCCGGCTGGCAGGAGGTTGATCGGGGCGCTCCTCATCTGTCGCCCTGAGCGCCTCCGCGGCCTGCTGCGCCGCCTGACGAGCCTCCTGGAGACTGGCTGCGACCGACTTGGGGAGAGTCGCCGCGGAATCCAATTGTCCCAGCGCCGCCGCCACGTCGGTTTCCAGCCGCGCCCCTTCCTTCGGAGACTCGGCCGCCTGACGGCTGGCCTCGTTCTGCTGCGCCTGGATTTTCTCCAGTTCTTCTCGCAACGCTTCCAGTTGCTTTTGCCTGTCGGCCAATTCGGCGGCCGAGGCGGGAGTGGCTTCGTCGGCAGCCGCCGGCGCCAGTTGTTGCGCCGCCTGAGACAGGTGCTCCAACACCTGATTCTGTTCTGCCAGCGCCTGCGGCTTTTGCCCTTCGAACAGGCGCGCGGCGGCGTTGGCGGCGGCCTGCCTGGCCAGTTCCAGCGAATCGCGCAGTTCCGGAGTCGATTCCAGTCGCCGCGCCAGTTCTTCGATCTGCTGGCGAACGCCATTTTCCTTCGCGACCAGTGCGTCCGCGTCCGCCCCATCCAGTTTGGCGCGGCCCGTTTCCTCGCGAATTGCCTCCTGGCGAGACATCAGCCGCTCCAGATCGCCACGATCCTGCGTTGCTCCTGGGTCGGCGGTTCCCGCGGCAGCAAACTGCTGGCGCGCCTCGCGGAGCGCCGCCAGGATCGCTTCCTGGCGCTTCACCGCCGTGGCATGGTCGAGCTGCTCCAGCGTCTGCGCCGCCTGTTCGAGCAATCGCGGCGCCTCGGCCGATTCCAAGGCGCGCAGCGCCCCGGTCGCCCTGGTTCCCGGCTCACCCTCAAGCTGGGCGGCTTGTTTCAAGGCCACGGTCAAACGCTCGAACATTGTCCCCACGTCGCGCTGTCCCTGGAGCGTGGTGATGAGCGCCGTTTCTTGAGCCTGCGCCGACAGCGTGGGGAGTCCCCGGGTTTCCTTCAGGACGCGGGTCTGGCGGTCTATCAGGCGTTTCCAATGCAAACCAAGTTCTGTCGCCTGGAATCGCAACAGCAATTGCTTCCGTTCAGAACCGAGCCGACCCACGATGTCGCGCGTCAGGCGCCGCGCCTCGACCAAAGCCCGTTCAATCTCTGCTGCCGATCCCCCCTCAGCGCGCGACAGGAGATCGATGACTTCCTGCATCTCTCCTTCGACAAGAGCGTCCAGATGGCGACGGAACAGTTCGATCTCGCCGTAGATCGGCAAGTGCGTCAGTTGGTTTTCTTCCAGGGACTGCAGTTGCAGGTCCAGAACGCGCGTCAACACTCCGCGCGCCTGCTCGCGCGCCTGCCGCTGCAGTTCCTGCTGCCGCGCCAGACTTTCGGAACGAAGCGCTGGACCGGCGTTCTGCGACGCGGCTTCCCCCGCCAAGAGGACCAGCAGCCCCACGACCAGGAGAGGGCCTCCCGGCACGCGACGCCGAATCGTTACGCGAGTCGGGTTCATGGCGCGGCTCCGATTTTCAGTTCGCGTTGGATGATTTCGTCAAGCTCCCGGAGAGTTCGTTCGTCCGCTTCGGAGAGCGCCGCCAGAATCCCGGCCTCGTCTCGCACCTGTAGCATAATCGGTTCGCTCGCGGAGGACATCCCCGCCCTTCGGCCCCGATCATCCACCGCTTCCACAACCACTTTCAATTCGTCCCCCGGCACAAGCTGAAATCGGGAGAGTTCCAGCCGATCGCGCCCCTTCAACGTCGCCGACAAGGGCTGCGACACCCCCAATTTGGTCCATAGAACCTGCATTCCCTCGGACGGTTCACCCCCCTGACGGATAAGCTGCCATGTGAGCCGCACCTCAGTCAGGCCAAAATCGTCGCTCACTCCCCAGGAGATCGTGGGAGCCCCCTTGGGGAGCACCACGTCCAAAGCGACCGCCGCGGCGACGCGCGGCGGCTCGTCAGGCTCGATGTCCACCACCCCTCGCACTGGCTCCCCCGGCGACAGTCTGTCGTCGTCGAGCACTTCCAGCTCAAATCGCGTCGGTTCCCGGACCGGATCCAAAGGACCGGCAGTTGGCTTCAGACTCCAGGCGCGTCGCCCGTCATCGTCGGGCTGCATGGGAAATCTCGCTCCCTCGACGAGGAGACTGACCGACCGAAGCGGCTTGTTGGCGCAGTTCAGCCGCATCTCGACGACCGACCCCTCCAGCACCGCCAGACGCCGCGCGCCGGCGGATCCGCGCGGGGCAGACCGGCCACGGGCATAGTCGGGAGGAGTCGCGCTCATCTCCAACGCCACGGCCGGCAGCGGAATTACTTCCAGCCGCTCCATTGGAGTCGTGTCGTCCCCCAACCGCACCTCCCACTCGACCGGTTCCACCAGCCGCGGGAGCTGTCCGATGTACGTCCACCGACCTTCCGACACGGGGGACTCACTGGGGAGCAATCGGACTTCAGCCCGTTCGCCGTCGCTCAATGAGACCAGCCGCACCACCCCTTCCTCGGGGAATTCCCCCCGGCATTCGACTTCAAAGCGAACCGGTTGCCCAAACGGGCTGCTGGGGG